>JBJDYT010000060.1:0-17505 GCA_051867635.1 Oscillospiraceae bacterium
CTTGAGCATCTCGCCGCCCTTGCCGATGATGATGCCCTTGTGGCTGGCCTTTTCGCAGTAAATGGTGGCGTCCACCTCGATGACGCCGTCCTCCCGCTCGATGAAGCGGTTCACCTCCACAGCGGTGCCGTGGGGGATCTCCTTGTCGAGATTGCGCAGCAGCTTCTCCCGCAAGATCTCCGCCACCACCTGCCGCTCCGGCTGGTCGGTGGTCTGGCCGTCCGGGAAGAGCTGGGGGCCGTCCTGGGCGTACTTCTCCATCTCCTCCAGCAGCTGCGGCAGGCCGTCGCCGGTCACGGCGGAGACGGGCACCACCGCGTCAAACTCATGCACCGCGCTGTAAGCGGCGATGACCGCCAGCAGATCCTCCTTGTTTGGCACCGTGTCGATCTTATTGATGACCAGGATGGCGGGGAGCCGCTCGGCCCGGATGCGGTCGATGAGGGCCTGCTCCGGCGCGCCCACATGGGGGATAGGCTCCACCAGCAGCAGCACCGCGTCCACGTCCGCCACGCTCTCCTGCACCACCTTCACCATATAGTCGCCCAGGCGGTTGCGGGCCTTGTGCAGGCCCGGCGTGTCCAGCAGCACGAACTGGGTGTCCCCCCGGTTCACCACGCCGCAGATGCGGTTGCGGGTGGTCTGGGGCTTGCTGCTGACGATGGCGATCTTCTCCCCCACCAGGGCGTTGGTCAGGCTGGACTTGCCCACGTTGGGCCGGCCGCAGACGGTGATCATAGCGTTTTTTGTCGTCATAGATGATCCTCAACTTTCCTTTTCACTGATTGGGGCGGCGCAGCGCCGCCCATCCCGGCATTGAGCATTTGGCCGGGACATATTCATACAGGATATAGTATAGCACAGAACTCCCGTTATCGAAATATAAATCTCAAAATATTTTCGTCCGCAGCGCTTCTGGCAGCAAAAAAACAGGGGCGCTTCCGCGCCCCTGTCCGTATTCTCCGCGCGCGTCACCGGGCGAGGCCCAGCTCCGCCATGATGGCCTCCTCCCGCTGGCGCATCTGTGCCTTCATCGGCCCCTCGTCCAGATGGTCGTAGCCCAGCAGATGGAGGACGGAATGCACCGCGAGATAGGCCAGCTCCCGGCGGCGGGAATGGCCGTACTCCGCCGCCTGCGCCTGCACCCGCTCGAGCGAAATGGCCATGTCGCCGAGAGGCAGCAGGCCCGTGGCGGGGTCCAGCAGCTCCCGGTCCGCCTCCGTGGGCGGCTCGCCGGGCGTAAAGTCGAACATGGGAAAGCTCAGCACGTCCGTGGGCCTGTCCACCTGCCGCATCTCACGGTTTATTTCCCGGATGCCCGCGTCGTCCGTCAAACACACGTCCACCTCGCAGGGGAGCGTCACGCCCTCTGCCGTGAGGGCCGTGCGGATGACCCGGCGGAGAAAGGCCCGGCGGCCTTCGCCCACGCCCGCCACGTCCGCGGTGACGGGGATGTAATGCCGCTTCGCCATCTTACCGCCGCCCCTTTCCGGCATTTTTCGCCTGCTCGTAGTCCTCATACGCCTTGATGATGCGCTGCACCATGACGTGGCGCACCACGTCCTTCTCGTCCAGGCGGCTGATGCCCACGCCCTCCACGCCGTCCAGCACCTTCAGCGCCTCCTTCAGGCCGCTGACCTTGTCGCCGGGCAGGTCGATCTGGGTCACGTCGCCGGTGATGACCACCTTGGAGCCGAAGCCCATGCGGGTGAGGAACATTTTCATCTGCTCCCGGGAGGTGTTCTGCGCCTCGTCGAGGATGATGAAGCTGTCGTCCAGCGTGCGGCCGCGCATATAGGCCAGGGGCGCCACCTCGATGTTGCCCCGCTCGAGATACTTGGCGTAGGTCTCCGCCCCCAGCATATCGAACAGCGCGTCATACAGCGGCCGGAGGTACGGGTCCACCTTGCTCTGGAGATCTCCCGGCAGAAAGCCCAGCCGCTCTCCCGCCTCCACGGCGGGGCGGGTCAGGATGATGCGGTTGATCTGCTTTTCCCGGAAGGCCGCCACCGCCGCCGCCACCGCGAGATAGGTCTTGCCGGTGCCCGCGGGGCCCACGCCGATGGTGACGGTGTTGCGCAGGATGGAGTCCACATACTGCTTCTGGCCGATGGTCTTGGGCTTCACCGGGCGGCCCTTGGAGGTGATGCAGATCACGTCCTGGGTCAGCTCCGAGACGCGGCCCTCCTGTCCGCTGCGGGCGAGACCGATGACATAGCGCACGTGCTGCTCGCTGATGCCCTCCCCCTTGGCGGAGAGGGTCAGCAGCGCGCCGATGGCCTTGGCGGCCAGCATGGTGTCCTCCGCCTCGCCGCGGATCACCAGCTCCCCCTCCCGGCTCGTCACCGTGACGTGCAGCTCCGCCTCCAGCAGGCGGATGTTCTCATCGAAGGAGCCGAAGATATTGACCGCTTCCTCCATCCGTTCGATCCCGATGCGCTGTTCCATCTGCATCCTCCTTTGCGCAGTTTCCCGGCGGCCTTACGCCGCGGGCAGGGCCACCGCCCGGCCGATCTGCTCCAGGCACTCCGCCCGGAGGGTGACGCGCAGCACGCCTGAGCGCTCCTCCGCCGTGCAGAGCTGCGCCAGCACGCTGCCGTCCTCCCCCAGGAGCGTCGCAAGATACGCCTGCAGCAGCTCCTCCCCCGCCGCCTTGGCTTCCGCGGCGGGGACGGCCCGCTCCTCCGTCTCGTAAAAACGGAAGCGTTCCCGCACGGTGCTCACCGGCAGGGACAGCAGGCCGAACAGGTCCCATTTCGTTCTGTCCGTTATTTTATCATATTCCCCCTCACAATAGCTACTATTGCCGAAAATTTTTATGAGCCGGCTGCCGAAGCACAGGGCGAGAGAGGTCTTTTCCTCCCCGGTATAGCGCTTTTCCTCCACGGTCAGGGGCAGCTCCGCCGTCAGGGTATACCAGGTCCGGGCCTCCACCCGGCCCATGGCGGCCAGGAGCTGCACCTCGCGCCCGCCCCGGTCGGAGGCCCCGCTGATGAGCAGGTCCCCCTCCTTCACCGTGGTCCCCGGCAGCACCACCGCCTCCCCGCCCAGGGGCTCGATCTTCTGCACCACGCCGTCGCAGCGGGCGACGATGTTCACCGGCGTCTCCGTGTCCACGATCTCCGGCGTCCGCAGCCGGGGCCGCACCTGCACATGGGCCTTGAAGCCGCTGACGTTCACGGCGATCCAGCTCAGCTCCGGCAGGTCCAGCAGCACATGGTTGCGCAGCTCCTCGGAGTCGATGGAAAGGCCGAAGGCCCCCAGGCGCACGCCGTATTTTGAGAGGGTGCGCAGGATCTCCTCGTCGCTCACCGCCGTCTCGCCCTCGATCTCAAAGTCCCAGATGCAAAACGACCCCAGCGCCAGCGCCGTCACGGCCAGCGCAAGGCTCGCCACCAGGGCGCAGCGGCGGCGGAAGCGCCGGGCGAAGTAGGGCGCGCCCCGGCGGCTCTCCGCCGTGACGGTGCAGCCGAGGCTCCCCGTCAGCTCCCGCAGCCGCCGGTAGTCCTTCCGGGAGACGGTGCAGGAGAACTCCAGCGCCGAGCGCCAACGCACGTCCCAAAAGCGCAGGGCGTGGCTGCTCATGAGATTCATCACCCGCTCGGGAAAGGCGGACTCCACCCGGACGCGCACCTTTCCCTCGGCCAGGTGCCAAAGCCGGTTCATCAGCATCCCGCGCCACCTCCCTTCACCGCAGCAGCTCCACCTTCGCGATCTCCCCGCCGATGCGGAGCTCCTCCCCCGTCATGGCGAGGAGCTGCAGTCCCTCCCCCGAGACGCGCACCAGAAGCTCTCCCGCGTTCACGTCGATCTCCGTCTCGCTGTAGGAGAGGATGCCCCGGTGGCGGACCAGGTACAGCTCCCGCCCCGCCGTCAGCTCGATACGGGGCAGGCCCGCCACCGCGTCCGCCGGCAGGTCCAGCGCCTCCGCGCAGCGCGCCAGCGCCGCCTCTCCCCTTCGCCGTTTCGCCAATCCGCACCGCCCCTTTCATCTCCCCACTGTATGAGCGGGCGGGAAAAAACTTGCCTGTCCCCCTCATGCCGCCGCGTCCCGCCGCATAGGGTAGGGCGGGAGGTGATGCGCTCTGCGGCGCGTAGGTCGGCTGCTTCTCACCGCGGCGCTGCTTCTCGCGGGGGCGGGCCTGCTGCTGGGCTCCCGGGAGGTGCGTCTCGCGGTGGAGGAAGGGACGGCGCTCTGCTTCGGCTCGGTGCTGCCCTCCCTCTTTCCCTTTTTCGTGTTGAGCTCGCTGCTGCTCTCCCTAGGCGTGTCCGAAGCCTTGGGCCGGCTGCTCTCGCCGCTCATGAGCGCCCTGGCGGGGCTCAGCGGCAGCGGCGCCGGGGTCTTCGCCCTGGGCCTCATCGGGGGATATCCCTCCGGCGCGCGGGCGGTGAGCGAGCTGTATGAGAGCCGGCTCTGCTCCCGGGAGGAGGCGGAGCGGCTGCTGGGCTTCTGCAACAACTGCGGCCCGGCCTTTCTCCTCTCCTTCGTGGGGGCGGAGCGCTTCGGCAGCGCCGCCGCAGGGGCGCGGCTGTATCTCATCCACGTCCTCTCGGCCCTGCTCACCGCGGCGCTGCTGCGCCCCCGGAAGGGCCGCGCTCCCTCCGCCTTCCATGCCGCGCCGCGAAAGCGTCCGCCCCTTTCCGCCGCCTTCGTGGAGGCGGTGCAGAGCGGCTTTTCCGCCTTCCTCAGCGTCTGCAGCTTCGTGCTGCTGTTCTCCGTGCTGCTGCGGCCGCTGAAGCTCCTGGGGGCGGGGCCCCTGCCGCTGGGCCTCATCGAGCTGTTCTCCGGCGCCGCGGCCCTGCCCGCCACGGCGGAGGGCTTTGTCCTGGCGGCATTTCTCGCGGGCTGGGGCGGCCTATCCGTCCACGCCCAGTCCATGGCCTTCTTCGTCCCGGCGGGGCTCAGCGGCCGGTGGTACTTCCCCGGGAAAGCCCTGCAAGCCCTTCTCAGCGCCCTTCTCGCGGCGCTGAGCCTGCTTTTATGAGCCGCGCCGGGCTTTTTCCCCGGCGGCGTTGACCTTTCCCCCGTTCTGTGCTTAAATGAAGCGGGAGGCGCGGCGGCGCCGCCGCCCCATTTCCTCCCGGAAAGGAGTCAGACCATGACGGATTTCACGAAAGTCGACGCCATCATCGACGGATATATGCCCCAAATGGAGCAGGCGCTGATGGAGCTTGCGGCCATCCCCTCGGTGGAGGGGGAGAGCGCGGGAGAGGGCGCGCCCTTCGGCAAGGATGTGCGGCGGGCGCTGGACAAGGCGCTGGCGCTCTGCGATTCCCTGGGCTTTGCCACCTGCGACATGGAGGGCTACTGCGGCTATGCCGACCTCCCCGGCGAGACGGCGGAGCAGGTGGGCGTGCTGGGCCATCTGGACGTGGTGCCGGCGGACGCGGCGGACTGGATCCATCCCCCCTTCGCCCCCGAGATCGCGGAGGACCGCATCTACGGCCGGGGCACCATGGACGACAAGGGCCCCATGCTGGCCGCGCTTTTCGGGGCCAAGGCCCTGGCGGACGCGGGCGTACCCCTGCGCAAGACCGTGCGCTTCATCTTCGGCTGCAACGAGGAGACCGGCATGGCCTGCATGGCCCATTACCTGGAGCACTGCCCGCCCCCCTCCTGCGGCTTCACCCCGGACGCGGAGTGGCCTTTGATCGTGGGAGAGAAGGGCATCATGCACTACCAGTTCTCCGGCGCCTGGACCGCGGCGGAGAGCGGTGCGCGCCTGGTCCGCCTCGCCGCCGGCAGCGCCGCCAACGTGGTCCCCGCCAAGGCGGAGGCTGTGCTGCTGGACTATGACGGCCCCCTGCCCCGGCAGGAGGGCATTTCCGCGGTGCGGCGGGGAAATGAGACCGTCGTCACCGCCGCCGGCACGGCGGCCCACGCCTCCACCCCGGAGGAGGGCGTCAACGCCCTGAGCCGGCTGCTGCGCTGCCTGGCCGCCCTCTCCTTCGGCGGCGCGGAGGCGAAGCGGACGGTGGAGGTCCTGGCCCGGCTGACAGAGGACGACTGCTACGGCTCCGCCTTCGGCGTGGCGGGAGAGGACGAGCTGTCCCGCACCACCCACACGCCCACGGTCTGCCGCTTCACAGACAGCGGCTTCACCCTCACCTGCGACATGCGCTTCCGCCTGACGGACAGCGGCGAGCGCTACCTCTCCATCCTCCGGCGCACCGCGGAGGAAAACAGTCTCACCTTCATCCCCGGCAGGTATCAGGACCCGCTGTATCTCGGAGCGGACCACCCCCTGACGGGCAAGCTGCTGCAAAGCTACCGGGACGTCACCGGAGACCTCTCGGAGCCCCGCGTCATCGGGGGCGGCACCTACGCCAAGGTGATGCCGAATTTCCTGGCCTTCGGCCCGGAGCCCGTGGACATGCCTGCCCGGGCCCATCAGGCGGACGAGTACATCTCCCGCCGGGAGCTGCGGGATGCCGCCCGCATCTACGCCCGGGCCATCGCCCGCATGGCGGAGTAAGCCCCGCGTCCCGCGGCGGGGCGCACAGCATAAACAAACAGACCGGCGCGGCTTTGGGCCGCGCCGGTCTTGTCCTGCTTTCAGATGCGAAGAAGCGCGCATGGGGCGCGGGCCGTTTTTCGGTCTGCGCCCCGCGTTTTGTTCCGTCTTACCGCGTCTCCCAGCTGCGCAGGCACTTCTGCAGCAGCTCGGCCAGCGTCTTTTTTTCCTCTTCCGTCAGCGCCGCCATCAGTTCCGCGTTGGTCTTGCCCTTGTCCGCGCCGGCGCTGTGGTGGAGAAAATGGCCGCAGCGTCTCAGCGAGAGCACCGCCGCGCCGTCCGCGTTCATGGTGGAAATGTCCAGGTTTTGCATATTCGTACCTCCTTGCGTTCTTTCCCGGCCCGCCCTCAGGTGGCGAAGCCGGCGTACTGCGTCATATACAGCTCATAGTATTTGCCCTTCCGGGCCAGCAGCGTCTCATGGTCGCCGCTCTCCACGATCTCGCCGTGGTCCATCACCACGATGAGGTCCGCATCCCGGATGGTGGAGAGGCGGTGGGCGATGACGACGCTGGTGCGGCCCCGCATGACCAGCCGCATGGCATCCTGGATGGCTTTCTCCGTGCGGGTGTCCACGTTGGAGGTGGCTTCGTCCAGGATCAGGATCTTCGGGTCGGCCACAAAGGCACGGGCGATGGCCAGCAGCTGCCGCTGTCCCTGGCTGATGTTCTCTCCCGCGCCCGTGAGGACCGTGTCGCAGCCCCGGGGCAGCAGTTCGATCAGCTCCCGGCAGCGGCTCATCTCAATGGCCCTTTGCAGCTGCTCCTCCGTGGCCCTCTCTCTGCCGTAGGTCAGATTGTCCCGCACCGTGCCGCTGAAGAGGACCGTGTCCTGCAGCACGATGGCCACGTTCCGCCGCAGGCTCCGGCGGGAGACCCGGCGGATATCCTGCCCGTTTATCCGGATCTCGCCGCCGTCGGTGTCGTAAAAGCGCAGCAGCAGGTTCGCCACCGTGGTCTTGCCGCTGCCCGTGGCCCCCACCAGGGCCACGGTCTTGCCTGCCGGCACCGTCAGCGTCAGGTCCCGCAGCACCGGCCGGCCGGGGGTATAGGAAAACTGCACGCCCCGCAGCTCGACCTCCGCCGTCTCCTCCTCCGACAGCGCCTCGCCGTCCATGTCCTCTCCCGCCTCGTCCAGGACGGTGAACACCCGCTCCGCGCCCGCCACGGCGGTCTGGAGCTGGCCGTAGATCTGGGCCAGCTCGTTGATAGGCCGGCTGAACTGCTTGGCATAGACGATGAAGGCGGAGATGACGCCCACGGAGATCAGCCCCCGCACGGAGAAATAGCCGCCGAAGGCCGCGATGATGACAAAGCCGATGTTGCCGATGCAGTTCATGATGGGTCCCATGACGCCGCTGAAGACATCCGTGCGGATGCCCGCCCTGGTCAGGGAGTCAGACGTTTCGCAGAACTCCTCCGCGGTGATGTCCTGGTGGTTATAGGCCACCACCGTGCGGTAGCCGGAGACCATCTCCTCCACCGTGCCGTTGAGCTGGCCCAGCAGCATCTGCCGCCGGCGGGAGAATTTCCGCACCTGGCCGGAGAGCACCTTGGTGGCGAGCAGGGTCAAAAGCACCGTGGCGCAGCTCAGCACCGCCAGCTGCCAGCAGTACCACAGCATGACCGCCGCCGTGCCGGCGATGGTCAGCACGCCGGAGAACAGCGACGGCAGCGACTGGGAGACGGTGGTGGAGATGTTCTCCACATCGTTGGTCATGCGGCTCATGATATCGCCGTGGGAGTGGCCGTCCAGATAGCGGACGGGCAGGTCCACGATCTTCTCGAACAGCTCCTCCCGCATGCGCTGCACGATGCGCTGGCTGAGCCTGGCGCTGAACAGGCCCTGGAGCAGCTGGCTGCCGCTGTACAGCAGATAGGCCGCCAGCATCAGCAGCAGGGTCCTGACGAAGTCCCCTTCTCCGGTCCCCGCGATGATGTCGATGGCCCGGCTCTGCAGGCTCGGCGCCAAGACACCGCAGAGGGTGCCGAAGACCACCGCCGCCAGCATGCAGAGGAGCATTCCCTTCTCCCGCACGAAGTAGGCGGCCATGCGCCTGAGGGCAGCCGCCGCGTTTTCGGCGTGCTCCACCTCCACGAAGCGCTCCCGGGCCCGCATGCCCGGGATGTTCCGCACCTCCAGCTTCCGCTGCTTATCCTCACTCATGCGCTTCGCCCTCCTCTCCGATCTGGGAACGATAGATGTCCTGGTACACGGCGCAGGAGCGCAGCAGCTCCCCGTGGCTGCCCACCGCCGCGACTTTTCCGTTTTCCAGCACCACGATGCGGTCCGCCCGGCGCACCGAGGCGATGCGCTGGGCCACGATGAGCTTCGTGGCCCCGGGATGGGACTTTGCCAGCGCGTCGTAGAGCGCCGCCTCCGTTTTCAGGTCCAGGGCGCTGGTGGCGTCGTCGAAGATCAGGATCTCCGCCTCCTTCAGCACGGCCCGGGCGATGGAAAGGCGCTGCTTCTGCCCGCCGGAAAGGCTCGTGCCCCGCTCCGCCACCGGGGTGTCATAGCCCTCCGGGGCGGCGGAGATGAATTCGTCCGCCTGCGCGGTCACGGCGGCGGCCCGGACGGCCTCCGGCCCGGCTCCCGGCGCGCCCCAGGCGATGTTCTCCCCGATGGGGACGCTGAACAGCTCGCTCTTTTGCAGCGCCTCGGCCACTTTCCGCCGCAGGTCCTTCTGCCGGTACTCCCGCACGTCCACGCCGTCCACCAGGACGGCCCCCGCCGTCACGTCGTAAAAGCGGGGAATCAGGTTCACCAGGGTAGTCTTGCCGCAGCCGGTGGCGCCCATGATGGCCACCGTCTCGCCCCGGTGCACGGTGAGGTCGATCCCCTCCAGCACCAGCCGGTCGGTGCCGGGATAGGCGAAGGAGACGTTGCGGAACTCGATCTCGCCCCGTTTCTCCGTCTCGCCGTCGAAGTCGCCGTCCTGCAGCTCCGGCTCGCTCTGCAGCACCTCCCTGACCCGCTTCCAGGAGACAAGGCCCCGGGAGATGTTCTGAAACAGCATCACCAGCATCAGAATGCCGTTGAGGAGCTGGGTGGTATAGGTGATGGCCGCCATGATGCTGCCCGGCGTGGCCCCGCCGCCTACCTGGAAGGCGCCCACCACCAGGATCGCCGCCACCACCAGGTACATCAGGGCGTTGACCACGGGGTTCATGAAGGCGAAGCTCAGCAGCACCCGGAGCTGGGTCTTCACCAGGGCGTCGTTGGCCCTGCCGAAGCGCAGCTTTTCATAGGTCTCCCGCACGCAGGCCTTGACGATGCGGATGCCGGAGACGTCCTCCTGCATGATGGCGTTGATCTCGTCCAGCTGGGCCTGCAGTCTGGTGAACAGGGGGTTCGCCCTGGCAAGGCAGAGGGCGAGACAGCCCACCAGAAAGGGAAAGGCGCACAGCACCACCAGACCGAAGGTCCTGTCCAGGCGGAACATGAAATACATGCTGCCGAACATGAGAAGCGAGGTGCGGATCATCCCCCGGACGAACAGCGCCACAAAGTTCTGCACCTGGGTGATGTCGTTGGTCACCCGGGTGATGAGGGACGCGGTGCCGAAACGGTCCAGCTGGGGGAAGGAAAAGGTCATGATCCGGCGGAAGCAGTCCTTCCGCATGTCGTTGCCGATATTCTGCCCCGTCAGATGCGCGAACACGTTGTTCAGCGACCCGCAGAAACCGCCGAACAGCACCAGGACGATCATCCGTCCGCCCAGCGTCCAGACGACGTGCAGGTCGCCCACGCCGCCGCTGCTCAGCCCCAGCACGCCCTCGTCCACGATGCGGCTCATGATGCCGGGCTGGATCAGGTCCATCATCACCTCGCCCACCATGAACAGCGCCGCCAGGACGGCGAAGGGCAGGTAGCGCCTGACATACTTCCACATGGGCTCACACGCCCCCTTTCCCGCGGCCCGCTTCCCCGTGGGGGCCTCGGCCGTGGGGACCGCGGTCCCCCAGGTCCCCATAGCGCTGCTCCCAGTCCGCGTGGACCTTGTCCAGCAGGGCCAGCAGCGCCGTCTTCTCCTCCTCCGACAGGCAGGAGAACATCTCCTCGTGCCGGCGGCGGCGCTGCTCCGCCGCCTCCTCCGCCATCGCCTCGCCGGCGGCCGTCAGGGCCACGTCGGCGGTGCGCCGGTCCGCCGCGCTCAGCGTGCGGGTGATGAGCCCCGCGTTCTCCAGCTTCGCGATGACCTCGCTGGCGGAGCCGGGCTGGATGCCCAGACGCTCCGTCAGCGCCCGCTGGGTCACGGGGCCGTCCTCCCGCAGCCGGATCAGAATCTGCTTCTGGCTGCCCCGGCCCTCGTACAGCAGCCGCATGGTGTGGCTGATGTCCCGCAGGCGGATGATGAGCTTTCCGTTTACGTCCGACGCCTCATACCGCGCCAGGCGGCGGGCCCGGCAGTCTCCGCGCTCCCCGTTTTCTCTCATGCCTCCATCTCCTTCTCCGAAAAACTTCCGTACCGGAGCATCATACCCCACCGCCCGCCATTTGTCAAGGTACCTTATATTTTTGGAGGGGCGGCCGGCGCAAAAAAACGCCGCGCAGGCGGCGGACCGCTGCACGGCGCTTCTCGCTTTTTTTAAATCGGCAGGCGGCTCACTTCTTCCACCAGTCCAGCACCCGGAGGCTTCGGTCGGCCTTGTTCAGCACCTCTGTCTCGCCGTTTTCGTTGATGCAGAGGATGTTTTCGATGCGCATGCCGAAGCGGCCGGGGAGGTACACGCCCGGTTCGATGGAGAAGCACATGCCCCGCTCCAGGGGGCGGGGGTTGATCTGGTTGATGTACGGCCCCTCGTGGGTGGAGTAGCCGATGCCGTGGCCCACACGGTTGGGGAGCGTCCCGCAGTAGGGCGTGGCGTCCAGGATATCCCGGGCGGCCGCGTCGATATCGGGGATCCATGCGCCCTCCTTCGCCGCGGCCTCCGCCGCCAGCTGGGCCCGGTCCACCGGGGCGTAGATCCCGCGCTGCTCCTCGGTGATGCTCCCCACAAAGACCGTGCGGCTCAGGTCGGACTTCATGCCGTCCAGCACGCAGCCCCAGTCCAGCACGATGCAGTCGCCCTCCCGGATGACGCGGTCGAAGCTGTTGTAATGGCCGTAGGCCGAATTGGGGCCGGAGGCTACGATGCAGTCGAAATCCGTGCCGCCCTGCCGCGCCATGGCGCCCAGGATTACATCCCGGATATCGCCCTCGGTGATGCCGGGGCGGATCATGGCGCAGGCCTCCTCAAAGGCGCTGTCCGCCACGGCGGCGCTGCGGCGCAGCCTCTCCATCTCCTCCGGGCTCTTGCGGATGCGCACCTCCTCCAGCAGGGGCTTGCCGTTGACAAAGCGGATGTCGCAGTGCGCCGCGATATCCAGGATATTGAAGGCCTGGGCAGTGGCGTTCACCGCCACGGTCTTCCCCGCGAGACCCTGCTCGCGCAGGATACGGTACACCTTCTCCATTCCCTCGTTGTCATGCCAGGTGTAGCGCGGGCAGTCGGGCAGCGCGGCCTGCAGCTCGCCGTTGTACAGCTCGTTGCAGAGATAGAAGAGGCTGCCGTCCTTTTTGATGAACAGCGCCTGGAAGCGCTCGCACATTTTGGGGGAAAATCCGGTGAAAAAGCGCAGCTCCTCCGACGGGGAGAGCAGCACCGCGTCCACATCCATCTGCCCGGCCAGGCGTCGGATATACTCATTTCTCATATAGGCTGTTTCCTCTCTTTCTTTTGTATGCGTCCGCCGCGAAGCGGTCCCCCCGGCAACGGACGGCCGGTCTGGCGCCTCCATTCTACAACGTCCCCTCCCCGCTGTCCAGCGCTTTGCAGGCGCGCCGCCGGGGGACTTGCCCCGGCCCGCCGGGCCGTGTATACTGTGTCCCATGGACAAACATGCTGCCGGCAGGCAAAGGAGGACGAAGATGAACAGCGATCGGGAACGGGAGATCTATATCGCCCCCGGGGCGCAGGTCGTGGGCGACGTGCGGCTGGAACGGGGCTGCAGCGTCTGGTACAACGCGGTGCTGCGGGGCGACGAGGGCGCCATCTGTGTAGGAGAGGAGAGCAATATCCAGGACTGCGCGGTGCTGCATGCGGCGCTGCGGCTGGGCCGGGGCTGCACCGTGGGCCACGGGGCCATCGTCCACGGCTGCACCGTGGGGGACAACTGCCTCATCGGCATGGGGGCCATCCTGCTCTCCGGGGCCAGGGTGGGGGACGACTGCCTGGTGGGCGCGGGAGCGCTGGTCACCGGCTCCGCGGACATCCCGGCGGGCAGTCTGGTGTTGGGCTCCCCCGCCAGGGTGGTGCGCGCCCTCCGGGAGGAGGAGATCCAGGGCATCCGCCGGAACGCGGCGCACTATCTCGCCCACGCCCGGAAGGCGCTGGAGGAGGCGTAAGGCGCGCGGCGGCAGACGGAAAGGTCCGCGGGCAGCTTGCCCGCGGACCTTTTTATGTGGTTTTTTCTCTTTTTCGTTTTCACTATACCACAAAACGGGCCAAATTTCAAGACTTGTACGGTCCGGCCCCCGGGTGTATATAACATGCGGAGGTGATGTGATATGGAATCCGCCAGTATGACGGCGAAGATGAGTCTGTTCGCAAGGGCCTGCCATGCTAGGAACTATGAAGTGAAGGTATTTGACGACAGTGTGGCCGGGGCGCTGCTGGGAGAGGAGGAGTACCGGCAGATCGCAGGCCACCTCACCGCCGGCGTTTCCTTCTTCCTGCCCGGCTTTCAGGGGTCGGAGGAGGACGCCCTGCGCCGGATCGTGGGGCGGCAGCTGGCCCCCTCTCCCCTGGGCCGGGCGGCCTTCGCGGAGGAAGCGCTGCACACCGCAGCGGCGGGCGGCGCCGGGCAGTACCTGATCCTGGGGGCGGGCTACGACAGCTTCGCTTACCGAAGGCCCTCCTGGGCGGAGGGGCTGAAGGTCTTTGAGCTGGACCTCCCCGCCACGGCGGAGGAAAAGCGGGCGCGGCTGGCGCGGGCGGGCATCGCCGAGCCGGAGGGCCTTTTCCGCATCCCGGCGGACCTGACGCAGCCCCGGTGGCAGGCCGGCCTGCTGGAGTGCGGCGCTTTCGACCCGGGACAGCGCAGCTTCTGCAGCCTGCTGGGGCTGGTATACTACCTGCCCGCGGCCGCCTTTGCGGCCCTGCTGGCGGCACTTTCTGACCTGCTGTCCCCCGGCAGCGCCATTGTCTTTGACTACCCCGACGCCGTCAGCCGCACCGACGGCGCGGCGGCGCGCGCCAGGCGGCAGTCGCTGCTGGCGGCGGGGGCCGGGGAGGCCATGCAGGCGGGCTATTCCTTCCGCGGCATGGAGCGCCTGCTCGCCGCCCACGGCTTCCGTCCGGCGGCGCACCTTACCCCTGACGAGATCACGGAGCGGTACTTCGCCCGCTTCAACCGCGCTTACCCTCAGGAGGCCATGCGGGCCATGGAAAACGTGAACTACTGCCTGGCGGTGAAGGAGGGCCGCCCGTAAGGGGCGTCTTTCCCACCGGCGCGGCGCTAAAAAACGCCTCCCGCGGCGCGGGAGGCGTTCTTCGCTGTTCTCTCGGAAAGCCGGGCTGCTCTCAGCTCTCGAAGCTGGCGGCATGGAACAGGTAGCGGCCCAGGCCGTCGTGTCCCACGCCCCTGAGCGAAGCGGTCTTTTCCACCGCCGCGCCCCGGAACACCAGCGGCAGCACGGAGTAGGCCTCGAAGGTCATCTCCTCCGCCGCGTGGAGGTAATTGTCCCGGGCCAGGGGGTCCAGCGCGCCCCGCAGCACGGACATCAGGCGGCTGTACTCCACCGTGTCCGCCGCCACGGCCTCCTCCAGGCCGTTGCTGCCGGTCTCCAGGAACGCCGTGGCGTCCGCGTAGGAGGCCCGCACCGTCACCCAGGCCAGATCATAGTCGTCCAGCTCCAGCCGCTCGGCCAGCCCCGCCTCGTCCAGCGGCGTCAGCCGCACCCGGATGCCCAGCTGCTCTTCCCAGCCGGCCCGCAGGGCTTCCACCGCCGCCTGCCGCTTCTCGCCCGCGAGATAGATCAGCTCCACCTCCGCCGGCACGTCTTCCTCCTCCTGCAGGGCTTCCCTCGCCTCCTCGCAGCGGGAGGCATAGTCCTGGGCAGTCAGGTCCAGCAGCGCGCCGCCCACGGTGCGGAAATCCTCGCCGTCGGACTCGCGGACGCCGTAGGGCACCAGGCCCGTGGCCAGCTGGTCCGCCGGATACAGCAGCGCCTCCAGCGCCTCCACGTCGGCGCTGAGGGTGAAGGCCTTGCGCAGAGGCGTCTCGCCGAAGGCCTCCGAACGGTTCAGCAGCAGCACCTCCGTCATGCCTGTGGGGATGGGGGTCCAGCCCTCCACGCTCTTCTGACGCACCGCGACCTCCTCCGGCAGGACGGAGACGAAGTCCGCCTGACCGCCGGTGTAGAGGGCATAAGCCGACTCCGCATCCTCCGCGAAGAGGAAGTGCAGCTCGTCCGGCCCGCGGCCGGAGTCATATCCCGGGTTCCGCGCCAGCTCCAGCCGCTCCGCCTTCTCCCAGGCCTTCAGCACATAGGCTCCGTTGGTCACCAGGGTCGCCGGATCGCCGGCCCAGTTCCTGCCGCCGCTCTCCACCACGTCCTGCCGCACGGGCATGGTGGCGGGACCGGCGCAGACGCTGGTGAGGAAATAGGGGCAGTGATAGGACAGCGTCACCTGCAGCCGCCCGTCCTCCGTGGCGGAGAGGGCCAGCTTCGTGGGATCGCCGCTCTCCACCGCCTCGTCATAGCCCTCGATCATGGCGAGCAAACCGCTGTTGGGGGAAGCCGTCTCCGGGTCCAGCAGCCGCTGCCAGGCGTAGACGAAATCCTCCGCCTTCACCGGCTGCCCGTCCGACCACTTGGCCGCGGAGGAGATGGTGAAGGTGTAGCTGATGGTGCCGTCATAGTTGTCCGTCTCCGTATAGTCGGAGGCCACGCCGTTGACCAGCTCCACGCCGCCCTCGCCGTCGCTCTCCTGCCGCAGCAGGTTCTCATAGAGGTGGTAAAGGATGGAGGCGTTGTCGTCCGTCTCCGTATAGGCGGGGTCCAGCGTCTCCTGCGCGCCGCCCAGGCACACCCGCAGCGTGACGGTCTCCTCCTCGCCGCCGCAGGCGGACAGCATGCTCACCAGGAGCAGCGCCGCCAGCAGCGCCGCCAGTTTTCTTGTCCAATGCTTCATGGAACTTCTCCTTTGCCTCCGCTGTCGTTTCTCCCCGCCATTATACGGGTTTTGCCGCCGCTTGTAAAGCCGAAAGGCGAAAAAGTTACAAATTCATTACAACTGCAGGGTGCAAAAAAGAGACGGCTCCGCCGTCTCTTTTTATCGTTTTTTCGAAAACGCGCGGGCTTATTTGCCCTCCACCTCTTCGAACTGCCCGTTCTCCCCCAGGCGCACCGGGAGGATGCGGTTCTTCGTCAGCTTCGCGATCTCGTCCAGCCGCAGCTTGGAGGGATAGTCCGAGACAAAGGAGATGGCCACGCCCTGCTTCTTCGCCCGGCCCGTGCGGCCGATGCGGTGGACGTAGGACTCGTTCTCGTCTGGGATATCGTAGTTGAACACCGCGTCCACGTCGTCCACGTCGATACCCCGGGCGGCCACGTCCGTGGCCACGAACACCGGCAGCTCGCCCCGGCGGAAACGGCCCATGACGGCCTCCCGCTTCTTCTGGGGGATATCGCCGTGGATGCACTCCGCCTCCACCTGCTGCATGCGCAGGAAGGCGGCCGCCCGCTCAGCGGAGCCCTTGGTGTTGCAGAACACCATCACCCGGTCCAGGCCGCCCGCCTCGATGAGCTTCGCCATGACGGCCACCCGGTCGTCGGGGGAGACGTCCATGCGCAGCTGCAGGATATCGGGCTTGTTCTGCTCGTCCGCCTTCACCTCGATCTCCACGGGGTCCCGCTGGTAGAGCCAGGAGATATCCATGACCTCCCGGGACATGGTGGCGGAGAACATGCCGAGGTTCTTCCGGTTCTTGATCTGGTCCAGGATGCGGGTCACGTCATGGATGAAGCCCATGTCCAGCATCCGGTCCGCCTCGTCCAGGATCACGGTCTTCACCGTGTCCACCCGGACGGTGCGGCGCTTCATATGGTCGCTGAGGCGGCCGGGGGTGGCCACCACGATCTGGGGCTTTTTCTTCAGCGCCTCGATCTGCTTGCCGATGGGGTCGCCGCCGTAGAGGCAGACGATGCGGATGCCGCTCTTGAAAGCCGACGCGTCCCGCAGCTCCGCCGTGGTCTGCAGCGCCAGCTCCCGGGTGGGGGCCATGATGACGGCCTGCACCGTCTCCTCCCCCGGCTCGATATGCTCGATGATGGGCAGGCCAAAGGCAAAGGTCTTGCCCGTGCCCGTGGGGGCCTTGGCGATAACGTCCTGCCAGTCCATCATGGGCGGGATGCAGCCCGCCTGCACAGGGGTGGACTGGACGATGCCCTTCTTCTCCAGCGCCCGAAGCACCTCTTCGGATAAGCCCAGCGTGTCAAAGCGCACGCCTTCCGTAACGTTCATATGTGAAACCCTCTTCTATTTAATATACTTTATTATACTCCCGATTATATAGTATATCACGCAAGTCAATAGGGGGAAAAGAAGAAGTCCCGATCCGCCGAAATCACCGGGGCTTTTGCCGGCCATTGAAACAGGCGGAGAGGTATGGTAATATGACAGAAGGACAAATCGGAATTTGAATTTCTTCAAATTATGACCTCTTAACAGAGATTATATGCTATCAATAAAATCCTCCAAACACCTTGTAAATAAAGGATTTTTTGCAGTGTGCTCACCTTATCCCTTTATACGATTTCACTTTTGTTTAAGCTTCCCTCGTGACCTCATAAGGGAAAAATCAAGGGAAGGAAAAACTCGTAACACGATATAACAAAATATGGTAATCGGGAAACTGTGACATGTGTGCGAATATAAAAATCTCGGAGGATTACATAATGGAAAAGTACATTTATAACGAGCAAAACGGTCTTTGGTAT
>JBJDYT010000061.1:0-16239 GCA_051867635.1 Oscillospiraceae bacterium
GGCCAGGGAGTTGATGAGCCGGATGATGCGCTTGGCCACGGCGTAGCCCGGGGCGGCCTTGGCGCCGAAGAGGAACACGTGGGGCGTCATCTCCAGGTTGGGCTCGTCCTTCAGCTTCTGGTAGAGGTAGACGATGTGCATGACGTTCAGCAGCTGGCGCTTATACTCGTGCAGCCGCTTGACCTGGGTGTCGAAGATGGCGTCCGGGGAGATGGACACGCCCTGCTGGCGGCGGGCATAGTCGCTGAAGGCCGCCTTGTTGGCCCGCTTGATCTCTCCCAGCCGCTGCAGCACCGCCGCGTCGTCCGCGTACTTTTCCAGCCTTCCCAGGGCCGTGGGGTGCAGCAGGTAGTCCTCGCCCCCGCAAAGCTCCTCCACCAGCTTCCCCAGCTCTGGGTTGCACTGGGCGAGCCACCGGCGGTGGTCGATGCCGTTGGTGACGTTTTTGAACTTCTCCGGCTCCATCTCGCAGGCGCTGCGGAACACGTCCTTCCGCAGGATGTCGGAATGGAGGGCGCTGACGCCGTTGACGGCGCTGCCGCCGGCGATGCAGAGGTTCGCCATGCGGACCTCGCCGTCCCAGATGATGGCCATTTCCTTGGTGCGGCTGGAGTCGTGGTAGTGGTCCTCCACCTTGCGCTGCCAGCGGTCGGAGATCTCCTTGAGGATCTGCCAGACCCGGGGCAGCAGCTCCTCGAACAGCCGCTGGGGCCAGCGCTCCAGCGCCTCGGCCAGGACGGTGTGGTTGGTGTAGGCCACGCTGTGGGTGGTGATATACCAGGCCTGGTCCCAGTCAAGGCCCATGTCGTCGATGAGGACGCGCATCAGCTCCGGGATGATGACGGCCGGGTGGGTGTCGTTGATCTGGAACATGTTCTTCTCATGGAAGTTGCTGATGTCCCCGTAGCGCTCCACATGCTTGCGCACCACATCCTGCACCGTGGCGGAGACGAAGAAGTACTGCTGCTTCAGCCGCAGGGACTTGCCCTCGGTGTGGTTGTCCTCCGGGTACAGCACCTTGGAGATGGACTCCGCCATGGCACGGTCCTCGGTGGCCTTCAGGTATTCGCCCTGGGAGAAGAGGGACATGTTCAGGGCCGTACGGGAGCGGGCCCGCCACAGCCGCAGGGTATTGGTATGCTCGGTCTTCCAGCCGGCGATCATCATGTCGCAGGGGATGGCCAGAACGGTGGTGTAGTCCTCGTGGACGGTGTGGTGCCGCCCGTGGTCCCAGAATTCCCGGATATGGCCGCCGAAATGCACCTCCTGCGCCTCCACCGGCTTTTCGATGAGCCAGGAGCCGCCGAGGCCCATCCAGTCGTCCGGCAGCTCCACCTGCTGGCCCTCGATGATCTTCTGGCGGAAGATGCCCAGGTCATAGCAGATGGAGTAGCCGCTGGCGGGGATCTCGAGAGTGGTCATGCTGTCGAGATAGCAGGCGGCAAGACGCCCAAGGCCGCCGTTGCCGAGACCGGCGTCCGGCTCCGCCTCGAACACGTCTCCCGCGTGGAATCCCAACTCCTCCAGCGCCGCCGAGAGCGGCTCCAGCACGCCTAAGTTGTGGGCGTTCTTCATCAGGCTCCGCCCCATGAGGAACTCCAGCGACAGGTAATGCACCTTCCGCTGCTTCTGCTGGCGCTGCTCCACCTCGCTTTTCAGCTCCCGCAGGGCCATCATGTCCCGCAGCACCAGGGCGCAGGCCTTCATCATTTCCCCTTCGGTGGCCATCTCCGGGGTGGTGCCCAGGGTCAGGCTCAGCTTATCCAGTATCGCTTTTTTCAGTTCGCTTTTTGTATACGCCATATATTCTTGTTCATCCTTCTTCCAGATTTCTTCTGTTTACCGGCCCGCGGCATGGCGGTAGATGCGCATGTAGTCCCGGGCGCTGCGCCGCCAGCTGAAGTCCGCGGTCATGCCGCGCCGCTGCAGCTGGGCGAAGGCCGGCCGCTCCCTGCGGTACAGGTCCAGCGCCTCCCGGATGACATAGAGCATGTCCCCGGCGTCGTAGTTGGCGAAGGTAAAGCCGTTGCCTTCGCCGCTCCAGGCTTCATAGGCCCGGACGGTGTCCTTCAGCCCGCCGGTCTCCCGCACGATGGGCACCGTGCCGTAGCGCATGGCGATCATCTGGCTGAGGCCGCAGGGCTCGCTGCGGGAGGGCATGAGGAACAGGTCCGCCCCGGCGTACAGCTCCTGCGCCAGCTGCGCGTCATAGCCGAAGTACACCGCGGTCTTGCCCGGCCAGCGGTCCCGCAGCTGCTGGAAATACTGCTCAAAGCCGGCCTCGCCCGTGCCCAGCACCGCCAGCTGCACCTCCTCGTGCATCAGCTCCTCGCCCACGGCGGCCACCAGGTCCAGGCCCTTGTGGCCCACCAGGCGGGTCACCATGGCGATGAGGGGCGTCTGGGACGCCTCCGGCAGGCCCAGACGCCGCTGGAGATAGGCCTTGTCCGCCGCCTTGCCGGAGAGGTCGTCCGGTCCGTAGTTCGCCTGCAGCGCCCGGTCGGTGGCCGGATCGTAGCGCACGGTGTCGATGCCGTTGAGCACGCCGAAGAGCTTGTGCGAGCAGCTCTGCAGCACCCCGTGCAGGCCATGGGCGTAGGCGGGGTCCTTCAGCTGCTGGGCGTAGGTGGGACTCACGGTGGTCACCGCGTCGGCGCAGAGGATGGCGCCCTTGAGGAAGTTCACATCGTCGTCAAAGCGCAGCGTCCCGTCGTCGAACCACCCCTGGTCCAGACCGCAGACGTCGCTCAGCACCGGCCGGCCGAAGCGGCCCTGATACTCGATATTATGGATGGTCAGGACCGTCCGTATGTCTTTAAAATAGTCGCTGCGCGCATTTTCGTCCTGGATATAGACGGGGATCAGCGCGGTCTGCCAGTCGCTGCAGTGGATGACCTCCGGCCGGAAGCCGGTCAGGTCGAAGGTGCTCAGCACCGCCCGGGAGAAGAACGCGAAGCGCTCCGCGTCGTCAAAATGGCCGTACAGCCCGTCGCGGTCGAAGTACTGCTCATTGTCCACGAACAGCCAGGTCACGCCGTCCTGCCGCAGGCGGAACATGCCGCAGTACTGGCGCCGCCACGCCAGGTCCACATAGGTGTAGCCCAGGGACTCCAGCCGGTCGCCGTAGGCCTGCCGCACGCTGCGGTACAGCGGCAATATTACGGCCACCTCCTCGCCCTCCTCCGCCAGGGTCTTGGGCAGGCTGCCGGAAACGTCCGCGAGACCTCCGGTCTTGCAGAAGGGGACCGCTTCGCTGGTGGCGTACAGAATCTTCATAGAAGTTCTCCTTTCTCATATCCCGCTGCTGCCGCGGCGCCGTTTTGTCAGACCTCCAGGTCCTTGCCCACCACGATGGGGTAGTTCTCATGCCCCATGAGGGTGCGGCCGGCGAGAATGCGGCTGTTCTTGTCGACGATGGCGTAGTGCAGGACGGTGCCCGCGCCCACGGAGGTGTCCTTGAAGAGGATGCAGTTTTTCACCTCCGCGCCCTTGCCGATCTTCACGCCGGGGAAGAGGATGCTGTTCTCCACGTTCCCCTCGATGTCGCAGCCGTCCGCGATGAGGGAATTGACGCAGCGGCAGTTCTCGTCCACATAGCTCGCGAGATTGCTGCTGTCCTTGGCACGGATGGGCCGGTCGGGCCGGAACAGCTCCTTGCGGATGCTGCTTTGCAGCAGCTCCATGCTGCGGTCGTAATACTGCTTGATGCTGCGGATCTGAGCGGCGTAGCCGTCCCAGACGTAGGCCTGCAGGCGCAGCTCATGGACCTTGCCCTGCAGCACGCCCTGGCGCCAGCTGGTGACGTCCCGGCTGATGCAGTCCTCCACCAGCTCGATGAGCTTCTTGGTGGAGAGCAGGAATATCTCCAGCGAGCGGTAGCCCGAGGGGGTGTGCTGGTTATAGGCGGTCTCCACGATGCGGCCGCTGTCGTCCAGCTTAAAGCAGGAGCAGTTCTCCGCGTCCCTGAGGTCCGCGGTGCAGACCACCGTCACGTCCGCGCCGGTGGCGATGTGCTGTGCCAGCACGTCCCGGATGGGCAGGTTCACCACCACGTCGCAGTCCGCCATGACCACATACTCCTGCCGGATCTCCTGCAGGTAGCTCATGACGCCGTAGAGCGCCGCGATGCGGCCGTGAAAATCCTCCGCGCAGGCGGTGCCGGCGTTGGCGGAGAGGGGCAGCAGCTTCAGCCCCCCGTACCGCCGGGAGAGGTCCCAGTCCTTGCCGGTGCCGAGATGGTCCAGCAGGCTCTGGTATTTCCCGTGCATCACCACGCCCACGTCGGTGATGCCGGCGTTGACCATGTTGGACAGGACGAAATCCACCGCCCTGAAGCGTCCGCCGAAGGGGATGGAAGCGGCCACGCGGGGCTCGATCAGCTCCCGCAGGGCGTTGGGCCGTTCATAAGAGAAAATGATGCCATGCAGATCGTTCATTTTTTCCGCGCCTCCTCGCCTTTCCGGTTGATCATGACGCTGGGCCGGACCTCCGCGCCGTCCGCGATGACCGCGCCGGGTCCCACCACCGCCAGATCCCAGCTCTCGCTGCCGTCCGGCGCCGCGCCGACTTTCGCGCCCGCGCCCACGGTGCAGCTCTCGCCCAGGATGCAGTACCGTACCTCGGCGCCCGCGCCGATATGTACGCCGGGCATGACCACGGCGTATTCCACCGTGGCGCCCTCTTCCACCGTGACGCCGTAGGACAGGATGGAGTTGAACACCGTCCCCTCCACGTCGCAGCCCCGGGAGACGGCGCTGTGCTCCACCTTGGAGCCCGCCCCCAGGAAGGCCGGCGGCAGGGAGGGCACCCGGGCATAGATGGGCCACTTCTCGTCGTGCAGGTTCAGATCCGTGCGCATGAGCATATCCATGTTGGCGTCCCAGAGGGAGACCAGCGTGCCCACGTCCTTCCAGTAGCCGGGGAAGCGGTGGGCCGCCATGCGCTCGCCGGCGGCCAGCATGGCAGGGATCACGTTCTTGCCGAAGTCGTTGGAGGAGTTCGGGTCGTTCTCGTCGTCGATGAGGGCCTGGCGCAGCTTCTGCCAGGTGAAGACGTAGATGCCCATGGAGGCCAGGTTGCTCTTGGGCTGCTTGGGCTTCTCCTCGAACTCGGTGATCATGTCGTTTTCATCCACCGCCATGATGCCGAAGCGGCTGGCCTCCGCCCAGGGGACCTCCATCACGGAGATGGTGCAGGCGGCGTTCTTCTTCTCGTGGGTCTCCACCATGGCCGCGTAGTCCATTTTATAGATGTGGTCGCCGGAGAGGATCACCACATAGTCCGGATCGTACAGGTCGATAAAGCCGATGTTCTGGTAGATGGCGTTGGCGGTGCCCTTGAACCAGGTGGCGCCGGTGGCGGACTGGTAGGGCGGCAGGATGTGGACGCCGCCGTCGCTGCGGTCCAGGTCCCAGGGCTGGCCGTTGCCGATGTAGCTGTTCAGCTCCAGCGGCCGGTACTGGGTCAAAACGCCCACCGTGTCGATGCCGGAATTGGTGCAGTTGGAAAGCGGGAAGTCGATAATGCGGTGCATCCCGCCGAAGGGTACGGCGGGCTTCGCCATGTCGCTGGTAAGGACGTACAGGCGGCTGCCCTGTCCGCCCGCCAGAAGCATGGCGATACATTTTTTCTTCATTTGCTGTCCTTCCTTTCTGTCTCCGTTCGTTTGCCCGTATTGAAACGCCCGCTGCCGCGGAGGAACACCGCGCCAAGGGGTGGGATGCGCAGAGAAATGGACTGCTCCAGATCGTGGGAGGGGATGCGCTCGGTCAGGACGGGGGCGTCGTTGCCGACGCCCTTGCCGCCGTAGCGGACAGCGTCGGTGTTGAACACCTCCTGCCACTGCTTTTTCGGCGGCACGCCGAAGCGGTAGGCCTCCTGGGCCTCCGGGGAGAAGTTCACCGCGCACAGCAGCTCGTGCCCCTTCTTGTCCCGGCGGAGGAACACCACCACGTTGTTGCGGTTGTCGTCCGGCACCAGCCACCGGAAGCCCTCCCAGCTGAAGTCCTGCTGGTACAGCTCCGGCGAGGCGTGGTAGAAGGCGTGCATCTCCCGGAAGAACAGGTGCTCCCGGCTCTCGGCGTCGTTCTGAAGCAGGTACCAGTCCAGCTGGCCCTGGAAGTCCCATTCATGCCACTGGCCCAGCTCCGTCCCCATGATGGAGAGCTTCTTGCCCGGGTGGGCCATCATATAGGCGTAAAAGCCCCGCACGCCGGCGAGCTGCTTCCAGTCGTCCCCGGGCATTTTGCCCCGGAGGGAGCCCTTCATATGTACCACCTCGTCGTGGCTCATGGGCAGCAGAAACTGCTCGGAGAAGGCGTACATCAGCGAGAAGGTCACGTCCTTATGGTGGTGCTGGCGGAAGAAGGGGTCCATCTTCAGATAGTGGCACATATCGTTCATCCAGCCCATGTTCCACTTCAAAGAAAAGCCCAGGCCGTTCTCGTCCCCGCCGGTGACGTGGGGCCAGGCGGTGGACTCCTCCGCCACCATCAAAAGCCCCTTGTCCAGCCCCAGCACCGTCCGGTTCAGGGTCTGCAGGAAGTCGATGGCCTCCAGATTCTCATGGCCGCCGAAGCGGTTGGGCCGCCACTCGCCTCCCTGCCGGCCATAGTCCAGGTACAGCATGGAGGCCACCGCGTCCACCCGCAGGCCGTCGATGTGATACTCCCGGATCCAGTAGCAGGCGGAGGAGAAGAGGAAGCTCCGCACCTCGCCCCGGCCGAAATCGAACACCCGCGTTCCCCAGCCGCTGTGCTCCCGCTTCAGCGGGTCGGCGTACTCATAGCAGCAGCTGCCGTCGAACTCCATCAGGCCCTGGGCGTCCTTGCAGAAATGGGACGGCACCCAGTCCAGCAGCACGCCGATCCCCTTCTGGTGCAGCTTGTCCACGAAATATTTGAAATCCTTGGGCGTGCCCCAGCGGGAGGTGGGGGCGAAGTAGCCCGTGCACTGATAGCCCCAGCTGGCGTCCAGGGGATGCTCCGTCACCGGCAGCAGCTCCACATAGTCGTAGCCCATCTCCGAGACGTACTCCGCCAGCTCGTCGCCCAGGGTGCGGTAGTCGTAAAACGAGCCGTCCGCCTTCCGCCGCCAGCTGCCCAGGTGCACCTCATAGATATTCAGGGGGCGCTGTTTCCAGTCCCGCATGCGGCGGCTGCGCAGCCACTTGCCGTCACCCCACTCGTAGCCGGAGAGGTCATAGAGCCTGGAATTCGTCTCCGGCCGGAGGGAGGCATGGAAGGCATAGGGGTCCGCCTTCCAGAGCTTCCGCCCGTCCCGGGCGGTGATCACATATTTATATTCGTCCAGCTCCCGCAGGCCCGGCACGGTGCATTCCCACACCTGGCCGCCGGCGCTCTGCAGCGGGCAGGCCGTCTCGCTCCAGCCGTTGAAGGGCCCCGCCAGCGACACGGCCGCCGCCTCCGGCGCCCAGACGCGGAAGCGCCAGCATGGCTCGCCCTCCTGCTCCACGGGGTGGGCGCCGAAGAAGCGGTACGCATATGTCTCCGTCCCCTCGTGAAAACGCCAGAGCAGCTCCTCGCGGTTGATCTCCTCCATGTGCATGACACTTCCTTTCCCTCGGTCCGCCCCGCGGACAAGCAGAAAAAATTTCCAACGATTGATATAATGGTATCATACCGCATTTTTTCCCACGGGTCAACCGCAGAGCTTCGGCATTCTCCGACAGCAGGCTGTCTGTTTTTGCCTGTTTCGGCAAAGGTTTCCATCCCGCGCCTTTCCTCCGCTCTCCGCGGCGCGCCCCGGGAAGGGCAAAAACGTTGTGGAAAGCGCCCATACCCGGACTGTTTTTTCCGTCATTTTGACCGGGGTCGGCCCGAAAAGCGGCCGCCGCTTTCCGTGAAACTGCACTTTTCCGGCGGCGCATCTGCGCTAAATTATTGTCAAATTCAACATTTTTGCCCACTTTTTTTCGGCTTTCCGCCAAAACCGCTATTGTTTTTTTCTATAGGTCAAAATTTCTCTTGACCTAATGGAAATGTGTTGCTATAATGACACCGTACACGGGAATGTTAAAGGTTTGGCATTTTTGGGGAATAGATGCTGACCGCTTTACCGTTCCCTTTGCACTTTTTCAATCTTATATGGAGGGAAAAATAATGAATCTGGTACTTATCCTGCAAGTCGTGCTGGCGCTCTGCTTCCTCGGCATCACGCTGATGGTTTGCTTCGACGTCAACAAGAACCACAAGGGCGAGCTGTACGGTGCCTCCGCTAAGAAATGGGGCTGGTGCCTCGGCATCGGCATCATCTGCAACCTGCTGGACACCCTGGGCATCGGTTCCTTCGCGCCGTCCACCTTCCTGTACAAGGCTGGTAAGGTCATCGACGATATCGACCTGCCCGGCACCCTGAACGTGGGCGACACCTTCCCCGTTATCTTCGAGGCCCTGATCTTCACCACTTCCGTGGACTGCGATCCTGTGTTCCTGGTGGTCATGTGCGTGGCCGCTATGATCGGCTCCTACGGCGGCGCTGAGATCGTCACCAAGTGGTCCCGTAACATGATCCGTTACGGCATGGCCATCTTCCTGGTCCTGGCCGGCATCGTGATGATCGTCAAGACCCTCGGCCTTGGCCCCTTCTCCCTGGCTGGTACCGCTACCGGTCTGACCGGCTGGAAGTTCGCTGTCGCCGTCGTCGGCAACCTGATCTTCGGCGCTCTGATGGACATCGGCTTCGGTCTGTATGCCCCCTGCATGGCTCTGTGCATGCTGCTCGGTGTTGACGCCGGCGCCTGCTTCCCCGTGTTCATGGGCTCCTGCGCTCTGCTGATGCCCGCGAACTCCATCGTGTTCATCAAGAAGTCCCGCTATGACGTCATCGGTGTGTTCGGCAACATGATCGGCGGTATCTTCGGCGTGCTGATTGCTTGGAAGGTCGTCACCTCCCTGCCCATCAAGTACCTGACCTTCATCGTCGCCGTGGTTATGCTGTGGGTCGCCTACACCATGATCCGTGACGCTCGCCGCGACTCCGCCAAGGGCGTTGCCTAAGGTACGTTTCGCGTAAGCAACGTGACAAACTGTAAGAAGAGGCTGGAATCTCCAGCCTCTTCTTTTTGCATCCTCCGCCCCACCCTCTCTCCGCTGTCCGGCAGCCCGCCCCCTCCCCGCTGATCCTGGGACGCGGAGAGATCAAAAAACAGGCGTGCCGTTCGGCACGCCTGTTTTTCTGCACTTATGCCGCCGAAAACCGTGGACACTGTGCTTCCGTACACAGCGGGGGAACCGCGGCTTTCCGCATGGGGAGGGGGAAATTCATTTGCTGCTTTCGTTATATCATAAGTTATTACATCAGTAAAACAAATTATTGTTGTTATAAGCATTACAACGTGTTATAATAGGGCAGCACAAAACCGGCCCAAGCCGCTGCGGCGTCCGCAGACGGCTGCCCGCCCCGGGAAAGAAAGGGAGGAACGCCATGAACACCAGCAAATACAGGGTCTTTTTAAAGGTCGCGGAGATGGGCAACATTACCCGGGCGGCGGAGGAGCTGAACTACACCCAGTCGGGCGTCAGCCAGATCATCGGCAGCCTGGAGCGGGAGCTGGGCTTCCCGCTGCTGCTGCGCACCAAGTCCGGCACCTCCCTCACCTCCAGCGGCGAGCGGGTGCTGGAGCCGATCCGCCAGATCGTCAAGTGGGAGGCCTCGCTGCAGCAGATCGCCACCTCTATTCTGGAGCTGAACACCGGCGTGATCCGCCTGGGCACCTTTGTCAGCGTGTCCACCCAATGGCTGCCGCCCATCATGCGGGAGTTTTCCGCCCAGCACCCCAATATCCAGTTCGAGCTGGTCACCGGGGACTACGACGATATCCTGCAGATGCTGCAGGACAATCAGCTGGACTGCGGCTTTGTCTCCGGGCTGAACTGCGAGGGGATGGAGTTCTTCCATCTGCTGACGGATGAATATGTGGTCATCCTGCCCCCGGACCACCCTTACGCCCACGCGGAGCGCATCACCTTCGACATGCTCAACGGCCAGCCCTTCATCGTCCCCACGGATGAGCTGGACTTCGACCTGGCCCCCCTGCTGCAGAACAACGACCTGGACCTGAACATCACCTACCGTATCAAGGAGGATTACACCGTGATCTCCATGGTGGAGCACGGTCTGGGCATCTCCGTGCTGCCCCAGCTCCTGCTGGAGGGCGTACGGAACAACGTGGTGGTGAAGCGCTTCGCCGGCTCCTACAGCCGCGACCTGGGCATCGCTGTGCGCTCTATGGCCTTCGCCACGCCCCCCGCCCGGGCCTTTGTGGAGCTGGTGATCCGCTGGGTGCGGGAGCATTACGCCAAGCTGCCCGGCAGGCCGTGAGCCGCCGGTGCCTGACAAAAACGCCATGGGGGCTTTCCGGCTTCCATGGCGCGTTTTTTCGCTCCCGGGAAAAATCAGCGGTGGACTGTCTCGGTTTTCTTTCCCAATGCCCTTTTCCGCGCAAAGCATGTTATAATGGTTCAAACAAACGAACAAAGGAGGTGCGTGAGCTTGGAGCAGCGGGAGGAACTCAGCCGGCTGACGGCGGAATTTGAGAGCTGCCAGGGCATCCTGGCGGCGCTGGGGGATGAAAACCGCCAGCACCTGATCCTCGAAATGCTGCGGATGGGACAGTGCGAAGGCGTTCGGGTAGGGGACATCACAGCGAAGAGCCATCTTTCCCGCCCCGCCGTGTCGCACCACATCCGCATCCTCAAGGACGCCGGATTGGTCAAGCGGCGGCGGGAGGGCACGAAAAACTATTACTATTTCGACGCCGACGCGGACGCCATGGACCGGCTCATCCGGATGCTGCTCCACGCCAAGGCCATGATGGAGCGGCTGCCGGACCGCGGCGGCGAAGAGGGCTGACGGAGTTCGCCCATATCACTGCGTATCGCAGACAGGAAGGAGAAGCATGATGGACCTGCGGGAAGCCATACAGGCGCGCCACAGCGTGCGCCAATACCAGAACAGACCCCTGGAGGAGGGGCTCGTGTCCGCCCTGCGGGCGGAGGTCGAAGCCTGCAACCGGGAGGGCGGGCTGCATATCCAGCTCGTGACCAATGAGCCGAAGGCCTTCAGCGGCCTGATGGCCCACTACGGAAAGTTCAGCGGCGTCACCAGCTACTTCGCCCTCATCGGAAAGAAGGGCCCTTGGCTGGACGAGGCCTGCGGCTACTACGGCGAGCGGCTGGCGCTGAAGGCGCAGCAGCTGGGCCTGAATACCTGCTGGGTGGCCATGACCTACAGCAAGGTGAAGACCGCCTTCACCGTCAGCCCGGGGGAGAAACTCTGCGTCGTCATCGCCCTGGGCTACGGCGAAACCCAGGGCGTTCCCCACCAGTCGAAGCCCGCGGCGGAGGTGGCAGAGGGCTATGCCCAGGCCCCGGCGTGGTTCCGGAGCGGTGTGGACGCGGCGCTGCTGGCCCCCACCGCCATGAACCAGCAGAAGTTTACCTTCTCGCTCCAGGGGGACCAAGTCTCCCTCCGGGCGGGCCGGGGCTTTTACAGCAAAGTCGATCTCGGCATCGTGAAATACCACTTCGAGGTCGGCGCCGGGGCGGAACCCTTCCGCTGGGCCTGAGCAAAAAGCAAAACCGGCGTGACCGCGGTCACGCCGGTTTTGCTTTTTTCACTTTTGCGTAGGCACTCCGCCGGCTCAGTTCCAGTTCTTGCCGGCGGCCTCGTTCTGCTTCATCTTGACCTTCAGCCGCACCAGCGCACGGCGGGCCTCCTGGGCGTTGACAGCGTTCTCGCCCAGGTTGGCGGTCTCCGAGCCGTCGCCCTTGTTGATGTCAAGGATGCCGTCCAGATACTCGTTGACCACCACGAACTTGGCGCACTCGCCGCTGAAATGGAGGCCGGTGACAGGGATGCCGCGCTTGCCCACCTGCTCCACCATGTTGCAGAAGTCCACGTCGCTGTTGCCCCAGCCGTCGGTGGAGCAGATCACGCCGTCCGCGCGCATAGCCTCCGCCAGCACCGCGGCGCGGGTGCCCACCAGAAGCTTGCCCACGTTATCCTCCGGGGTGCCCACCAGGACCACGCCCATGAGATCCACATCCTCGTCCGCGGACACAATGTCCAGCAGCGGATCGCGGAAATGATGGAGAGAGGTTTCTTTCGTCGAAGGACCGATACCCATAGTCTGCCTCCTTTACTGCATGGAACGGATGATACCGTCGCGATATTCGTTGGGAGAAACCAGCACCGGCATGTTGCCCATGTCGATGATGGAGCGGCTGCCGAGCGCGCCGGAGGGCTCGTTGCCGAAGAGGTGGGTGTCATACATGGCGCCCTGGCCCGCCGTCTGCTTGAGGATGACCACGCGCTTCTTGCCCGGACGGATCTTGTCGTAGTAAGTATGCCGCTCGGTGCAGCTGTCGCCGTGGAACTTCTTCATCTGATCGCGGAAGATCTGGATGAACTCGTCGCAGGCCTCGTGACCGGAAGTGGTGCCGGGACGCTCCTGGCCCTGGCCGGCCTCAAATGTAATATCAAAGGAAATGATGTAATCCTCGTCGCCGGGGGTGCCGGCGCGGTTGAAGAACACCTTGTCCTTCATATTGCCCTCGGAAGAGCCGAACTCATGGGTCTGCTTGCCGTTGGTATCGATACCCGTCATCATGACATACACGCCGGTCAGGGTATGGGTGATGCCCTCGCCGATGACGCCCAGCACCTTCGTGGAAATGGGGATCACATCCATGATGGTATTGGTCCAGCGGTCGTGGTCGCCGGGCTTGATGATCTGGATGTCGATCTTGTTGATGCGGGGATAGCGCTTCAGCAGCTCATCCAGAAAATCCTTGTTGATCGTCATCCTGCCGTCGGCGGTGACGCGGTTCTCCGCGCCCCACTCCACCTCGTTCACATGAAACGCCTTGATGACCAGTCTTCTCAGGTTGATTTCCTTATCAGGCATTGTCTCATCTCCTATACTGTCGATGTCAGAGGATCGCTCCGCGCGGGAGCGCCGCGCTTTCGTTAATATTATATCACAGGCGCAGGAAAAGAAAAGGTGCTTTTCCCCTTTTCCCGCTTCTTTTTTAACTTTCTTTCCTACAGACCGCAGTCGCGAACCCGGTCAAGCTTATTAGAAAAGGAGTGCAGATGCAAACTGCATCTGCACTCCTTCCTTGTCTTAAAACGCAGATACTTCGCAGTTATCAGTCTTAGACCTTTGCGACGTACTCGTGGTTCAGGGGCTGGATCTTGCCCGGGGTCTCGCAGTCATGCAGGAACTCCAGGGACTCCTTCACGATAGCGGTCTGCATCGCGACATCGTGGGGAGCGCCGGCGTTCGCGCCCATGGGAACCAGGGGAGCGGTGGCACGAGGAGTACCAGTCTGACGGACGACGGGAGGCAGGGCGGCGATGATCACAGTGGGGATACCAGCCTGTTCAATAGCTCTCTGCACCAGAACTGCAGAGCGGTGGCAGGTGCCTCACCCAGCGGTCATCAACACAGCGTCAACGTTCTCGCTCTTCAGGTACTCAGCGATAGCGGGACCAGTCTCCTCGCGGAACTTCTGCTGGTTACCGCCGCCGCCCATGAAGGTGCAGTGATAAGGAGCAGTGCCCTTGATGAAGCCGGCAGCGGCCAGCTCATGCAGACGCTGATAGGGGAACATGCAGTTGATGTCCTTGTTGACGTCGGAGTTATCGTAACCACCGTGGGACACCATCAGCTTCTCGGGGGGATAAGTGTCGTCGACCTTTCTCCAGGTAAAGTCGCCGGAGAGGTTGAAGCGCTCCTGATCAGTCTGATGCACACCAGCGGCGGTGGCAATGGCAACGACCCATTCGTTGATAGGCTTGGTCACGGGAGTCCAAACCATCGGCGGAGTAACCGGCACGAAGATTTCGGACTGCAGACCCTTAATAGCAGTGTAACTCACGTTAAGTCCTCCTTCTTAGATTGATTCGAAGCAGCCATTTCGGCTTGTCTTTTCTTATAAGCGTCCAGATTGCTGAAGTACTTCTCATTGACCTCGGGGGAGAGCTGCTCGGGGAAGCTCATGTTCCAGCCGACCTCCTGCCCCACCTTGATCTCAGAGTCGCTGATCAGCATCCGCATGGGGATCTTCAGATATCCAAGACGGCCTTTCAGGTCGATACCGACGCAGCCGTCGTGGACCTCCACGATCACGCCTTCCATGTAAATGATCTTATCGCCGTATTTCATACGCTGCGAAGCTCCGGGGATTCCTTACTTCTTGTATCTTTCGGGAACGTTGTCGGGAGTATCGCCGTACTTCTTCTGGCGCTTCTCGCTCAGAGGCAGAGCCCACTCGTTCTCGACGAGGTCGAACTCCTTGCCGGCAGCTTCCAGCAGCTCGATGTTGGTGGCCTTGACGTTGGGGTTCCACTTCTTCTCGGGCTTCTTGACCTCTTCGCCGGCCATCTGGGCCTTCAGCATGGCCAGGGCGCGGATAGCATCCTCGCGGCAGAGGGTGTTGTTGCCCAGGACCTCGTTCTCGATGCCCTGCTCGGACTTGTTGTTATCGACCATGGAAGTCATGTACTTGTTGCCGACGACCAGGGCGCCCTGGACCGCGCAGAAAGACATGCCGACCACGGGAACACCGCGCTTACCGATCTGCTCATGGTGGGAAGCGAAGTCAACGTGGTTGTTGCCGAAGCCTTCGGTGGTGATGAACGCGCCGTCCACATCCATGCTCTCGACGGTCTGGCCGAGGCGGCGGGAGACGTAGAACTTCTCACCGTTGATCTGGGGGGAGCCGACGAAGATGACGCCGCAGAGGTCCACATCATGGTCATGCAGGACTTCCAGCACCAGGGGCTCTCTCCAGTAGTGGCGGGACATTTCCTTGGAAGCGGGGCCGATGCAGGTCAGCGCGTGGATGCAGCCATCCAGCACTTCCAGAGGATTGACGACAACGGGGACGTTGCCCATATCGACGTTGGGCTTGGCGCCGAGAACGCCAACGGGCTCCTGAGGCAGCAGCAGGTTGTCGTGCATAGCACCCTGGCCCATGATCTCCTTGCAGATGACGACCTTCTTCTTGCCGGGACGGCGGACCTGGTTGAACACCTCGGTGTCCACGACCTGGTCGTCGGTCAGCTGCTTCTTCATGGCCATACGGATCTCCTGGGTGATCACGTCGGTCGCCTTGTGGGCGGCGAGAGGACCAGGACGCTCCATGTTGGTGTGCTCCTTGATGGTGACCTGGGTCTTGATGAAGATCTCGCCCTTCTCGGGGCAGCCGGGACGGCCCCAGGCGATGTTCTCGTCGAGATAGCCCTCGGAGGAGCCGAACTCGCCGATCTGCACGCCGTTGTCGTCGGTACCGGTGACCATCATGATGACGCCGTCCAGCACGCGGGTGACGCCTTCGCCCAGCTCATCCTCGCCTTCCTTGGTGGCGATGGGCTGCACGTCCATCACGGTCTCGGAATAGGTGTGATACTTGTCGGGGGTGATGATCTCGATCTTCAGGTCATGGACCAGCTCCTGAGAATCGACGCAATCCTTCTCGATACCCTCGCGGATATACAGGACGGTGCCTTCGATCTTGGTCTCGGGGCCGCGCTTGACCTCGGTGATCTTGTAGTGCTTGCGGGTCAGGGAGCGAACGATGACTTCCTTGTCCTCGTCAGCGGCAGCAGCGGGAGCAGCAGCGCCGGCGGCGACAGGAGCAGCCTCAGCAGCGACGACGCCGCCGCCGATGCCCATGGGCAGCTCGAGGTCGATGCCCTTGCCCTCTTCGATGTGGATCTTCAGCACGCCACCCTTGACAGCGGCAGCCACCGCGGGAGCGGCAGCAGGAGCAGCCTCAGCAGCGGGAGCCTCTTCAGCAGCGGCTTCCTCAGCAACGCCGCCGCCCTCGATCTTGTCCTCGGTCAGAGGAGTCAGGGAATCGTAGGTGCCGGTGAGCTTGGCGCCGAGGGCCCGGCCGATGGTGATGGCACCGTCCAGGTTCAGCAGCTTGGAATCCACGAGGTCATCGAAGATCGCGGGGTCTTCGAGATTATGCTCGCTCAGAACGGTACCGGCCTCTGCGCGGCAGCACAGGACAGCAGGATCGTTCTTGTGTTCCATTGCGTATTCGAGAGAAATAGACACAGTTTTTACCTCCTATTTTCATTTTTTGGTAGCTGTCTAATCTGTCACGCCCTTGCGGGCGGGGCATTCAAAAGGGGGAAGCAGCGCAGGAGATCAGACGTCCTGCTCGACCTTCTTGGAGACGCGCAGCTCACGATACAGCTCGT
>JBJDYT010000062.1:0-15875 GCA_051867635.1 Oscillospiraceae bacterium
AGACCCCGCCTTCCCCGCCTGGTGGGAGGCCCACAGACCTGAGTGGGAGCAGTAAAACCAAACAAACGCAAAGCCCCGCGGGAGCAGCGCTCCCGCGGGGCTTTTTTCCGCCTGTGCCGGCGCGCCGGGGCCGGCGGCGTCAGTTGTCCAGGAACTTCTGGATATCCCGGTTGGAACCCAGGATGAAGATGGTCTCGTCGAGGCGGAAGCAGTGGTTCGGGCCAGGCAGCGGCTCCAGCCGTCCCTCCCGCCGGGTGGCCAGGATGTTGATGCGGTAGCGCTGGCGCACCGCCAGCTCCGCCGGGGTCTTTCCCTCCCAGGAAGGCGGCACCGCCGTCTCGAAAATGGAGTGCTCCGGCGTCAGCTCCACATAGTCGAACACATGGTCCGCCGTGTAGCGCACCGCCGCCCAGGAGGCCATCTGCTTCTCCGGATAGACCACGTCGTCCGCGCCGTTGCGCAGCAGGAACTTGGCGTGGACGTCCCGGTTGGCCCGGGCCAACACGAATTTCGCCCCCTGCTCCTTCAAAAGGGCGGTGGCCTCCAGCGAGCTCTGGAAATCGTCGCCGATGGCCACGATGCAGAGGTCAAAGTTCCGCACCCCCAGGGAGGCGATGAAGGCCTCGCTGGTGGCGTCGCCGATCTGCGCGTGGGTGACGTAGGGCAGCACCTCGTCCACCCGCCGTTCGTCCATATCCACGGCCAGCACCTCATGGCGCAGCTCCTGCAGCTTTTCCGCCACATGCCGCCCAAAGCGGCCCAGACCGATGAGCAAAACAGATTTCATGAAAAAACTCCTTTCTTATCCCACCGTGACCTGCTCCTGGGGATACTGCGGACCCTCCGCGGCGTTGGAAACGGCGTAGATCATGGTCAGGCCGCCCACGCGGCCGAAGTACATCAGGAAGATCAGGATCAGCTGCGAGGGGACGGAGAGCCCCGCCGTGACGCCCATGCTCAGGCCCACGGTGCCGATGGCGGAGCCGGCCTCGAACAGGGCCGTCAGCAGCGGCAGCCCCTCCACGCAGCAGATCACCATGCCGCCGCCGAGGAACAGCAGCAGATACAGCATCAAAATGGCGGCGGCGCTGCGCACCGTGCCGTCCGACAGGCGGCGGCCGAAGCAGTGGGCGTTGTCGCTGCGGCGGAAGACCGCCCGCATGTTCAGCAGCAGCACCGCCAGGGTGGTGGTCTTGAAGCCGCCCGCCGTGGACCCCGGCGAGCCGCCCACCAGCATCAGCGAGAGCATCAGCAGCACGGCCGGCGCGCTGAGGCGGGTCAGGTCCACCGTGTTGAAGCCCGCCGTGCGCACCGTGACGGACTGGAACCAGGCGCCCAGCGCCCTCTCCCCGGCGGTGAGGTCCTGCCACCGGGGCTGGCGGAACTCATACAGGGCGAAAAACGCGAAGCCCAGGGCCAGCAGCAGCGCCGTGGTCAGCAGCACGAGCTTGCTCTGCAGGCGGTAGCGCCGGAAATGGCATCCGTGCTTCGACACGTCCTGCCAGGTGAGGAAGCCCAGGCCGCCCACGATGATCAGCGCCGTGATGGTCAGGTTCACCAACGCATCCCCCGTATAGTCCGTCAGCGAGGAGCAGGGGGCCGCCTCTCCCATCAGGTCGAAGCCGGCGTTGCAGAAGGCGGAGACAGAGTGGAACACGGCGAACCACAGTCCCTTCCCCGGACCGTAGCGGGGGCAGAAGCGCAGCGCCAGCAGCGCCGCGCCGATCCCCTCGATAGCGAAGGAGGCCTTCAGGATGAAGCCCGTCATGCGGACGATGCCGCCCACCTGGGGGGCGGAGATGGACTCCTGCATGACCCAGCGCTGCTTCAGCCCGATCTTCCGCCCGGAGAACATGAATACCGCCACCGCCATGGTCACCACGCCCATGCCGCCCACCTGGATCATCAGCAGGATGACCCCCTGGCCGAAGGCCGACCAGTACTGCATGGTGTCGTGCAGTACCAGGCCCGTGACGCAGGTGGCGGAGGTGGCCGTGAACAGCGCGTCCAGCAGCGGCGCGCCCTGGCCGTCCCTCGTAGCAAAGGGGAGCATCAGCAGCGCGGTCCCCACCAGGATCAGCAGCAGAAATCCGAGTATGATGATCTGGGCGGGGGTCGTCCGCTCGTGTTTCCAAAAAGGCATACAGTCCTCCCCAAGCGCCCTCCGGGGCGGCGGCCGCCGGGCGGGGGCGCGTTTGCGATAATTTTTCGTATTATAGCATGCCCCGCGGGGAAATGGAAGCGGCGGCGGGGCCGTTCCCCATATTTTTTCCCCGCGCCCCGCCGCCGTCCGGTCCCGGCAGAGGGAGACGGATTTGGCCTGTTTACAAAAAACGGCAAATGTGGTAATATATCCCCGGATATCAAATACTGTTTTTAGGAGATATGACTATGAAATTTTCTGAGATGACCTACACGCGCCCCGATATGGAAGCGGTCAAGGCGCAGTACGCCGAGCTGACCCGCCGTCTCGCCGGAGCCAAAAACTATGCCGAGGCCCGGGCCGTTTTCCTGGAAAAGGAGGAGATGGAAAAGCGGGTGGACACCCAGTACAACCTGGTCTATATCCGCAGCGGCATCGACACCCGGGACGCGTTTTACGACGCGGAGATGAAGTTCTGGAGCGCCGTCATCCCCGAGCTGGAGGAGTACAGCCAGAACTGGACCGCAGCCATGCTGCAAAGTCCCTTCCGGGCGGACTTTGAAAAGGAGTACGGCGGCGTGATGTTCCTCAACGCGGAGATCGCCCGCAAGACCTTCTCCCCCGAGATCATCCCCGAGCTGCAGCAGGAAAACGACCTGACCCAGGCGTATCAGAAGCTCATCGCCTCCGCCCGCATCGAGTTCGAGGGCAAGACCTATACCCTCTCCCAGATGGGCCCCTTCACCACCGGCCCCGACGACGAGCGCCGTCTCGCCGCCTGGAAGGCCACCGGCAGCTGGTACAAGGAAAACCAGGGGAAGCTGGACGAGATCTACGACAAGCTGGTGCATCTGCGGGACGCCATGGGCAAAAAGCTCGGCTACGGAGGCTACACCCAGCTCGGCTACTACCGCATGGGCCGCAACTGCTACGGCAAGGAGGACGTGGAGAAGTTCCGCGCCGCCGTGCAGAAGTACCTGGTCCCCGTGGCGGAGGAGATCTACCGCCAGCAGGCCAAACGACTGGGCAAGGAATATCCTTTGAACTTCGCCGACGCCGCGCTGGAGTTCCGCTCCGGCAACCCCCGTCCCCAGGGCACGGCGGACGATATCCTGGCCGCGGGCAGGAAGTTCTACGAGGCCCTCTCCCCCGAGACCGGCGTGTTCTTCAACCAGATGCTGGACGGCGGGTTGATGGACGTTCTCGCCACCGACGGCAAGGCCGGCGGCGGTTACTGCACCTTCCTGGCGGACTGCGGGATGCCCTTCATCTTCGCCAATTTCAACGGCACCCAGGGCGATGTGGAGGTGGTCACCCACGAGGCGGGCCACGCCTTCGCCGCGTGGCTGAACCGCGACCGCGTCCCCAGGGAGTACGTCTGGCCCAGCTCCGAGGCCTGCGAGGTCCACTCCATGTCCATGGAGTTCCTGGCCTGGCCCTGGGCGGAGGATTTCTTCGGCTCCGACGCCCGCAAGTTCCGCTACAGCCATCTCGCCGGGGCGCTGACCTTCATCCCCTACGGCACGCTGGTGGACCACTTCCAGCACGTGGTCTATGAAAAGCCCGACATGACCCCCGCGGAGCGCCACGGGGTCTGGAAGGAGCTGCTGGGCGTCTACATGCCCTGGCTGAAGCTGGACGGCGAGATCCCCGTCTACGGCGAGGGACACGGCTGGCAGCGGCAGCAGCACATCTACACCATGCCCTTCTACTATATCGACTACTGCCTGGCCGAGACCGTGGCCCTGGAGTTCTGGGCCATGAGCCAGAAGGACTTCCAGGACGCCTGGACGCATTACATGGCCTATTCCCGCCAGGGCGGCAGCCGCACCTTTACCGAGCTGCTGGCAAACGCAGGGCTGGAAAGCCCCTTCGACGAAAACTGCCTGCGCACCGTCTGCGAGACCGCCAAAGCCTGGCTGGAAAGCTATGACATGACAGGCCTGGCATAAGGCATACCGCAAAAACAAGGCTCTCTTTCAGCCCGCGTCCGCTCCGCCGGCGGACGCGGGCCTTTTGCACCGGGGCGCTGCAGCACGATAAAACTTTAACGAAAAAAAGTGCTTGACACGGCGGAAGGGCTGTGCTATATTTTTACCCATGAATCCGATAGGAAATTGAACGTTACCTACCGGGTTGGTTGGAATTGAATACCGTGCATAAAACGCGAAGAAGAGAAGAGTACCCCGTTGGGCGCCTTTGCAGAGAGTCCCGGCAGCTGAAAAGGGACAGGAAGAAGGCGGGCGAACATGGTCTTGGAGCAGCGGGCTCGAGCCGCAGGGTAAGAGTCCGACGGAAAACCCCGTTACAGGTGATGCGTATTGTCAGATACGCTTGGAGGCGGCATGTAGCGCATGCCGTGAAGCAAGGTGGTACCACGAGATTTTTTATCCCGTCCTTACGTTTGTAAGGACGGGTTTTTTTACTGTGGGAGAGAAAGCTATGATCGAGATAAACAACGTCACGAAGATCTTCAAAATCAAGGAGGGCGACCTGCACGCCGTGAACCAGGTCACCCTCAGCATCGCCGACGGCCAGATCTACGGCATCGTGGGCTACTCCGGGGCGGGCAAGTCCACGCTGGTGCGCTGCATCAACTTTCTGGAGAAGCCGGATTCCGGCACCATCCGCGTCAGCGGCTACGGCGCCATCCGCTGCGAGAACGGGAAGGCCTTCTACCGGCCGGAGGCGGAGGGCGCGGCCGAGACGCCCCTGACGGAGAAGCACCTGAAGGCCCTCCGCCGGGACATGGGCATGATCTTCCAGCACTTCAACCTCCTGGACAGGAACACGGTCTTTGAAAACGTGGCCTATCCCCTGAAGCACACGGGGATGAAGAAGCCGCAGATCAGGGAGCGGGTGCTGGAGCTGCTGGAGCTGGTGGACCTGCGGGACAAGGTCAACGCCTATCCCTGCGAGCTCTCCGGCGGACAGAAGCAGCGCGTGGCCATCGCCCGGGCCCTGGCCAACAACCCGAAGATCCTCCTCTCGGACGAGGCCACCAGCGCCCTGGACCCGGACGCCACGGAGTCCATCCTGAAGCTGCTGGAGGACCTGAACCGGAAGCTGAACCTGACCATCGTCCTCATCACACACGAGATGGCCGTGGTCAAGTCCATCTGCGACCGGGTGGCGGTCATGGAAAACGGCAGGGTGGTGGAGGAAGGGCAGGTCTACGACGTGTTCGCCGCGCCGCAGCAGCCCATCACCCGGAAATTCGTGGACAGCTCCTCCGGCCTTGGCGGCATCAGCCGGCTGATCGCCGGGGACTCCCCCCTTCTCCGCAGGGAGGGCGTGCTGATCAAATGCGTCTACGGCAAGGACAGCGTGGGCGACGCCCTGATCTCCGACGTGTCCTGCCGCTTCGGCGTGAAGATGAACATCATCCTCGGCAACGTGGAGATGCTCCAGGACAGCCCCCTGGGCGGGCTGGTGGTACTGGTCAGCGGCGAGCCGGAGCAGCAGCAGGCCGCTATCGACTACATGCGAAGCTGCAACGTGAAAGTGGAGGTGATCGAACGTGTTTGAATGGCTGGAAAGCATCATGCCCAACGCCGTGGCATACACCGACAAATTCCTGGAGAGCTGCAAGGCCACCGGGCAGATGTTCCTCATCGCCGGGGCGCTGACCTTCGTCTTCGGCGCGGTGTTCGGCGTACTGCTGACGGTGACGAAGCGGGGCGGCATCGCCGAAAACGCCGTGGTCTACCAGATCACGGACAAGGTCACCAACATCTTCCGCTCCATCCCCTTCATCATCCTGCTCATCTTCCTCATCCCCTTGACCCGCCTGATCGTAGGCACGGCCATCGGCGTCAAGGGCGCCGTGGTGCCGCTGGTCTTCGGCGCGACGCCCTTCTTCACCCGGCAGGTGGAGGCGGCGCTGGCGGGCGTGGACCCGGGAAAGGTGGAGGCCGCCACCGCCATGGGCAGCGGCAAGCTGGGCATCATCTTCCGGGTATACCTCCACGAGGCGGTCCCTGAGATGATCCGTGCCGTCACCATCACCTCCATCAGCCTGATCGGCCTGACCACCATGGCCGGCGCCGTGGGCGCGGGAGGCATCGGAAGCTTTGCCATCAACTACGGGCAGAACCTTCATCACCAGGATATTGTCAATGTGTGTGTGATAGTGCTGCTGGTCGTTGTCTCGCTACTGCAGAGCGTGGGCAACGCCCTGGCAAGACGCACCACCAATCGCGCGCTCATTCAGAACAATATAAAATAAACAGCAAACAGCAAAACGAATCACGGAAAAGGAGAGAAAAACCATGTCCAAGAAGAAGATCATCACCCTTATCACCACCCTCCTGCTGGCGGCCCTGATCGCCGGCTGCGGCTCCGGCGCCGGCTCCGACACCGAGGGCGGAGACGACACCGCCGAAACGGGCGAAGCCATCAAGATCGGCATTCCCGACGACGCCACCAACGGCGGCCGCGCCATCAAGCTGCTGGAATCCGCCGGCCTGATCGAGGTGGACCCCGCCGCCGGCTGGGTGCCTGAGCTGAAGGACGTCACCAAGTACCTGTACAACATCGAGATCGTCCCCGCCCAGGCCAACACCCTGCCCTCCACCCTGGATGACTTCGGCGCCGCCACCATCAACGGCACCTACGCCATCCCCACCGGCCTTGTCCCCTCCCGCGACGGCCTGCTCATCGAGTCCCAGGCTGACGCCACCGGCGACAGCGGCAACCCCTTTGTCAACGTGATCGTTGCCCGCAGCGCCGACAAGGACAATGAAGTTTATCAGACCATCGTGGAAGCCTTCCAGACCGATGTTGTGGGCCAGTACCTGATCGGTAAGTACCAGGAAGCCTTCATCCCCGCCTTTGATTACAGCAACACCGACAAGTCCAACGAGGACCTGGTGGCAGAGATCGACGCTTACAAGTCCTCCGCCGACGGCAAGACCGTGGTGAAGGTGGGCGTCTGCGGCGCTTCCAACGACCACTGGAAGGCCGTCCAGAAGGTTCTGGACGACAACGGCGCCAACATCTACATTGAGCTGGTGGAGTTTGACGCGTACAACCTGCCCAACGAGGCCCTCAACAGCGGCGATATCGACCTGAACTCCTTCCAGCACAAGGCTTACCTTGCAAAGGAAGTGGAGTCCCAGGGCTATGAAATTGAGACCATCGGCGACACCCTGATGGCCCCCCTGACCCTGTACTCCAGGCAGTTCGATTCCGTTGACGCGCTGAAGGAAGCCGCCGGCGCACTGAGCTGATCTATGAAATTTCAAAAAAGGGGACGGCTGTCCCCTTTTTTGAACGTCTGAAAGGAAAGGAACCGTCCAATGAACCAACTGGAGAGAGAAATCGTCGAGCAGGTGCTGGCGGACCACGACTATGTGGTGGGCCTGCGCCGGTATCTTCATCAGCACCCGGAGCTGCCCAAGGAGGAGTTTGAGACCCAGAAGCGCATTGAGCAGGAGCTGGACGCTTTGGGCATCGCCCACCGACGGGTGGCCGGCACCGGCGTATACGCGGAGCTGACCGGCACAAAGCCTGCGCCGGAGAGCGGAGAGCGCTGCATCGTCCTGCGCGCGGATATCGACGCGTTGCCGGTAACGGAGGAAAACGGCGCGCCCTATGCAAGCCTCTGCCCCGGCAAAATGCACGCCTGCGGCCATGACGCCCATAACGCCTCCCTGATCGGCGCGGCCCGCATTCTCAGCGCCAACCGGGACAAGTTCTCCGGAAAAGTCATTTTCACCTGGCAGCCCGGCGAAGAGATCGGCTACGGCGCCCGGATCATCATCGACGAGGGCGATATTGACGAAGCCCGGCGCTCCTTCGGCCTGCACCTGGCCTCCAACGTGCCGGTGGGCTCTGTGGTGCTGATGCCCGGCCCCAACAATGCCAGTGTGGACTGGTTCAGGATCAGTGTCCACGGTCTGGGGGCCCATGTGTCCACCCCGGAGCAGGGTGTGGACGCGGCCTATATCGCAAGCCAGATCGTTGTGGCGGCCCAGGCCCTGGTCACCCGCCGCACCAGCCCCATGGACAATGTGCTCATCGGCATCGGGAAGATCAACGCCGGCACGGCCTACAACGTGGTGGCCCAGGAGGCGGAGCTGGAGGGCACCATCCGGGTCTTCACCCCGGAGATCCGCCGGACCACCAAGGCCCGGCTGGAGGCCCTGGCCAGGAGCATCGCGGAGAGCTACGGCGGCACAGCGGAGCTGGAGTGGAAGGATTTCACCTCCCCCCTCATCAACGACCCCGCCGCCACCGCCGAGGCGCAGAAGACCGCCGTCTCCCTCCTGGGGGCGGACAGGGTGGTCTTCCAGCGGCAGCCCTCCCTGGGGGGCGACGACTTCGCGGAGTACATCCTCCGCGTCCCCGGCGTCTACGGCTACATCGGCTCCGCCAACCCGGAAAAGCCCCACACGGGGCTGGCCCACCACAACTCCCGCTTCGACATCGACGAGGACTGCCTCAGCGTCGCCGTGGCCCTGTACTGCTGCTACGCCGTGGAGTACCTCAACGGCGAGGTCTGAGCCCCGCCGTCCCCTTCCCATGAAACAGGAGGCATCCCGTCGGGATGCCTCCTGTTCGTCTCTGTTCTGCCGGCGCGTCACACGCCCCTGCGCCGGGCGGGGATCCTGCTGCGGAGCTGCTCCAGGCGGTTCAGCGCCGTCAGCAGCGTCTCGTCCTTTTTCGCAAAGTGGAAGCGGATCAGGTGGTTCACCGGCTCGCGGAAGAAGCTGGAGCCGGGGACCGCGCCCACGCCCACCTCTCTTGCGAGAGTCTCGCAGAACGCAAGGTCGCTCTCATAGCCGAACTCGGAGATGTCCAGCAGGACGTAATAGGCCCCCTCGGGATCGGTGTGGGCCAGGCGCAGGTCGTCCAGACCCTTCAAAAACAGGTCGCGCTTATGGGTGTACTCCGCCTGGAGGCCGTCGTAATAGTCCTGCCCGAACTGAAGGCCCGGGATGACCGCCTCCTGCAGCGGGGCCGCCGCGCCCACGGTCAGGAAGTCGTGCACCTTCTTGATGCGCTCCGTGATCTCCGCCGGGGCGATGGTGTAGCCCAGCCGCCAGCCGGTGATGGAATAGGTCTTGGACAGGGACGAGCAGGAGATGGTCCGCTCCCACATGCCGGGGAGCGAGGCGAAATAGGTGTGCCGGTGCGGGGCGTAGACGATATGCTCGTACACCTCGTCCGTCACCACATAGGCGTCATACTTCCGGGCCAGGTCCGCGATGACCTCCAGCTCCGCCCGGGCGAAGACCTTGCCGCAGGGGTTGGAGGGATTGCAGAGGATCAGGGCCTTGGGATGCTGGCGGAAGGCGTCCTCCAGCACCTCCGGGTCAAAGTTGAAGGCCGGGGGCTGCAGGGGGACATAGATGGGCTCCGCCCCGGAGAGGATGGTGTCCGCGCCGTAGTTCTCGTAAAAGGGGGAAAAGACGATGACCTTGTCGCCGGGGTTCACCACCGTCATCATGGCGGCCATCATGGCCTCCGTGCTGCCGCAGGTGACCACGATCTCGCTGTTGGGGTCCACGGGATGCCCCATATAGCGGGTCTGCTTGGCCGCCAGCGCCTCCCGGAAGTTCTGCGCGCCGAAGGTGGTGGAGTACTGGTGGAAATCCTCATGGGCCACCTCCGCCAGCCGGTCCAGAATGGCCTGGGGCGGGTCAAAGTCAGGAAAGCCCTGGGAGAGGTTCACCGCTCCGTACTGGTTGGAGATGCGGGTCATGCGCCGGATCACCGAATCGGTGAAGCCCGCCGTGCGTTCGGACAGGTTCTGCATTCTCTTTTTCCTCCTGATGCGTATGTTTTCCGGCTCCGGGCGCGGGGCCGCGGCGTGTCCCGCTCCGGCTCCTCCCGGGGCCGGCAATTACCTACTGTAAAAATATGTTTATTAGTATATCAGCAGTTTTTTCTCCCGTCAATGGGCAAGACGCCCGTCTTTTCCCGCTCCGCGGGCGAAAAACGGGGCCGCGGCCCCGCGGCCGCCGCGGAAAAGGGACAAAAGGCGGGCCGGCTCTGCATTTTACCCAATTTATCCCAGCGCGGCGGCGCAAAAGTTAGGCGTCCCCGTCCGGGCCGGAGAATTGATTTTTTCACGCTGCTGTGCTATAGTGTGACAAACACCTGCGGAAAAGGATCTTTTGCATGATTGAAACTTGGAATGTCACCATACCGAAGCTGACCGGGAAGGCGGAGCGCCGGGCCTATGTCTACCTGCCCAACGCGCTGGAGGAGGAGCCTGACGCGCGCTACCCGGTGCTGTATATGTTCGACGGGCACAACGTGTTCTTCGACGAGGACGCCACCTACGGCAAGAGCTGGGGCCTGGGCGACTATCTGGACGCCAATGACACACCCCTCATCGTGGCCGCGGTGGAGTGCAGCCACGACACCCACAACGGGCGGCTCTCCGAATACTCCCCCTTCACCTTTCAGGACGAGGAATTCGGCCGGGTGCGGGGCCGGGGCCGGACCACCATGGAGTGGATGGTCCACGAGTTCAAGCCCTTCATCGACGAGAACTTCCCCACCCTGCCCGACCGCTCCCACACCTTCATCGCCGGCAGCTCCATGGGCGGCCTGATGAGCCTGTACGCCCTGCTGGCCTACAACTGGGCCTTCTCCCGGGCGGCGGCCCTCTCCCCCTCCCTGTGGTGCTCCCACGGGCGGATCGAGCAGCTCATCCGCCGCTCGGAGATCGATCCGGAGACGGTGCTGTACATGGACTACGGCTCCGAGGAGCTGGTCAACCACCAGCAGATGCTGCAACAGTTCAGCCACGCGGCCAAGCTGCTGCTGGACCGGGGCGTGCTGCTGGACTGCCGTATCGTCCCCGGGGGCGAGCACTGCGAGGCCAGCTGGGAGCGGCAGATCCCCTTTTTCATCAACACTCTGCTCTATGAGTAGGCGGAACGGAGGCGGCAGACATGGAAACACAGTATTTTAAAAGCTACAGCCCTGCGCTGGGCCGGGACATGGAGTGCAAGGTCTACGGACACGCCGGCCGGCCGGTGCTGTTCGTCCCCTGTCAGGACGGGCGCTTTTTCGACTTTGAAAACTTCCACATGGCGGACGTCTGGGCGCCCTGGATCGAGACGGGCCAGGTGATGGTCTTCTCCATCGACACGCTGGACCGGGAGACCTGGTCCAACAGGGGCGGCGACCCTTACTGGCGCATCCGGCGCTATGAGCAGTGGATCGCCTACATCACCGACGAGATGGTGCCTTTCATGCGGGCCATGGCAAGTGAGCGCAACGGCTGGGAGGGCGAGAGCGGCGTGCTGGTATTCGGCTGCTCTCTGGGCGCCACCCACGCCGCGAACCTCTTCCTCCGCCGGCCCGACCTCTTCGACCGGCTGCTGGCCCTCAGCGGCATCTACACCGCCGAGTACGGCTTCGGCGGCTATATGGACGAGGTGGTGTACCAGAATTCGCCGGTGCATTACATGGCGAACCTCCCCGCCGACCACCCGTATGTGGCGCTGTACAACTGCAGAAAAGCGGTCATCTGCGCTGGGCAGGGCCCCTGGGAGGTGCCGGAGACCACCCGGCGGTTGAAGGAGATCTTTGAGGAAAAGGACATCCATATCTGGGTGGACCTCTGGGGCTACGACGTGGCCCACGACTGGGACTGGTGGTATAAGCAGGTGGCCTACTTCCTGCCCTATCTGCTGGACACATGATTTCGCATGAGAAAAGAGAGGGATCACTATGAAAAACGTGGTATTTATCTCCCCCAATTTCCCCACCAATTACTGGCAGTTCTGCCGGGAGCTGAAGAACAACGGAATGAACGTGCTGGGCGTGGGCGACCAGCCCTATGACCAGCTCAGCGGCGAGCTGAAGGGGAGCCTGAACGAGTATTACAAGGTGAGCAGCCTGGAGAATTACGACGAGGTCTACCGGGCGGTGGCCTTCTTCATCTTCAAGTACGGCCGCATCGACTGGCTGGAGTCCAACAACGAGTACTGGCTGGAGCGGGACGCCCAGCTGCGGACCGACTTCCACATCACCAGCGGCTTCCAGGTGGAGGACATCCCCCGGATCAAGTACAAGTCCAAGATGAAGGAGTTTTACACCAGGGCCGGCCTGGCGGTGGCGCGCTACCATCTGGTGGACGACGAGGCGGGCTGCCTTGCGTTCATCGCGCAGGTGGGCTACCCCGTGGTGGTCAAGCCGGACAACGGCGTGGGCGCCTCCCATACCTACAAGCTCCGCAGCGACGAGGAGCTGCGGCAGTGGTTCCGCGACGAGCGGGAGAGCGGCGTCTCCTACATCATGGAGGAGTTCGTCCACGCGGAGGTCAACTCCTATGACGCCATCATCGACGCAAACGGCGAGCCCCTGTTTGAGACCGGCAACGTCACCCCCATGTCCATCATGGATATCGTGAACGAAGCGGACAACTCCATCTACTACATCGTCAAGGACCTGCCCGAGGACACCCGCAGGGCCGGCCGCGCCACGGTGAAGAGCTTCGGCGTGAAGAGCCGCTTCGTCCACTTTGAGTTCTTCCGCCTGACCCAGGACCAGGCGGGGCTGGGCAAGAAGGGCGAGATCATGGCCCTGGAGGTCAACATGCGGCCCTGCGGCGGCTTCACCCCCGACATGATCAACTTCGCCCACAGCACCAACGTCTACAAGATCTGGGCGGATATGATCGCCTTCGACCGCTCCACCGTCCCGGTGGGCGAGCACGCCTTCTGCGCCTTCGCCGGCCGGCGGGACGGCAAGCATTTCGTCCTGAACCACGAAGCCGTCATGGCCAAGTACGGCCATCAGATGCGGATGGTGGAGCGCATCCCCGACGTGCTGTCGGGCGCCATGGGCAACCAGATGTATGTGGCGACCTTCCCCACCCGGCAGGAGATGGACGATTTCTACAGCGACATCCTCCGCTGTGAATGACAGCAAAGCTCCCGTGAAAGGTCTTGGCTTTAGGGCAGTGTTCGTAAGACAGTAAAATAAGCAAAAAACGCGACTTTCATGATCACGCCTTTTGCTTAGAGGATAGCTGCAAAGCAGCGCAAGGGATGCCGTCCCTTGTTCGGAACGAAGCGACGCAAAACAGCCCGGACATTCAGGTGCCCGGGCTGTTTTGGCTCATAGAGCGTACATACGGGAATACCCCGTATAGAAGTGCGCTTTTATCTGTTCGACAAATCGGAATTTGCTGCGGTCATCCGTTGGACACTGCTTTTTATTTTCCATATTTTTCTTCCATTTCTTTCGTATGTGCATGAAGCAGTTCCAGTGCCCGTGTCTGGATGCCGGAGAGATTTGTTTGATCCGTATCTGCAAACTCGAGTCTGAGCCTCGCAGAAGCGACCGCATGACTGTCGCTTGCTCTGCTTTCATCCGCTTCCGATAAAAACTTTTGCAGCAATCCCAAATCGCTGGAGTAATGGAGCTCCACAAGTTTTGCCCGGTATTCCAGCTCCGCAGGGGTGATTCCCGGGAATTGTTTCATATCTACGGTATGCTGTGCTTCGTGCTTCAGAAGAGAAACGAGAAACCGCTCGCTTTCAAAATCATACGCCTGCTCAATGCAGTTGATCGTGCCATCGGGCGAAGCCCAGCCACCCGTACCGTACCTGCCGAAGGTCAGATAATCCATCCAACTGCGGAATACAAAGCCCTTGAGAATATTGACAGTGTACTCTGCTGTACCGTCCGGCAGCTCTACGCTGTAAACGGTAGGTACGGTATCCTTCCAGACATAGGGGCCGTAATACCCTTGGGTTTTCCCGAAAAGTGCATGGTAGCCGTTCTGTTCAAAAATCGATTGGAGCCTCTCAACCAGAAGCTCTTCCTCTGCATCCGGCATGTCCAGAAGCGCCCGCAGCTCCGTCAGCAGCTTGCCTGCGGCCTCTGCCTCCGGTAAGCCGCAATAAAAAATATCGCGAAAATAAACCTGATACAAAAGCAAAATATTGTTGAGCAAATCCGGTATCTCAAACGTTCGGTATTCACAATCTTCAAATATTGCGACATAAGCGGGAAGAATGTCTTTGAATTCCTCGTGATTGCGCATGTATGCAATGGCGCCTTTCATGTCTCCATTTATAAAAAACTGACTGATTTGCATATCTGCCCTCTCCTCACAAATTCCAGTCTGCCTTTCCGGTTCACCCGATTGTACACAGTTTGCCTCTGAGAACATATCCGATTTTCTCGTAACAGGCATTCGACGCGGCATAATCCGCATCCGTATACAGCATGGGAACAAATCCCGCATCGAGCGCCTGTTTCGTGACCTGGTACACCAGGTTTTCGGCATAGTGCTTCCTGCGAAACTCCGGCCGGGTAAACACAAGGTTGAGGGACGCCATATTGCCATTCGCCCCATACTTGCAGCTGGCCACATGCTCCCCCAGTTCGTTCTGCCAGAAAAATGTATTCCCCGCACGGATAAATGCCTCCGCATCCCTGCGATAACCATCGCGATCGTTTTTATCAATCCCGGTTTCTATCTGGAACAGATCAATAAAATCCACCAATTCATCAAGGTCCTCGATGCCGCACCGGTGAAGAGACCCGTCCGCCATCTTGTCCGGCTTGACCGGTTCCCGGCAGTCATACGCCAGCATATTCATACAGATGGAAAGGCTTTTGCCATCCGCAGCAGCCCGTTCCATAAAAAACTTCGCCAGATCATACTTGAGGTTAAAGTGATATCCACCGTTCAGCAAAAAATGCTCCGATGCCATCCGATAAGCCTTCTCCATTTCCGCTTCTGACGCATCGTCCGGCGTCCAGATCCATACCGGATACGGATGATCCGAAAAGCAGAGAATCAGTCTTTCGTGGTCGGTCAAAAGCAGCTTACACGTTCCGCCCATCACATGGCGAAGCACGAAAAAGGTATATTTGTCATCTTCCAATATGTTAAAATCTCTCTCATCCGCAAAATTGTCCATAGCTGCCTCCGAAAAAACTCTCTGTTTGTTTGAAAGGGCTCGAAGTTACGGAAAGGATCTCACTTCTGATAGACCAAGAACTGCTGAATATGCCGGCTTACCAGTTCCATGACCTCCGGCAACCGTTCGGGTTCCCGGTCGCAGAGGTTGATCCACGCAGAAATGGGCAGGCATAGCTGCGCCGCCATGATCTCGGGATCATCCCCGGCCAGCACACCGCTTCGAATCAGGTACTTCACGAGTCCGGTGAAGTACTGCAGCGCAAAAGACACTCCTTTACGCTGGCCGAAACGTCTTGCCTGCACAGCTCCATTATAACTACCTATCGTTCGTTAGTCAATAGGGATCGTGTTTTCCTTTTGTCCTATGTGTGATTCGCTCGAGACATCCTGAAGGATTCCCGTATCCACAAATGGCTGCAAAGAAGGCAATTAGATTCTTCACTGAAAACACGCGAGCCTCTTCCCCAAATCGGTCAACGGATATAGTGTTTTTGTATTGACCGAACTGTCAACGGAGGGTACTTCCATGTCAGAGATTGCGTCCAATGCGGGCATATCGAAAGCCCTGCTGCTCCACTATTTCGTCAACAAGAAAGAGCTGTATCTGTATTTGTGGAATCACGCTTTGGAGCTGACGAGAAAGGCAGTATCTGATTGCAGAGTGTTGGAGACGGATGATTTCTTTGAATTGCTGTCCGATCCCAAAACAAAACCAGCATCTCAGCCTGAAAACTGAGATGCTGGTTTGGTACGCCCGACTGGATTCGAACCAGCGGCCTTCAGAGTCGGAGTTATCAGGCCGTCAACGCTGGAGCCCTGATGTCCCAG
>JBJDYT010000063.1:0-15495 GCA_051867635.1 Oscillospiraceae bacterium
GTGAGGGTGGAGGAGGTCACAAAGAAGGTGGAGAAGATGCCGATGCCGAAGATGATGGCCGGGATCAGCCACAGCTTGCCCCAGTGGCGCTCCTCACCGAGGCCGCGCTCCATGTAGTAGGTGGGGCCGCCGTAATACTCGCCCTCGTCGTTGGTGCGGCGGTAGTAGCAGCCGAGGGTGACCTCCACCTGCTTGAGGATCATGCCCAGGCAGGCGGTGAGCCACATCCAGAGCACGGCGCCCGGGCCGCCCGCGGCGACCGCGGTGGCGACGCCCGCGATGTTTCCGAAGCCCACCGTGCCGCCGATGGCGGTGGAAATGGCCTCAAAAGCGCTCAGCATGCCCTTTTCGCCGTCGTTTTCCGCGTCCTTCTGGAAGAGCCTTCCCATGGTACGCTTCATGATCCAGCCAAAATGGCGGAACTGGAAGAAGCCGGAGCGGACCGTGAAATACAGTCCGGTAACGATCATGAGCACGATCAGCGGTACGCCCCAAAGGATACCGTCAAGCCAGTTTAAAAAATCAATCACAATTCTCTCTCCTTATTTCACACACATGTTTGTTTGAGCTGTATCTTGCTTTGCACGAACGCCGCTGCGGCGAAAGGGCCGGCACCTTTCGCTGCGGCGGAGATCCGCGCAAAAAAAGAGCAGTGTCTTTTGCGGAAAGAACACTGCTCCAAATAAAACAATCGATCATACCTGGCGTACATGATAAATCATCACTGAAGCAATAGCTCCTCCACCCTGCGGTGAGAGTGTGCAGCCTGTTCGACTGCACCCCAACTGCGGCAGCGCCATGGGAATGCCACCGGTTTCGGCGGAGCATCCTTTCCCTGCCCATCCCCGGCCCCATGGCCTCCGGACAGATACTCATATGATCCGCGCCTCTATTGCTGAGGTCTATTCAATTTTGAGTGCATTATATTCGCTGTGCTCCCGGGTGTCAACAGGATTGCGGCAGAAAAAAACAATTCTGGAAGCTTTTACAAAATTTTCGGCGGCCGGCGCCGAAAATTTTGTCTTTTTCTGCCCCGCCGGCGCTGCGTTACGGCGGGCGGAGGGGTCGTCCGGATAAAAAAGGCGCGCTGCCGAAGGGCAGCGCGCCTGGCGCACAGGGATCGCGGGGGAAGGCTTTGCAGCAAAGGCCGGTATCACAGCTCCTCGTCGTCCGCGCCGTTCTTGATGGCGGCCTGAGCCGCGGCAAGGCGGGCGATGGGCACGCGGAAGGGGCTGCAGGAGACGTAGTTCAGACCGGCCCGGTGGCAGAACTCCACGGAGGAGGGATCGCCGCCATGCTCGCCGCAGATGCCCAGCTTGATGTCGGGGCGGGTCTGGCGGCCCAGCTTCGCGGCCATCTCCACCAGGCGGCCCACGCCGTTCTGGTCCAGACGGGCGAAGGGATCGGACTCGTAGATCTTCTTGTCATAGTAGGAGGAGAGGAACTTGCCCGCGTCGTCGCGGCTGAAGCCGAAGGTCATCTGGGTCAGGTCATTGGTGCCGAAGGAGAAGAACTCCGCCTCCTTGGCGATCTCGTCGGCGGTCAGGGCCGCGCGGGGGATCTCGATCATGGTGCCCACCTTGTACTTCATGTTGGAGCCGTTCTCCTTGATGATCTGGTCCGCCACCTCGCAGATGACGCTGCGGACATAGGCCAGCTCACGGACCTCGCCCACCAGGGGGACCATGATCTCCGGGGTGATCTTCCACGCCGGACGGCGGGAACGGACGGCCAGGGCGGCCTTGATGATGGCGGCGGTCTGCATCTTGGCGATCTCGGGATAGGTCACGTCCAGGCGGCAGCCGCGGTGGCCCATCATGGGGTTGAACTCATGCAGGCCGGCGATGATGCCCTTGAGCTCCTCCACGGACATCTTCATCTCCGCGGCCAGGGCCACGATGTCGGCCTCCTCAGTGGGGACGAACTCGTGCAGGGGGGGATCCAGCAGGCGGATGGTGACGGGCATGCCCCGCATGGCCTCGTAGATGCCCTCGAAGTCGCTCTGCTGCATGGGCTCCAGCTTGGCCAGGGCGCGCTCGCGCTGCTCCACCGTGCGGGAGACGATCATCTCGCGCATGGCCATGATGCGGTTGGGCTCGAAGAACATATGCTCGGTGCGGCAGAGGCCGATGCCCTCGGCGCCGAAGCGGCGGGCCTGGTCGGCGTCCCGGGGGGTGTCGGCGTTGGTGCGGACCTTCAGCACGCGGTACTTGTCGGCCCAGCCCATGAGGCGGCCGAACTCGCCGCCGATGGAGGCGTCCACGGTCTTGACGGCCTGGGCGTAGATGTTGCCGGTGGAGCCGTCGATGGAGATCCAGTCGCCCTCCTTGAACTTCTTGCCGCCCAGCTCAAACTTCTTGGCGGCCTCGTCGATCTTGATGGCGCCGCAGCCGGAGACGCAGCAGGTGCCCATGCCGCGGGCCACCACGGCCGCGTGGGAGGTCATGCCGCCGCGAACGGTCAGGATGCCCTGGGCGTAGTGCATGCCCTCGATATCCTCCGGGGAGGTCTCCAGGCGCACCAGCACCACCTTCTCGCCCCGCATGGCCCACTCGGCGGCGTCCTCAGCGGAGAAGACCACCTTGCCGCAGGCGGCGCCGGGGGAAGCGGCCAGACCCTGGCCGATGGGCTTGGCGGCCTTCAGGGCCGCCGCGTCGAACTGGGGATGCAGCAGCGCGTCCAGGCTCTTGGGGTCGATCATCATGACGGCCTCCCGCTGGCTGATCATCCCCTCGTCCACCAGGTCGCAGGCGATCTTCAGCGCGGCGGCGGCGGTGCGCTTGCCGTTGCGGGTCTGCAGCATGTAGAGCTTCTTATCCTCGATGGTGAACTCCATATCCTGCATGTCGCGGTAATGGTATTCCAGCTTGTTGCAGATGTCCACGAACTGGTGGTACACCTCGGGCATGATCTTTTCCAGCTGCTCGATGCTCTGGGGGGTGCGGACGCCGGCCACCACGTCCTCGCCCTGGGCGTTGAGCAGGAACTCGCCGAAGAGCTTCTTCTCGCCGGTGGCGGGGTTGCGGGTGAAGGCCACGCCGGTGCCGGAGTTGTCGCCGGTGTTGCCGAAGACCATCTGCTGGACGTTGACGGCGGTGCCCCAGGAGGAGGGGATGTCGTTCATGCGGCGGTAATAGATGGCGCGGGGATTGTCCCAGCTGCGGAACACGGCCTGGATGGCGCCCATGAGCTGCTCCTTGGGATCCTGGGGGAAGTCCGTGCCGATCTTGGCCTTATACTCGGCCTTGAACTGCTCCGCCAGCTCCTTCAGGTCCTCGGCGGTGAGCTCGGTGTCCAGCTTCACGCCGCGCTTCTCCTTCATCTGGTCGATGAGCTGCTCGAAATACTTCTTGCCCACCTCCATGACCACGTCGGAGTACATCTGGATGAAGCGGCGGTAGGAGTCATAGGCGAAGCGGGGGTTGTTGGTCTTCTGGGCGAAGGCCTCCACCACCTGGTCGTTGAGGCCCAGGTTCAAAATGGTGTCCATCATGCCGGGCATGGAGGCCCGGGCGCCGCTGCGGACGGAGACCAGCAGGGGGTTGCGCAGGTCGCCGAACTTCTTGCCGGTGATGACTTCCAGCTTGGTGACGTAGGACATGATCTCGGTGCGCATTTCCTTGGTGATCTTCTTGCCGTCGGCATAGTACTGGGTGCAGGCCTCGGTGGTGATGGTGAAGCCCTGGGGCACAGGCATGCCCAGGCCGGTCATCTCCGCCAGGTTGGCGCCTTTTCCGCCCAGCAGCTCACGCATGGAGCCGTTGCCTTCGGAAAACAGGTAGACAAACTTCTTGTTCATAAGATTCCCCTTTCAAACGACCTTCTATAATAAATAATAAGTTATGGCACAGCTTGTATTATACGCAGAGGAAATTTTTCTCGCAATACACAAAAAACACGGAAATGCAAAGTATTTTGAGGCAATTTTACAGTGGTTATTCACATTTCTCACAAATTAAAAAGAAAAGAGAGAAAAATATCGCTGATTTTTAGTTTTTTTCCGTAAACTGTGCTATAATGGTTTCGATTTAGCATTTATGCGCGGGAGGAGGCGGGGACCTTGCAGCCGAGAGACGATGTACGGCAGAGCATTTCCGCCGCCGCCAGCCGCGGCGCGCTGCACCACGCCCTGCTCCTGACGGGGGGAGACCGCCGGAGGGAGACGGCCCGCTACGCCGCCGCCGCGTTTGAGTGCACCGCCGGCGGGACGAAGCCCTGCCTGCGGTGCGAGAGCTGCCGCAAGGTCCTCTCGGGCATCCACCCGGACGTGCGGACGGTGCATGACCCGGAGCACCGGATCATGAGCGTGGAGCTGCTGCGCGCCGTGCGGGCCGACGCCTATGTGATCCCCAACGAGGGGCTGCGCAAGGTCTACCTTTTCGACGACTGCGCCCAGCTGGACAGCCGCTGCCAGAACATCCTGCTGAAGGTGGTGGAGGAGGGACCGCCCTACGCGGCGTTCCTCTTCCTGGCGGAGAGCGCCTCCGCCCTGCTGCCCACGCTACGCTCCCGCTGCGTGGAGCTGCGCTGCGGCGACGGCGGCGCGGCGGAGGAGCCGGACCCTCTCGCGGCGGAGCTTTGCCGCCTCGCGGGGGAGGACAAGCGGCAGCTCACCGCCTTTTTGCTGCAGCTCAGCGCCGGGAAGATGAAGCGGGAGGAGCTGGCGGCGCTGCTGGAGCAGAGCCGCGCCCTGCTGGGCCGGGCTTTGCTGCTGCGCTGCGGCGGCGGGGAGGAGAACGCCCCCGCCTGCGTGCGGGCGGCGGCGAAGCTGGAGGAAAAAAAGCTGATGCGCCTGACGGAACTGCTGCGGCAGCGCCGGGAGGACTGTGATTACAATGCCGGCGTGGGACTGCTTCTCGGCTCCCTCGCGGCGGAACTGGAGGAGATCCTTTGAAAACTGTCGTTTCTGTCCGCTTTCGCGGCGGCTGCAAGACCTATTATTTCGATCCGGGAGAGCTGACCGTGGCGGACGGTCAGGATGTGATCGTGGAGACCAGCCAGGGGGTGGAGTTCGCCTCCTGCGTGGAGGGGAACCATGAGGTGGAGGACAGCGCCGTGGTGCAGCCCCTCTGCCCCGTGCTGCGCATCGCCACGGAGAGCGACCGCCGCACCGCCCGGCACAACGCCGAGCGGGAGAAGGAGGCCGCCGCCGTCTGCCAGAAGAAGATCGCCCAGCACGGGCTGGATATGAAGCTGGTGGACGTGTCCTGCAATTTCGAGGGCAACAAGATCATCTTTTTCTTCACCTCTGACGGGAGGGTGGACTTCCGGGAGCTGGTGAAGGACCTGGCCTCCGTCTTCCGCGCCCGCATCGAGCTGCGGCAGATCGGCGTGCGGGACGAGGCGAAGATGCTGGGAGGCCTGGGCATCTGCGGAAGGCCGTTTTGCTGCTCGTCCTTCCTGGACGGCTTCCTGCCCGTGTCCATCAAGATGGCCAAGACCCAGAACCTGAGCCTGAACCCCACCAAGATCTCCGGCACCTGCGGGCGGCTCATGTGCTGTTTGAAGTACGAGCAGGAGGCCTATGAGGACGCGGCCAAGCGCATGCCCAAGAACGACTCCTTCGTGCTGACGCCGGACGGCCCGGGCAACGTCACCGGCGTGGACCTGCTGCGGGAGACGGCGAAGGTGGCCGTGGACGGGGTCAGCGGCGGGCCCAAGTGCTATCACAACTGCGAGCTTTGCGTGCTGCGCAACGGCAAGGGCTCACGGGAGGGCATCGAGATCCCCGCGGAGCGGCCCGCGCGCTATGTCCAGGAGGAGGAGATCCCCTTCGCGGAGGACTTCATCCGCGCGCCCCTGCCCGAGGTCCCGCCCCGGGAGGAGAGCGGCGAGCGGAAGGAGTCCCGCGGCGGCCGCCGGCACAGAGGCCGGGGCGGCAAGGTGACGAAGGTCGCCTCCCATGTGGAGGAGGGGAAGGCGCCCCGGGGCGAAAAGGCGGAGAAGCCCGCCCGTCCCAAGGGGGAGAAGCAGTCCCGCCCCCAGGGGGAAAAGCAGGCCCGGCCCCAGGAGGGCAAGCAGGCCGAAAAGGCCCCGAAGCCCCGGCAGACAGCGCCGGCCGAGGGCGGCGAGAGCGGAGGAAACGCCTCCCGCCGGCGCAGGCCCCATCACCGGGGCGGCCGCCGCCGTCACAGCGGCGAGGGCGGCAAGACCGGCGCGGCGGAGTGAGCAGGACATGCGGCCGGACGCGGGGCGACCCGCGCCCGGCTTATCGCACGCCCGGAAACGGGCGCAGACAGCGGAGGGAATATGAAACGATGGGAAGGCGTGCTGCTCGCCTGTGATTTTGACAACACCATAGCCCCGACCCAGAAGTGCCTCTCCAGGGGGCTCCCCTTCCCCGGCGTGCCGAAGGAGAATCTCGCGGCCATACGCCGCTTCATGGCGGAGGGCGGGCGCTTCGCCGTGGTGACGGGGCGGGCCTATCCCGCCTACCTCCACCTGCGGCAGCTGGTCCCTACCAACTGCCCCACCGCCCTTTTCAACGGCGCGGGAGTATACGATTTCGAGCAGGGGAAGTACCTCTGGCGGCTGGACATGCCCGCGGAGATCCTGCAGCACTACCACGAGGTCATGGAGGCCTTCCCCCGCCTGGGCTTCGAGGTCTTCCTCTGGGACGAGCGGGTGTTCGCCGTGCGGCCCAACGCCTTTATCGAGCGGCACCAGCGGCTCACCGGCGCGCCGTGGAAGGAGATCGGCTCGCTGGAGGAGGTGGGCGAGCCGGCGGCGAAGCTCCTGTTCGAGGACGAGTACGAGGTGCTGCTGGAGGTGCAGCGCTTTCTGCTGAGCCGCCCCTGGATCGGCGGGTATGAGACCATCTTTTCCGGGAAAAATCTTCTGGAGCTGACGGCGAAGGGCGCGGACAAGGCCGGGGCCGTCCGCTTTCTGGCGCAGTATCTCTCCATCGCGCCGGAGCACGTCTACTGCGCCGGAGACGAGGAGAACGACCTGCCCATGCTGGAGATGGCGGCGGAGGCCTTCGTGCCGGAGGACGCCAACCCCCTGCTGCGGGACCGGGGCTTCCGCTTCGTGGGCCCCTGCACCCGCCACGCGGTGGCGGATATGGTGTCCCTGCTGGAGGAAAGATACCCCCGGGGCCGCTGACAGGGCCGCGGGATAAGGGAAAGAACGCACTTTCGGGAAAAGCCATATATTTTTCTCGAAACGCCCGCATTTTGGGAAAAATCTCTTGCCAGAAATGCCCTCTTTCGTGTACAATGATTTTGATTAAGGCTTTCACGGAGAAAGGCCCCGATGCGGGCTTTGTCATCGAAAAAACAGATAATTTTGAATATTATGATACATGGAGGTCAAACTATGGAAACCTACGGACTGGAAAAGCTGGGCATCATCAATGCCTCTGCCGTGTACCGCAACCTCACCCCCGCCGCGCTGACGGAGCATGCGCTTCGCCGCGGCGAAGGCACCCTGAGCAACACCGGCGCGCTGGTGGTCAAGACCGGCAAGTACACCGGCCGCAGCGCCAACGACAAGTTCATCGTGGACACCCCCGCCGTGCATGACGAGATCGCCTGGGGCAAGGTGAACCGCCCCATCGACAAGGCCCGCTACGACGCCATCTACAGCAAGGTCGTGGCCTACCTGCAGAACAAGGAGATCTATATCTTCGACGGCTTCGCCGGCGCGGACCCCAAGTACACCAAGTCCTTCCGCATCGTCAACGAGCTGGCGTCCCAGAACCTGTTCATCCACCAGCTCCTGCGCCGGCCCACCGCCGAGCAGCTGGCCGGCTTCGAGGCGGACTTCACCATCATCGCCGCCCCCGGCTTCAAGTGCATCCCTGAGATCGACGGCACCCGCAGCGAGGCCGCCATCCTGGTGAACTATGAGGAGAAGATGGTGGTCATCTGCGGCACCCAGTACGCCGGCGAGATCAAGAAGTCCGTGTTCTCCGTCATGAACTACCTCCTGCCCAAGGAGGGCGTGTTCCCCATGCACTGCTCCGCCAACATCGGCAAGGAGGGCGACAGCGCCGTGTTCTTCGGCCTCTCCGGCACCGGCAAGACCACCCTTTCCGCCGACCCCAACCGCATGCTCATCGGCGACGACGAGCACGGCTGGGCCGCCGACTCCGTCTTCAACTTCGAGGGCGGCTGCTACGCCAAGTGCATCAACCTCTCCGCCGAGAAGGAGCCGGAGATCTACAACGCCATCAAGTTCGGCTCCCTTGTGGAGAACGTGGTCATGGACCCCGAGACCCGGGAGTTCGACTTTGACGACGATTCCCTGGCCGTCAACTCCCGCGTGGGCTATCCCGTGGAGTATATCCCCAACGCGGAGCTCAGCGGCATGAGCAGCAGCGTGCCCAAGACCGTCATCTTCCTCACTGCCGACGCTTACGGCGTGCTGCCTCCCATCAGCAAGCTGAACAAGAACCAGGCCATGTACTACTTCGTCTCCGGCTTCACCTCCAAGGTGGCCGGCACCGAGATCGGCATCACCGAGCCCGTGCCCACCTTCTCCACCTGCTTCGGCGAGCCCTTCCTGCCCCTGGATCCCTCCGTCTACGCCAACATGCTGGCGGAGAAGGTGGAGCAGAGCGGCGCCCATGTGTATCTGGTCAACACCGGCTGGAACGGCACCGGCAAGCGCATGAAGCTCTCCTACACCCGCGCCATGGTCACCGCCGCGCTGAACGGCGAGATCGAAAAGGGCGAGTTCGTCACCGACCCCACCTTCGGCGTGCAGGTGCCCACCGCCGTGGAGGGCGTGCCCAGCGAGCTGCTGATCCCCGCCAACACCTGGGAGGACAAGGCCGCCTATGAGGCGAGCTGCAAGAAGCTGGCCAAGAGCTTCGTGGAGAACTTCAAGAAGTACACCCATATGAGCGACGAGGTCGTGGCCGCCGGTCCCAAGGCGGACTGAAGCCCCGGCGTCTGAAAGAAACGAAAGACCGGAGGCGGGATGCGTTCCCGCCTCCGGCTTTTTTGCCCCGGCGGGGCGAATAATCCGTCTTGATTTTCTTTTCTGATAAGATTTGTTCACAATTGCACGGTATAATAGTCCAAGCAATTGAACGGAAGGACGTGCGGCCATGGCGCGGCTGCGGGACCGAAGCGGCGCTTCTTTGCGTTTATCCGGTGCAGATGCTGTATTCTGACTGCTGAAACAGGAGGCTTATCCGTGCTGCAATTAAAACATATCGTCAAAACCTACGTCACAGGCGAGCTGAAGCAGGACGCGCTGCGGGATGTGTCCATCAGCTTCCGGGAGAACGAATTCGTGTCCATCCTGGGACAGAGCGGCTCCGGCAAGACTACGCTGCTGAACATCGTCGGCGGGCTGGACCGCTACACCAGCGGCGACCTGCTCATCAACGGCGTTTCCACCAGGCAGTACAAGGACGCCGACTGGGACTACTACCGCAACAATTCCATCGGCTTCGTCTTCCAGAGCTACAACCTGATCCCGCACCAGAGCGTCCTCGCCAACGTGGAGCTGGCGCTGACCCTGGCGGGCGTCTCCAAGAAGGAGCGCCGACAGCGGGCCGTTGACGTGCTGAAAAAGGTGGGTCTGGAGGAGCACATCCACAAAAAGCCCAACCAGATGTCCGGCGGCCAGATGCAGCGCGTGGCCATCGCCCGGGCGCTGATCAACAATCCCGACATCCTGCTGGCCGACGAGCCCACCGGCGCGCTGGACAGCGAGACCAGCGTGCAGATCATGGAGCTGCTCAAGGAGATCGCCCGGGATAAGCTGGTCATCATGGTCACCCACAACCCGGAGCTGGCGGAGCAGTACTCCACCCGCATCGTGCGCCTGCTGGACGGCCGTATCGTCAGCGATTCCGACCCCTATGACGCCGGCGAGGAGCCCGCCGCGCCGAAGCCCCGCCAAAAGATCTCCATGTCCTTTGCCACGGCCCTCTCCCTGAGCTTCAACAACCTGCGCACCAAGAAGGGCCGCACGCTGCTGACGGCCTTCGCCGGCTCCATCGGCATCATCGGCATCGCCCTGATCCTGTCCATCTCCACCGGCATCCAGGATTACATCGCGGACATCCAGCGGGACACCCTCTCCTCCTACCCCATCACCATCCAACAGGAGGAGTCGGCCATCACCCGGGTTTTGAACAGCTCCGGCGAGATGGCGGAGGGCGGCGGAGAGCCCCATGAGGCGGACGCGGTCTACGCCAACGAGCGGATGTTCGACCTGTTCAACGCCGCCTTCGCCGACGAGGATGTGGAGAACAACCTGACCGCCTTCAAGGCGTGGCTGGACAGGGAGATGGACAGCGAGACCAGCACCACGGGCCTGTATGAGTCCGTCTCCACCCTGCAGTACCAGTACGGTGTGGATATCAACACCTATGTGCAGAACGAGGAGGGGGAGTACCACAGCACGGACCTGACCACCGCCTTCTTCTCGGGGACGGAGGGCGAGAGCCGTCCCATGGCCTCCGTGATGGCCTCCCGCATGGGCGGCATGGACCTCTGGTCCGAGATCCTGCCCGGCACCGACGGGGAATTGATCTCCGACATGGTATATGAGCAGTATGACCTGCTGGCCGGCGCCTGGCCCACGGCGGCCGACGAGGTGGTCCTGATCCTGGACGAGCGCAACGAGATCACCGATATCGCCTTCTACGCCCTGGGCCTCATGTCCGACGACGAGGTGAACGACATCTTCTCCGCCGTCATGAACGGCGAGGAGATCGCCACCTCCGGCGGGGAGAAGAAGGTCTCCTACGAGGACGTGCTGGGGACCGGCTTCAAGCTGGTGCTGAACTGCGAGTACTACACCAAGAGCGGCTCCGGCGTCTGGACGGACGTGCGGGAGGACGAGGCTTCGCTGGACCTGGTCATCAAAAACGGCTATGACCTGAAGATCGTGGGCATCCTGCGCCCGAACCCGGAGGCCACCTCCACCTCCATCTCCGGCACCTTCGGCTACACCGCCGCGCTGACGGACTATGTCATCGACAAGTCCGCCGAAAGCGAGATCGTGAAGGAGCAGCTGCTGCCCGAAAACGAGAACTACGACGTGCTGACCGGCCTGCCCTTCGTCATCACGGAGGAGATCGACCCCACCGACAGCGAGAAGGCGGAGAAGATCAAGGCCTATTTCGGGACGCTGACGCCGGAGGAAAAGACCGACGTTTACACCGCCATCCTCTCCAAGCCCTCCGAGGCGTATCTGGAGCAGACGGTGGAGGGCTACATGCAGCGCTTTGCCACCCGGGACGCCATGATCCAGCTGGCGGCGAACACCTATCAGTTCGAGGAGGAGGCGGCGGAGGAGTATCTTGCGGACTACTCCGACGAGGAGCTGCGGGAGCTGCTGCGGACGCAGCTGGAAAAGCTGGTGACGGAGAAGTACGCCGAGCAGGCGGAGCGGCAGGTGGCCCAGATGATGGCCTCCGCCTCCGGCGCCGCCGACCTCTTCAACGTGCAGGGCTACGCCGCGGCGGCCGCCGCCTTCGACCGGATGATCGCCGCCACCACGGACGAGGCGGTGCTGGCGGGCTACTACGACGAGTACATGCCCTCCACCGTCTCCGGCTCCACCCTGGCGGAGACCCTGGCGACGCTGGGCTCCATCGACTACGACTCCCCCGCCGCCATCAACATCTACGCCGAGGCCTTTGAGGACAAGGAGCTGATCGACGACCTCATCGCGGAGTACAACGCCTCCGCCGCCGAGGAGGATCAGATCCAGTACACCGACTATGTGGCGCTGCTCATGTCCGGCGTCACCACCATGATCAACGCCGTCTCCTACGCCCTGATCGGCTTTGTGTCCATCTCGCTGGTGGTCTCCTCCATCATGATCGGCATCATCACCTACATCTCCGTGCTGGAGCGCACCAAGGAGATCGGCATCCTGCGCAGCGTGGGCGCCTCCAAGAAGGATATCTCCCGGGTGTTCAACGCCGAGACCGTCATCGTGGGCTTCACCGCGGGCCTCCTCGGCATCGGCGTGACGGTGCTGCTGAACATCCCCATCCGCCTCATCGCGGAGCATCTCACCGGCATCAGCGGCCTGGCCGTCCTGCCCGGCGGGGCGGCGGTGATCCTGGTGGCCATCAGCGTGGTCCTGACCATGATCGCGGGGCTGATCCCCTCCCGCATGGCGGCAAAGAAGGACCCCGTGGTGGCGCTGCGGACGGAATAAGCGCGGGCCACAGGGGAAAAGAGGCCGCGCAAAGAAAAAACGGCACAGCCTTTTGGCTGTGCCGTTTTTGTATCCGTGCCGCCCTCAGTCCTCCAGCTCCAGCAGCACCGGGCAGTGGTCGCTGCCGTGGATCTCGCTGAGGATCTCCGCCCGCCTGATGCGGCCGCGCAGCCGCTCCGAGACGATAAAATAGTCGATGCGCCACCCGGCGTTCCGCTCCCGGGCCCGGGTGCGGTAGCTCCACCAGCTGTAAGCCTCGGTCCGGTCGGGCCAGAGGGCGCGGAAGCTGTCCACAAAGCCGGCGGCCAGCAGCTCCGTCAGCTTGCCCCGCTCCTCGTCGGAGAAGCCGGCGCTGAAGTGGTTGGTGGCGGGGTTTTTCAGGTCGATCTCCTCGTGGGCCACGTTCAGGTCGCCGCAGAGGACCACGGGCTTTTTCGCATCCAGAGCGCAGAGGTACTCCCGCAGGCTGTCCTCCCACTCCATGCGGTAGCTCAGGCGGCGCAGGCCGTCCTGGGAGTTGGGGGTGTAGCAGCAGACGAGATAAAAGTCCTCGTACTCCGCGGTGATGATGCGCCCCTCGTGGCGGTGGACCTCCTCCCCGTGGTCGAAGGTGACGGAGAGGGGCTTCACCCGGGTCAGCACCGCCGTGCCGGAGTAGCCCTTCTTCTCCGCGCTGTTGAAAAACATCTCATAGCCCGGCAGGGCGAAGTCCACCTGCTCGGGCTGGAGCTTCGTCTCCTGCAGGGAGATCACATCCGCGTCGATCCCCTCGCAGAAGGCGAGAAAGCCCTTGCCGAGGCAGGCGCGCAGGCCGTTGACATTCCAGGAAACCAGTTTCATGGGACGGCTCCTTTCGCTTTTTTCCGATTATAACAAAAAAACAGGCAAGAAGCAATTGCGAAACGGGAAAAGTTAGGGTATCATAAAAGGTACGGCATGAAAAGGTTCCCAAGCCAACGACAGATACGGAAGGCGGCTGCGCCGCCGGGAAAAGGAGACGCGGACATGGCACAGGCAGCGGGCGGGATGCGGAATATGACGGAGGGAAACTGCGCGAAGAACATCCTTCTTTTCGCCCTTCCCATGCTGGCGGGGAGCCTGCTGCAGCAGCTGTACAACCTGGTGGACAGCTGGGTGGTGGGCAACTATGTGGGCGACTCGGCCCTGGCCGCGGTGGGCGTGGCCTACCCGGTGCTGTTCCTCTTCGTCTCCCTCTTCATGGGCATCGGCACCGGCAGCACGGTGGTCATCTCCCAGTTCTTCGGCGCGGGGAAGATGGACCGGGTGCGGGACGCGGTGGACACCGCCTACGCCACCTTCCTCATCACCGTCATCCCCCTGACGGTCCTGGCCCTGCTGCTGGTGGAGCCGCTGCTGTTGCTGCTGCGCATCGACGAGAGCGCCTTCCACGACGCCAAAATTTATATGACCATCGTCTGCGCCGGCCTCATCGGCAACGTGGGCTACAACACCAACGCCGGCATCCTGCAGGGCCTCGGCAACAGCCGTACGCCGCTGCTGTTTCTGGCCGTGGCCACGGTGCTGAACATCATTCTGGACCTGGTGACGGTCATCGTGCTGCACATGGGCGTGGCGGGCGTGGCCTGCGCCACCATCTTCGCCCAGGCTGTCAGCTGGCTTTTCGGCATCTTCTATATCAACCGCAAATACCCCGAGATCCGCATCCGCCCGCGGCACTGGCACATCGACAGGGCGCTGCTGCAGGAGATCGTCCGCATCGGCCTGCCCGCGGGCATCCAGTCCGCCACCATCTCTCTCGGCATGATGGCGGTCATGGGCCGGGTGAACACCTACGGCGAGGCGTACACCGCCGCCTACAACGTGGGCCACAAGATGGACAACCTGGCCTTCCTGCCGGTGCAGGCCCTGGCCAGCGCCGGCACCGCCTTCGTGGGACAGAACATGGGCGCAAGCAAGCCCCAGCGGGTGAAGGAGGGCACCAAGGCCGCCATCGCCATGGCCATCGTCTGGTGCGTCATCGTCAACGCCGGGATGCTGCCCATCCGCAAATGGCTCATCGCCCTCTTCTCCGATACCCCCGCCGTGGTGGAGGCGGGCGCCCAGTACCTGCTGTGCCTGCTGCCTTTCTACCCCTTCTTCGCGGTCATGTTCTGTCTCAACAGCATCATGCGCGGCGCGGGAGAGAGCGTGGTGCCCATGCTCATCGCCTTCGTGGGGCAGATCGTCTTCCGCGTCCCCGCGGTGTACCTGCTGGCCCACTTCTTCGGCCCGGACTATATGTACCTGGGCTTCGGCATCGGCTGGATCGCGGCCTCCGCCATCGCCGTCGCCTATTATGCCTCCGGCCGCTGGAAACGGCACGGCAGCATGGCCGCCCGGGCCGCCTGAGGCTGTACCACCGTCGATCCCGGTCCCCTTCCATTCGGGGAGACCGTCAATAAAGGAGAACACACATGGAGAAAAAGACCTTCTATATCACGACGCCCATCTACTACCCCTCGGACAAGCTGCACATCGGCCACACCTACTGCACCGTGGCCACCGACGCCATGGCCCGCTACAAGCGCCTCCAGGGCTATGACGTCATGTTCCTGACCGGCACCGACGAGCACGGCCAGAAGATCGAGGAGAAGGCCGCGGCGGCCGGCGTGACGCCCCAGGCGTTCGTGGACCAGATCGTGGACGGACCGCGGGGCGTCAAGGACCTGTGGAAGCTGATGAACATCTCAAACGACCGCTTCATCCGAACCACCGACGACTACCATGTGACCGCCGTGCAGAAGATCTTCCGCAAGATGTACGACAAGGGCGACATTTACAAGGGCAAGTACGTGGGCAAGTACTGCAAGCCCTGCGAGTCCTTCTGGACGGAGAGCCAGCTGGTGGACGGCAAGTGCCCCGACTGCGGCCGCGAGGTGGTGGACGCGGAGGAGGAGGCCTACTTCTTCCGGCTGAGCAAATACGCCGGCCGGGTGCGCGACCTGCTGGTGAACACCGACTTCCTGGAGCCCCGCAGCCGCGTCAACGAGATGGTGAACAACTTCATCGATCCGGGCCTGGAGGACCTGTGCGTCTCCCGCACCAGCTTCACCTGGGGCATCCCGGTGGACTTTGACCCGGGCCATGTGGTCTATGTGTGGGTGGACGCCCTGTTCAACTACACCACCGCCCTGGGCTTCCTCAACGACAAGTACGACGACTATGAGAAGTTCTGGCCCGCCGACGTCCACTTCGTGGGCAAGGAGATCGTCCGCTTCCACTCCATCATCTGGCCCGCCATGCTCATGAGCATGGAGATGCCCCTGCCGAAGAAGGTCTTCGGCCACGGCTGGCTGCTGCTGGACGGCGGCAAGATGAGCAAGTCCAAGGGCAATGTGG
>JBJDYT010000064.1:0-15479 GCA_051867635.1 Oscillospiraceae bacterium
CGTCCATCTCGGTGAGCAGCTGGTTCAGCGTCTGCTCCCGCTCGTCGTTGCCGCCAATCTGGCCGTCCCGCTTCTTGCCGATGGCGTCGATCTCGTCGATGAACACGATGCAGGGGGCCTTCTCCTTGGCCTGCTTGAAGAGGTCGCGGACCTTGCTGGCGCCCATGCCCACGAACATCTCCACGAACTCAGAGCCGCTCATGGAGAAGAAGGGCACGTTGGCCTCGCCGGCCACGGCCTTGGCCAGGAGGGTCTTGCCGGTGCCCGGAGGGCCCACCAGCAGCACGCCCTTGGGCATGGAGGCGCCGATGGCCTGGTACTTGCTGGGGTCGTGGAGGTAGTCCACGATCTCCTGCAGGTTCTCCTTGGCCTCGTCCTCGCCGGCCACGTCGGAGAACTTGATGCCCTCGGAGGACTTGACATAGACCTTGGCGTTGGATTTGCCGGCGTTGAACATCATGGAATTGCTGCCGCCCATCTTCTGCATCATCTTCCGGGACATGAATTGGCCCAGGGCGATGAAGATCACCAGCGGAACGATCCACCCCAGCAGGTCCACCAGCAGCGAAGACTGCTCGATCTCCACGCCGGTGGTGGAAACGCCGGCGTCCAGCAGCCGCTTTGTCAGGTCCGGGTCGGGCACCATGGCGGTCTTGTAGACGGTCTTTCCGTCCTGATCGGTGAACAGGATGCGGTTGTCCGCCTCCTGGATCTCCGCCTGGCCGATCTCACCGCTCTCCGTCATGGACACGAAGGTGTTGTAATCCACCTCCCGGATCTGATGTTCCGCGATCCAGGGCATGGCCAGGAAATTGAACAGCACCAGCACCAGCATAACGATCAGATAGTAATACAGTAATGGTTTTTTAGGGCTTTTTACTTCATTCATGGAGAAGACTCCTTTCGTTGGCAGGCCGCCCCTCGGCCGCCCGCGCCGCGCCGGCGGGAGGGAACATGCGGCCTTCTGTTATCTGTGGGGGACGGGACCGCGCCCCGCCCCGCCGGGTGTGCTATTCCAGCTCGTCCAGCGTCAGCGAGAAGGCCGGGAGGAACTGCTCGATGAAATACTCCACCTCCGGCAGCCCGTAGCCGCGGAGCGCCGCCAGGGTCTGCTCCGCCGCTTTGGAGAACTCCCGGTTGCCGCACTTCAGCTCCTCCAGGCACTTGACATAGGCCGAGAGCTTGTCCGCCGCCTTCACCAGCGTCAGCACCTCCGCGTCCGTGGGGGTGAGGAGAGGGGCGTAGTCCGCCCGCAGCTCCTCCGGCAGCATCCGCAGCAGCTTTTCCTCCGCCAGGCGCTCCACCGCCTTGTAGGACTCCCGGATGGCCGGGTTATAATACTTGATGGGGGTGGGCATGTCGCCGGTGAGGATCTCCCCGGCGTCGTGGTACAGCGCCGCCGCCGTCACGGCCCCCACGTCCACCGAGCCGCCGAAGCGGCGGTTGCGGATGACGGCCAGAGCGTGGGCCAGCACCGCCACCATATGGCTGTGCTCCTGGACATTCTCCTCCAGGCTGTTGCGCATCAGCGCCCAGCGCCGGATGTAGCGCATCCGGGAAATATAGGCAAAAAAAGCGTTCATCTGCCTGCTCCTTTAAAGTATCGTTCCGGTGAGGCCGTCGCCGAGCAACTCCGTGATCCGCACATCCCTCACCTGGTTGTGCAGATTCTCGCCGGGGAGGGAGACCTCCATATAGTTGGGGGCGTGGCCGGTGAAAAGACCGTCCTTCTCCTGCTCGAACAGCACGGGGAACACCTGTCCCACGCAGGAGAGGAGGAAATCCCGGTGCATCTCCGCCGCCACAGCCGCGGCCCGCTTGGCCCGCTCCTCCTTCACGGCCTTCTCCACCTGCCGCATTTTCGCCGCCGGGGTGCCGGGGCGGATGGAGTAGGGGAAGATGTGCATATCCGCGAAGCGGACACGGCGGAGGAAGGCAAGGGTCTCAGAGAACTCCTCCTCCGTCTCCTCCGGGAAGCCGGTGATCAGGTCCGTCGTAATGGCGACGCCGGGGAAGTACCGGCGCAGCAGCTCCGCCGACTCCATAAAGCGGGCGGTGTCGTACTTCCGGTTCATGCGGCGGAGCGTCGCATCGCAGCCGCTTTGCAGCGACAGGTGGAACTGGGGGCAGAGGTTCGGATAGGGGGAGAGCCTCCGGCAGAAAGCCTCCGTCACCGTCCTCGGCTCGAGACTCCCCAGGCGGATGCGCAGCTCCGGCACGGTTTTCGCCGCCATCTCAATGAGGTCGGTGACGTCCGTGCCGTCGTGAAAGTCCCTGCCGTAGCCGCAGATCTCGATGCCGGTGATGACGACCTCCTTATAGCCCTCCTCCCGCAGGGCCAGAAGCTGGCGCCTGGCCTCCTCCATGGGGAGGGAGCGGACGGGACCCCGGGCATAGGGGATGATGCAGTAGCTGCAGAAATTCACGCAGCCGTCCTCCACCTTCAGCATGGCGCGGGTGCGCTGGCGGCTGCCACCGGCGGGCAATACCTCAAACTCCCGGCGCTGCAGCGCCTCGTCCACCTGCACCACATGGCGGCGCTCCGCCGTCGCCCGCTCCAAGGCGTCGAGGAAGGCCATGCGGCCCCCGCTGCCCGCCACAAGGTCAAGCCCGAGGCTCTCCGCCTCGGCGGTGTGGGTCTGGGAGTAGCAGCCGCAGGCGGCCACCACGGCGGCGGGGTTCTGCTTCTTCGCCCGGCGCAGCATCTGGCGGGACTTCTTGTCGCTGACCGCCGTGACGGAGCAGGTGTTCACCACATACGCGTCCGCCTCGCAGTCGAAGTCCACCAGAGTGTGGCCCCGGCGCAGCAGCTCCTGCTCCATGGCCTGGGTCTCATATTGATTTACCTTGCACCCCAGGGTGCAGATCGCGACACGCATATGGTGGTTCTCCTTGCACTTTCGGCCCGTTGCCCGTATAATTGACCTGCGGGCGCACCGGCCTGTCCGGGACCCGCCTGATAACTGTTTTATTATAGCGGTCTTTGCCCCCGGGGGCAAGGGTCCGCGTGAACTTTTCCGGGGAGGGACGTTCCATGCATTATCTGGATCATGCGGCCACGGCGCCGGTGCCGGCGGCGGTGGCGGAAGCGGTGGCGGAGTCGCTCAGCCTGGGCTGGGCCAATCCCTCCAGCCAGTACCGCATCGGACGGGAGGCGGCGGAGCGGCTGGAAAGCTGCCGGGCGACTGTGGCGAAGGCCCTCGGCTGCGCCGCGGGAGAGCTGTATTTCACCTCCTGCGGCACCGAGGGGGACAACTGGGCCATCCGGGCGGCGCTGCATCAAAACCGCCGGGTGGGCAGGCACATCATCACCACCGCCATCGAGCACAGCGCCGTGCGCAATACGTGCAGGGAGCTGCAGCAGCAGGGCTACGAGGTGACCTTCCTCACGCCGGGCGCCCAGGGCGTGGTGACGGCGGAGCAGGTGTCGGACGCCCTCCGGGAGGACACGGCCCTGGTCAGCATGATGCTGGTGAACAACGAGCTCGGCACGGTGCTGCCGGTGCGTCAGGTGGCGCAGCTGCTGCGTGAGCGCCGCAGCCAGGCCCTCCTCCACACCGACGCGGTGCAGGCGTTTTTGGAGATCCCCTTCCGGGCGGACGAGCTGGGAGCGGACTTCGTGGCCCTCTCCGCCCACAAGATCGGCGCGCCCAAGGGTATCGGGGCGCTGTATATCGGCCCGAGGGTGAAGCATCCCCAGCCGCTGCTCACCGGCGGCGGCCAGGAGAAGGGCCTTCGCCCCGGCACGGAGGCCACGGGCCAGATCGCGGGCTTCGCGAAAGCGGTGGAACTGCGCACGGCCCACCTAAAGGAGGACTGGGAGCATCTCCGGGAGCTGAAAGCTTACGCATCGGAGCGGCTGGGGGCCGTGGAGGGGGTGCGCCTGCTCCCCACGGGGGCCTCGCCCCACATCTTGCCCTTTTCCCTGGTGGGCTATCCCAGCCAGAACGTGGTGAACGACTTGAGCGAGCAAGAGATCTATATCTCCGCCGGCTCCGCCTGCCATCAGGGCAAGGCCAGCCATGTGATCGAGGCGCTGCGCCTGCCGAAGAGGGAGGCGGCGGGGGCCCTCCGGGCCAGCTTCGGCCCCGCCACCACCCGGGAGGATATCGACGCGCTGGCAGAGGCGCTGCGGCGGCACCGCGCCAGCCGCTTTCCCATGCTGTAAGGGGGCGGGGGGATGAGCTTGTTTCGCTGCCCCAACTGCGGCGCGCCGCTGACAAAAGAGGGCCGCAGCTACCGCTGCACCGCGGGCCATGTGCATGACGTGGCCGCGGAGGGCTATGTATACCTGCTCCCCGCGAACCAAAAGCACTCCAAAATGCCGGGGGATGACCGGGAGATGGTGGCGGCCCGGGCGGCGTTCCTGCAAAAGGGCTACTATGCGCCGCTGCGCGACGCTCTCGCCCAGGCGGCGGCGCGCTACGCCCCGGCGGAGGCGGCGGTCCTCGACTGCGGCTGCGGCGAGGGGTACTACACCGCCGCGGTGTACGAGGCGCTGGTGAAAGCGGGGAAAGCGCCCCGCATGGCGGCGGTGGATATCTCGAAATTCGCCGTCCGCCGCTGCGCCAGGCAGGCGCGGGAGGTGGAGTGCGCCGTGGCCTCCGCCTACCGGCTGCCGCTGGCGGACGGGAGCGTGGATCTGCTGCTGAACTGCTTCTCGCCCCTGGCGCTGGAGGAGTTTCGCCGGGTGCTGCGGCCGGGCGGCGTGTTCCTCTATGTGGTGCCGGCGGCGCGGCACCTGTTTGAGATGAAGCAGGTGCTCTATGACGAGCCCTATGAGAACGAGGAAAAGCGCACGCCCTATGAGGGCTTTTCCTACTGCGAGGTGCTGGCGGTGGAGAGCGTGGCGCACCTGCGGCAGAGCGCCGATATCGCGGCCCTCTTCGCCATGACGCCCTACGCCTGGAAGACGCCCCGGGCGGGGCGGGAGCGGCTGCTGGCACTGGAGTCCCTGGACGTCACCCTCTCCTTCCGGGTCCACATTTTCCGCAAGGCTTAAAAAACCCGCCCCCGGCGTTGTGCGCTGGGGGCGGGTCTTTGCTTTTCGGGCGGTCCGTCGGGGGACGTTTGCGTTACTGGATCTCCAGCCGTCTCGCCACGGGAGCGGCCTCGATCAGCTTGGGCATGGTCAGGGTCAGCACGCCGTCGTTGAAGGAAGCCTTCATGTTCTCCACGTCGATGCCGCTGGTGTCGAAGCTTCTGGCGAAGGAGCCGTAGGAGCGCTCGCAGCGGACGTAGTTGCCCTTCTTGTCCTTCTCCTCATAGCTGGAGTGGCGCTCGGCGGTGATGGTCATGTAGCCGTCCTCCAGGTCGATCTTGATGTCCTCCTTCTTGAAGCCGGGGAGGTCGGCCTCCAGCACGTAGCTGTCGCCTTCCTCGCGGATGTCGGTCTTGAAGGTGCTGAGAGAGGTGGTGGCGTGGTCGCCCCAGAAGTTCTTTTCCATGTCGTCAAAGACGCGGAAGGGGTCATAGCTGCTGATTTCATACTTGCGGTTGAAAGGGGTCAGAAACATAAGATTACCTCCAAAATATAAGAATGATGTTTGTTTGTTGTGGTAAGGGAACGGGAACGGCGGCCTGCCGGACCGCCGGCGCTACGGAGCTTTCATGTCGTCCACTTTCCTTTCGTTTCTCTTTACAGCTATTATGATATGCGGATTTTGTGAACAAAACACCCCTTTTGTGTGAACGGTCCGTGAACTTTAGCACTCTTTTTGACCGAGTGCTAAATTATCGGAGGGCGTGCGAAAGCAGGGGAGCGGCCCAACGGGGCCGCTCCCCTGCTGTTTATATGTTTTCGCCGGAAAGGGTGGGCACAGCCCCCTCCTCGATGGGGCAGACATAGCCGGCTTTGTTTCGCCGCGCCCATTCCGCCCGGGCGGCGGCCAGGGTCTCCGGCTGCTGAAAGAGGTCCAGGGCCGTGGCGGCCATGACGCGGGCCGCCAGAAGCATGCCCTTGTGGGCGATGCTGCTCTTGCCCACGGCGGTCCGCTGCCAGCTGTGGCCCGGCGCGCCGGAGGGCATCGTCACCGCGTGGATCTGCACCGTGGGCGTCTGGCGGCTGACGTCGCCCACGTCGGTGGAGCCGGCGGCGATCATGCGGGAGTGGAAGGGCGGCAGGAGAAAGTCGTTCAGCGCCTTGGTGTTGCCCGCCGTCTTCTCCGCCACAAAGGCCTCGATGCCGCTGTCATAGGCCGTGGCGAAGCCGGGAAGCCGCTCCGGCGCATAGGTCTCCCGGAGGGCCCCGGCGAAGGCCAGCTCCTCCGCCGTGTACGCGGGCAGCGTCTGGGCGGCGAAGTTGGCGTAGGCCAGCTTTTCCAGCGTCTCGTTGGGCAGCACGTCGGAGGTGCCGTCGATGAACTTCCGCTTGAGCGTTGTCTCCGTCATGAGGGCCGCGCCCTGGGCGATCTTGTCCAGACGCTCCGCCAGAAGGCGGATGTGCGGCACGTTGTCGCTGCGGAGCATGTACAGGACCTGGGCGTGGGGCTGCACCACGTTGGGGGAGGCCCCGCCGGCGTCGGTGATGGCGTACTGCACCCCCCCGTGAGGCGGGATGTGCTCCCGCAGGAACTGTACCCCCACGTTCATCAGCTCCACCGCGTCCAGGGCGCTGCGGCCCAGGTGGGGGCAGCCCGCCGCGTGGGCGGCCACGCCCTCGAAGGCGTACTCCACCTGGTAGGAGGCAAGACAGCTCCCCGTCACCACCTCGTTCACGTCGGAGGGGTGCCAGGTGATGGCGGCGTCCAGCCGGGAGAACAGCCCCTCCCGGGCCATGAAGGCCTTACCCGAGCCGCCCTCCTCGCCGGGACAGCCGAAAAAGACCACCGTGCCGCTGCCCTCGCCCTGCTCCGAGAGCCAGTCCTTCACCGCCGAGGCCGCCGCGAGAGAGGCCGCCCCCAGCAGGTTGTGCCCGCAGCCGTGGCCGCAGCCGCCCTCTGTCAGGGGCTCCCGGCGGGTCACGCCGCTTTTCTGGGAGAGCCCCGACAGGGCGTCGAACTCCCCGAGAAAGCCGATGACCGGCCGGCCGGAGCCGTAGGTGCCGGAAAAGGCGGTCTCCACCCCGGCAAGGCCCGTCTCCACCCGGAAGCCCAGCTTCTCCAGGACCTCCAGATAGGCCGCCATGGAGGCGTGCTCCCGCAGCGACAGCTCCGGCGTCTCCCAGATACGGTCGCTGAGGGCAGTGAATATGCTGTGGCGCGCTTCCATCCGCGCCAAGAGCTGCTGTTTGTCCATAAGACCTCCCCGCGCCCGGAGGGGCGCTGCGCGGCAGGGCCGCTCCTGCATATCGTTCTTCGCCGCGCCGCGGCTTCCGCGCGTTTCAAATCATGTTTCGCCACGGCGTGCCGCCCGGGTTTTTCAATCATTTTTCCGGCCGCATGTTGGCCCGCACACGCTTCAATCATGTTTCGCCGCGGCGTGTACGTGGCGAAACATACCCTGCGGCGTGCAAACGTGCGGGCGGCAGGGCCGCCTGTGCGCTGCAGCATGCCGGAAAAATTCGCAAAAAAGCGCGCTGCGCTTTTTGCGAGGTTTTAAAGGACCTTGCTCAAAAAGTCCTGCAGCCTTGGGTTTTGAGGGTGCTCGAAGATCTCCTCGGGCGCGCCCTGCTCCAGGAGCTTGCCCTGGTCCATGAACAGCACCCGGCTGCCCACCTCCCGGGCGAAGCCCATCTCGTGGGTCACCACCACCATGGTCATGCCGCCACGGGCCAGCTCCTTCATGACCTCCAGCACCTCGCCCACCATCTCGGGGTCCAGGGCGGAGGTGGGTTCGTCGAAGAGCATGACCTCCGGCTCCATCATCAGCGCCCGCACGATGGCGATCCGCTGCTTCTGCCCGCCGGAGAGCTGGATGGGGTAGGCTGCCGCCCGGTCCTCCAGGCCCACCCGGGTGAGCAGCTCATGGGCCTTCTGCTCCGCATCGGCCTTGCGCATGCCCTTCACCTGCACGGGAGCCAGGGTCATGTTGTCCAGGATGGTCATGTGGGGGAAGAGGTTGAAGTGCTGGAACACCATGCCCATCTTCCGGCGGTGGAGGTTGATGTCCACCTTCACGGTGTTTCCGTTTTCGTCCTTCGATTTCTTCTTGGTGATATCCACACCGTCGAAGACGATGCTGCCGCCGGTGGGCTCCTCCAGCAGGTTCAGGCTCCGCAGGAAGGTGGACTTGCCGCTGCCGCTGGGGCCGATGATGACCATGACGTCCCCCTGGCGGATGTCCACGCTGACGCCGTCCAGGGCCTTGATCTTCCCGTGGTTGTAGTATTTTTTCAGGTCCCAGACCTGGATGAGCTCATCTCTTGTCGCCACGGCTCATTCTCCTTTCGAAATACGCGATGACCTTGCTGGTGGGGAAGGTGAGGCAGAAGTACACGCAGGCCGCCACAATCAGGGGCTCGCCGATGGAGAAGGTGGCCCCCTTCACGGCGCTGACGGCGTACATGATTTCCTGCACGCCGATGGTGTAGCAGATGGAGGACTCCTTGATGATGGTGACGAACTCGTTGGCGATGGCGGGCAGGATGTTCTTGATGGCCTGGGGCAGCACCACGAAGCGCAGGTTCTGCCACTGGGACAATCCCAGGCTCCGGGCCGCCTCGGTCTGGCCGCCGTCGATGGACTGGATGCCGGCGCGGATGATCTCGGAGAGGTAGGCCCCGGAGTTCAGCGCCAGGGCCACCACGCCGGGGAGAAAGCGGTCAAAACGGATGAAGCCGAAGAGCTTGAAGTCCGGCAGCGACACGCCGTGGAACACCACGTGGTAGATGATGAACAACTGCACCAGCATAGGGGTGGCCCGGAAGACCTCCACATAGACGTTGGCGCAAAAGCTCACGGGATTGAAGCGGCTGAGGGCGTAAAGAAAGCCCTCCTGCTCCCGCAGACGCCACTGGCGCTCCCGGGAGAGGAAGCGGAAGACATGGATATCGGACAGGCGCGCCGCCGCCAGGACCAGGGCCAGGATAAAGCCGAAGAGGACGGTCAGCGCGGAGAGGGACACCGTGCAGATCAGGCCCTCCTTGAACATGTTTATGTATTGGAACGTGGACGCAAAGCCCTTTGCAGTGATCATGAAAGCTCCTCCTTGTGGGGTCTTTTACACCGGACGCATCCTCCCCGGCCTGGGCCGGGGAGGATGCGGGAAGCGGTCTTTTCTGACGGGCGGGGCTCAGTCGGCCACGATCTCGCCGTCCACCAGGGAGGCGGTGGCGCCGCCGGCCAACTCGTTGGCCTCGGCCACGAAGTTGGCCATGCTGCCGTCGGCAAGAGCGGAGGCGATGGCCATGTTGATGGCGAGGAGCAGCGGCTCGTTGCCCTTGCTCACGCCCACCACGCTGCCCTCCTGCTCATAGGGGACGTCGTGCAGCACGCAGAGGTCGGGATAATTCTTGGCATAGCTCACGGCCACGTCGGTCTCGATGAAGGCGCCGTCCAGCTTGCCGCTGAGCAGCTCCGCCACGATGTCGGTGACCTTCGCCAGCTGCACGATGTCCGCGTCGGGGGTGTTTGCCTCTGCCAGGCCCACCTGGATGGAGCCGATCTGGGCGCCGATCTGATACTCAGCCTTGTTGGCGTCCGCCAGGGTGGCGAAGAGCTCCTTGTTGCTCTGGAGGCAGACGAAGGACTGGCCGCCGGTGTAGTACACGTCGGAGAAGTCCATCTTGTCCTCTCTCGCGGGGTCGGGGGAGTAGCCGGCCATGCCGATATCCACGCTCTTGGCCGCCAGCTCCGCGATGGTGCCGTCAAAGTCCATGGGGATGATCTCCAGCTCCAGACCCAGGTAGTCCGCGATGTACTGCCCCAGGGCGATGTCGAAGCCCGCGAGCGTGGGGGTGCCGTCCTCATCCAGGGCGTAGAACTCATAGGGGGCGAAGTCGGGAGAGGTGGCCATGGTGAGCTTCCCTTCCGTTACCGTCTGGATCTCGGCCTTCAGCTCGTCGATGGTCATGGACGCGTAGTCTTTCTCCTCTTCGCCGCCCTCATCCTGGGGCTCGTCGCCGCCGCCGCAGGCCACCAGGGACAGGCTCATGGCCAGAGCCAGAAGCAGGGACAGGATCTTCTTGCTTTTCATCTTTCGTTCCTCCATATAAAAAATTTTGAATGTTTATTCTTATTTTTCGGGGAGCCGCTGGCTCTTGCTGAATATGTACGAATAATAATTCATTTATCATGCAAAGTCAATAGGACAATTGCATATAAAACCGAAAAAAGCCCGGGGCGTACCGGGCAAAATAGACAAAACGATGCATATTATACAGAATATCGGGGAAAAATATGCAGAATGAATGGAGCGCGCCCAAAAAAGCCCCGCGGCCCGAGGCCGCGGGGCGGCTGCGCGTCACAGCGGATGCTCCCGCAGCGCCCGGGAGAAAAAGGAGGCGTAGAGCAGCAGCGTCAGCAGCAGGCTCACGGTGCACAGCAGGGCCAGGGCGGCCACAAAGCGCTCCGGCAGGGTGGGGAGGAACAGCAGCACGGCGGCGGAGGCCTCCAGCACGGCGGTGTTCACCTTACCGTACCACTAGGCGCTGTGCATCTGGTCGGTCCGCTCCAGCGTCAGCAGGGCGAAGCCCAGCATGGCCAGCTCCTTGATGAGAAAGAGGCCCAGCAGGAAGCCGGCCGCCCGGTAGCGCCGGACGAGGCAGGCCAGCATGGCCAGCTGGGTCAGCTTGTCCGCCAGGGGATCCAGGAATTTCCCCAGGTCCGAGACCATGTCAAAGCGCCGGGCGATAGCCCCGTCCAGCACGTCGGTGAGGGCGGAGAGGGCCGCCACGCCCAGGGCAGCGGCACGGGCGCCGCGGACGCAGTACAGGTAGAGAAACGGGGGGATCAGCAGCAGGCGCAGCAGGCTCAGGGCGTTGGGGACGGTGCAGACCTGTCCCCGGGTGAGGCGGCGGAGGATCTTGCGGCGGTGTGACATGGCGGGTTCGCTCCTTTCCGGCCGGGGCCGGAGGCCGGCGGCTTTCGTATGTAACGGGGGCGGACAAGAGCAGTTTGCCCGGAAAGGGGCGCCGCTCATACGGGCGGCGCGCAAAAAAAGAGCGGCCCGCGAAAGCGGGCCGCTGCGAAAGGGACGGCGATGCGGCGGGGCGGACTTACTGGTCCGCGCCGAAGTCGGCCTTGTAGGCCTCCGCCAGCTTCTCGGGCCAGTCGGAGGTGGCCTCCAGCAGGCCGGTGAAGAAGCGCAGAGTCTTGGGTTCGTGGGTGAAGCGGAGGCCGCCGATCATGCGGCGGTGGTCATAGACCCACTTGACGCGGTCGATGACGTACTCCAACTGGGAGAGGGTGAACACCCGGCGGGGCACGGCCAGACGCACCAGCTCCATGGAGGCGAAGCGCTCGCTGCCGTCGGGGTTGCGCTCCTCAGACAGGGTGCCGCGCTCCATGCCGCGGATGCCGCCGCAGATGTACAGCGCCGCGGCGAGGGCGCCGGCGGGGTACTCCTGCTGGGGGATATGGTCCACGAACTGGCTGGCGTCGATGTGCGCGCCCAGGCCGCCGCCCGGGGTGATGACGGGCACGCCGTACGCATCCAGCTGCTTGACGAAGTAGTCGATGAAGATGGGGCCCTGGGAGATGACGTCCATATCCATGGACTCGTCAAAGCCCACGGTCAGCGCCTCCATCTCCTTGACGGACATGCCGCCGTAGGTCAGGAAGCCCTCGAACATGGGGACCAGGTCCTCCATGGTGCGGTACAGCTCCAGATCCCGCACCAAGATGCCGCCGCCCCGGGCGAAGCCGAACTTGCGGCCGGAGAAGTAGATGATGTCGAACAGGTCCGCCACCATGCGGGAGATCTCCCGGACGGACTTGTCCTTCATGGACTCCTCCCGGGTCTTGATGAAGTACAGGTTGTCCTGCAGCAGGGAGGCGTCCAGCACCGTCAGGATGCCGTACTTCTTCGCGATATCGGTGGCGGCCTTCATGTTCTCATAGGAGATGGGCTGGCCGCCGATGAGGTTCGTGCCGGATTCCAGGCGCATGAAGGCCACGTTTTCCGGGGTCTCGCGGCGGATGCAGTCCTCCAGCTTCACCGGGTCGATATTGCCCTTGAAGGGGAGGTCGCTGTGGGAGACCAGGCCCTCATCCTTTACCAGCTCCTCCACGCGGCCGCCCAGGCGGGTGATGTGGGCCTTGGCGGTGGTGAAGTGGTAGTTCATGATGACGCAGCTGCCGGGCTTCACGAAGCGGGTGGCCAGGATGTTCTCGCAGGCGCGGCCCTGGTGGGCGGGCAGGAAGTTGGAGATGCCGAAGATCTCCTCCAGCTTCTTCTGCATGCGGAAGAAGGTCTCGCTGCCGGCGTAGGCGTCGTCGGCCCGCAGCATGGCGGACTGCATGTTGTCGCTCATGGCGTTGACGCCGGAATCCGTCAGCATGTCCATGAAGATGTCGCCGTTGTGGAGCTGGAAGGTGTTGAAGCCGGCTTCCCGGATCTTCTCCAGCCGCTGGTCCACCGGCAGCAGCTTCAGCTGCTGTACGATCTTGACCTTGTGCATTTCCAGGGGGATGGGGTCGCGCTTGTAGAACTTGATGGCAGCCATGGATACGGCCTCCTTTATGTATCTCGTGCAGAAAAGGACACGAGGGATTGACCCAAAATTTCAAGGATTTAAAGCTTTAAATCCGCGAAGTGAAGACCATTATAGAATATACGGTCGAATTTTGCAAGGGGGCGGCGGAAGATTTTTTCGCCGTCCTGCCAGAACTAACCAGGAATGGGCGCGGAATAACTGCCGCCCGTCTGCGGATAATAATGGGGCAAACACAAATTTATGTCATATTGGCCTCCGGACGGAGGGACCGGGCGCCGCTTCGGCGGCGGGGACCGGGCGGCTGCCGGGAGAGGCAGAAATATGTTCGAGAAAGGGTTTGAAAATGTGAAAGCTACTGGTATCGTACGCCGTATCGACGACCTGGGCCGGGTGGTCATCCCCAAGGAGATACGCCGCACCATGCGCATCCGGGAGGGCGACCCGCTGGAGATCTACACCAGCAAGGACGGCGAGGTCATCTTTAAAAAATATTCCATCATGGGGGACCTGGACGAGTTCTCCGCCCAGATCTGCGAGACCATGAGCAAGTCCGTGGGCCAGACGGTGGCCGTGGCGGACCGGGACTCCGTCATCGCCATCTCCGGCGGCTTCAAGCGGGAGCTGCTGGGCAGGCACATCAGCCAGGAGATGGAGCAGATCATGGAGGACCGCCGTATCTTCCAGTACACGCCGGGGCTGCGCTCCGTGCCGGTCACAGAGGACAACGACACGCTCTACGCCGCTCTGGCGGCCCCGGTGATCTCAGAGGGCGACGCCATGGGCCTGGTGTTCTTCGTCACAGAGGACCTGGAAAAGGGGACCGGAGAGACGGAGTACAAGCTGGCCCAGACCATCGCGGCCCTTCTGGGGCGGCACATGGAGAGCTGACGCGGCTTCGCGGCGGGAAAAAGAAAAGCGAGACCCTCGCGGGTCTCGCTTTTTTAAGATGTACGGATGGCGATCAGCCGACGATGAAGCCCTTGCCCAGCTTATCCAGAGGATCGATGGCATAGGTGGCTTCGCCGGTGAGGTAAGCGGCGCCGGTGACCTGGGGAATGATGGCCTTGAAGGGGCCCATGGTGGTCTCTTCCTTCACGCGGCCCACGAACTGGGTGCACATGAAGCTCTCGTACACGAACGGTTCGCCGATGCCGATCTCGCCGCGGGCATACAGGGTGGCCAGCTTGGCGGAGGTGCCGGTGCCGCAGGGGCTGCGGTCAGCCTGGGCCTCGCCGAAGATGACGACGTTCTGCTTGTTGGCGTTGGCGGACTTGGCGGGGCCATAGAACTCCACCAGGTCGACGGTGGTGATGTCCAACTCGGGATGCTTGATCTCCACGGTCTTGTTGATGATCTCCATCATCTTCATGCCGATGTCGGTGAGCAGAGGCACGTTCTTGGCGTTGATGTCGATCTTCAGGCTGTCCTGCTGGGTATCCACCAAGGCGAAGAAGGAGCCGCCGAAGGAGATGTCATACTTGATCTTGCGGCCGTCCACTTCCACCTCCAGGTTTTCCTTGTACAGGAAAGCGGGGACGTTGGTGAGGGTGACGCTCAGGACCTTGCCGTCCTTCACCTCGGCCTCAGTCCGGACCAGGCCGGCGGGGGCGTCGATGTTGACGTAGTTCTTGCCTTCCTTGCAGGGGACCATGCCGGTCTCCAGCGCCACGGTGACGGCGCCGATGGTGCAGTGGCCGCACATGTTCAGCCACCCGCCGGTGTCGATGAAGTACACGGCGAAGTCAGCCTCGGGGTTGATGGGCTCGCCCAGGATGGCGCCGAACATATCGTGATGGCCGCGGGGCTCCAGCATCAGGGCCTTGCGATACTCGTCATAGTGCTCCTGCAGGTAATACTTGCGATCCAGAATGGTATCGCCCTTGCCCTCGGGGAAGCCCGCATAGACGACACGGCAAAATTCGCCCTCGGTGTGAGCATCAATGGCCTTGAAGCAGGCTTCAAAACGCTTGGTGTTCAGGACGGGCTTGGGGTCAAATCTCTTCATATGAAATGCACCGCCTTTTGAAAGTATTGAAATGATTCTTCGGGCTGCTCCGGCGCCGTCCGCCAGAGGGCGGAGACGTCCGGGTTCGTCCTCTGTCTATGATACTGTTTTCACGAGCGGATTGCAAGCCCTAAATGTGCTTCTTAGTTAAAAATTTTACACACATTTTTTGTGCAAAGCGTTCATTTTAATCGGGCCAAATCGGGCGATTTTGAAACAAATGGGCTGTGACCATAGTTCCGACTGCGGTTTTGGCGGCGCGGCGGAGGACCTGCCGGCGGCGCCGCGGCGGGCGAGCGGGTCAGCGCGCCTACGCGCGTGCGCGCGCGAATGCGCGTGCGCGCGCGAATGATAATTAGGTGTTTTTGAGGTGTTTTTGCGCTGTTTTCGGGCATTTTTGCGGGGCGCTTTCGGCCCCGCCGTCCCGGAAGAAGGGCGGGAATAAATGGCTCCCGGAGAGGCTTGATTTATAGAAAAATAAAATAAATAAGCAAAAGCATAAAAAGTCTATGGGGCATGGAAATCGGACTTGCCTATAACTGGGAGGAATAGAAAACGGCGGCGGAGGGGCATCTATCGATAAAGTCGCTGAAACGGGAGGAAAGGCGCGGAGACGGCCTGCGGCGGAAGGCCCCGGAAATCCGTGATTATGCCGCTTTTTTAAGGAAATTCGTGCATAAAAGGGAAATAACACCAAAAAGCCCCCTGGAAATTTGGCTAAGATTTGAACAGGTTTTATTGTTAAAAAATCAACTTTGAGGTTGACTTACGGGGGGAAATCATGTACACTATATTCGGCGTCGGGTGGCACGCCTTTCCCATAGAAAGAGTCAATGGACCCGATGCCGATAGATAAAGTTTATAAACAAGGAAGAGGGAGTACCATGTCGAACATTCAGTTACTGCTGAAACAGCACGTCGGCGCGCCCTGCGCTCCGG
>JBJDYT010000065.1:0-3359 GCA_051867635.1 Oscillospiraceae bacterium
TGGAGATCTTGTTGCAGGTGTCCATGGAGTCGTTGCCGCCGTTATAGAAGAAGTAGCGGACGTTGTGCTTTTTGAACACCTCCAGGATGCGCTTGTAGTCGGTGTCGTCCACATCCGGGTCGGCGATCTTATAGCGGCAGGAGCCGAGGGCGGAAGAGGGCGTGTACTTCAGCAGCTCCAGCTCCGCCGGGTCCTCCTGTCCCATATCGAACAGACGGTCGTTCAGCACGCCCTTGATGCCGTGCTCCGCGCCGTAAACGGCGGTGATGTTGGGATTTTCAAGGGCGGTCTTGATGACGCCGTATGCGCTGGCGTTGATGACGGAAGTGGGACCCCCGGACTGGCCGATGATGCAGGCGCCTTTCAAAGTTTCCATAGAACATCCTCCATTCAAAATGTTTCTGTCTATATCATAGCATGTTCCAAAGTTCTTGTAAATTGAGAATTTTTGAATGATGAGGATTGTATTGATACAGAATAGCGGCGGCTATAGAATGGCTGGGGCAAAATTTGTGAAAGATTCTACTTGTCAAGCGGGGGAAGATTGGGTAAACTGAGTGAGAAAAGGGAAAACGAGAATCGAATTCAACAGAAAGGACGAATTGACCATGCCTCTTGTTACCACAACCGAAATGTTCCAAAAGGCCTATCAGGGCGGCTATGCTATCGGCGCCTTCAACGTGAACAACATGGAGATCGTGCAGGGCATCACGGAAGCCGCGAAGGAGCTGCAGGCCCCTCTGATCCTGCAGGTGTCCAAGGGTGCCCGCGCCTATGCCAACCATACCTATCTCATCAAGCTGGTGGAGGCCGCCATCATCGAGACCGGCCTGCCCATCTGCCTGCACCTGGACCACGGCGACAGCTTCGAGACCTGCAAGTCCTGCATCGACGGCGGCTTCACCTCCGTCATGATCGACGCCTCCTCCAAGCCCTTTGAGGAGAATGTGGCGCTGACCCGCAAAGTGGTGGAGTATGCCCACGACCACGGCGTGGTGGTGGAAGCGGAGCTGGGCACCCTGGCCGGCATCGAGGACGAGGTGAACGTCAGCGCCGAGGATTCCTCCTATACCCATCCCGAGGAGGTGGAGGAGTTTGTCTCCCGCACCGGCTGCGACTCCCTCGCCATCGCCATCGGCACCAGCCACGGCGCGTACAAGTTCAAGCCCGGCACCAAGCCCCAGCTGCGCTTTGACGTGCTGCATGAGTGCGAAAAGCGCCTGCCCGGCTTCCCCATTGTGCTGCACGGCTCCTCCTCCGTCCCCCAGGACCTGGTGGAGAAGATCAACCGCTACGGCGGCCAGATGCCCGGCGCCATCGGCGTGCCGGAGGAACAGCTGCGGGAGGCCGCCAAGAGCGCAGTCTGCAAGATCAACATCGACTCCGACCTGCGCCTGGCCATGACCGCCACCATCCGCGAGTATTTCGCGGAGCACCCCGATCATTTCGACCCCAGGCAGTACCTCAAGCCTGCCCGCGCCGCCATCAAGGAACTGGTGGCCCACAAGCTGGTGGACGTGCTGGGCTGCGCCGGCAAGGCGTAAAGCCCCGACGGTTCTGTGATAGACGAAAGAGGCGCGTACCGAACGGTACGCGCCTCTTTTTTCTTTCTGCCGGCTCATGCTTCGCCGCTGAGGGGGAAGGTGACCTGCCAGTTTCCCTCGGTCAGGGAGCCGCAGACGGTGAGATCCCCCCAGAGCGTGCAGCCTGCCAGGTCCTCCGCCGGGACGCTGAAGACATACTCCTCATAGCTCCCGCGTTGTTCCTCGTCCCAGAAGGAGCCGGAGGCTTCGCATGAGTATTCCGCGCCGTTTTCGGCCCGGAGCCAGAGGGTGCCGTGATTGTCCGTCTCCAGGATGTCCTCATAGTAGGCCTGGACATGCAGCTTCCCGTCGATATACCCCAGGGCGGTGATGGTGACGCCGGGGACAGGGGAGTAATCCGGGCCGGAGCCGGGGAGGAGGAAGCGGTCGCAGGCGGCGGAGCCGCTCCAGCCCCGGAGGTCCACCTTTGTCTGCGCCTCCGCTGCGGGAGCGGCTGTGCTCAGATCGACCTCCGGAATGGGGCCGCTGAAGTTCTGCTTTTTGCTGAGGAAGCGGGAGAAGGAGAAGGTGATCTTCTTGCCGCCGATCTCCCGGCCGTCCCATTGGGTCAGGTGGATGAGAAAGTAGGCGGTGCGGGTATCTTGGTCGTAGCGTTCCAGCCGGCAGGTGGCGCTGCTGGAGAAGGGGCGGTGGATGCTGTAGCTGTCGAACAGGTCGGTGGTCTCGTCCACGCGGTCGCCGGTGAGGTCCCGCAGGGAGAGCAGGATCTCCGCGGTGTCGCCGTCGATGGCGGCGGAGACCACCTCCATGCGGACGCCGTTGTCCTCGCAGGAGAGCCGCACCGGCTTCAGCTTCTGCGCCAGCTCCGGCGAGAAGGCGTAGAGGAACTCATAGGCGGGCTGCACGTCCGCCGCCGCCAGGGCGGGGACGGCCAGGAGCAGGCAGGCTGCCAGAGCCGCCGCCAGCACTGCGGCTCTGATGAATCCACGGCGCTTCCGCCGGGGCGCCGCGCTGCGAGGCGGCCGGGCCGCGGCTTCGATATGGCGGGCGCTGATGCCGCCCACGGCCTGGGAAAGTTCTTCACGGGTCATAGGAAAAAGCCTTCCTTTCTGAGGTATCGTTTCAGTTTTTCCCGCAGACGGGACAGGCGGACGGAGGCGTTGTTCTCGCTGATCCCCAGCTCCGCCGCGATGGCGGCCACGGAGTCGGCGTACCAGTAGCGGCGCACGAAAAGATAGCGGTCCCGCTCCTCCAGCGTGTCCAGGAACGCATCCAGCAGCCGCGTCAGCTCCCGGGCGGAAAGCGCCGTCTCCGCCGTCTCCGGGGCGGAAAGGCATTCCTCCAGCTCCTCCAGCGCCACGTCGTAGAAGCTGCTGCGCTTGCGGGCCGTGTTGGCGTGGTAGCGCTTCACGGCGAGATTCCGCACAATGCGGCAGACATAGGCCGGCAGCGTTTCGGGGCGCTGGGGCGGGATGGCGTTCCAGACGGCGAGATAGGCGTCGCTGACGCACTCCTCCGTGTCCCGGTCGCTATTCAGGATGTTGAACGCTACCCGCCGGCAGAGGGCGCCGTACTTCGCTTCCAGTTCTGCGATGGCCTGTTCCGAGCGCTCAAAGAACAGGCGCAGGATCTCTTCATCGTGCAAGCTGCTTCCGCCTCCTTTCCGCTTCACCCCTATACTACGGAAACGCCCGCCTGTCTTACAGGCAAACTTGAGATTACCGCTGAAAAAACGGCGCGGCCACCGGCCGCGCCGTTTTATACTCTCTTTAGTGAGTTCCGCGGCAGCGGAACAAAAAGCCACCCGCTTTGCGG
>JBJDYT010000066.1:0-15181 GCA_051867635.1 Oscillospiraceae bacterium
CCTTCTCCTTGCGGAAGCAGGGGGAGTAGGAGGTCAGGGTCTGGGGCAGCTTGTCCTCCGGCATGATCTGGTCGATGAACTTGCCGATCATGGAATGCTCGCTGGTGCCGATCAGGTACAGGTCCTCGCCCTCGATCTTGTACATCATGGCGTCCATGTCGGTCTGGCTCATGACGCCCTCCACCACGTTGCCGTGGATCATGAAGGGGGGGATGCAGTAGGTGAAGCCCTTGCCGATCATGAAGTCCCGGGCATAGGCCAGCACCGCCTCGTGGAGCCGGGCGATATCGCCCAGCAGGTAATAAAAGCCGTTGCCGGAGACGCGGCCCGCCGCGTCCATGTCCACGCCGTCAAAGCGCTCCATGATCTCCGTGTGGTAGGGGATGGGGAAGTCGGGGACCACGGGTTCCCCGAAACGCTCCACCTCCACGTTGGCGCTGTCGTCCGGGCCGATGGGCACGGAGGGGTCGATGATGTTGGGGATGAGCAGCATGCGGCGGCGGATCTCGCCGGCGTACTGGTCCTCCAGCACCTCCAGCTCCGCCAGGCGCTCGGCCCCCGCCTTGACCTGGGCCTTCACGGCCTCGGCCTCCTGGAGCTTGGAGGGGTCCTTCTTGGCCTGGCCCATGAGCTGGCCCACCTGCTTGCTCAGCGCGTTGCGGGAGGCGCGAAGCTCGCTGGCCTCCTGGATGGCGGCGCGGTGCTTTTTATCCAGGTCCAGCACCTCGTCCACCAGGGGGAGCTTGTCCTGTTGAAATTTCTTGCGGATGTTTTCCCGGACTTCCTCCGGATGGTCACGCAGGAATTTGATGTCGATCATTGTCAGATACCTCTTTTGATGAGATAGTCGCGGGGACATGTTTCACGTGAAACAAAAGGCTCAGTCTGCTTCGCTTTGGGCCTCCAGCAGCTGCTGCTGCAGGGAGTAGACCTCCTGCTGGAGCTCATAGATGGTCTCACGCTGCGCGGTGATGCGGTCCTCCAGGGCCAGGATCTGCTGGTTCAGCTCCGCGTTGCGTTCCTCCGCCTCCTGCAGCAGCTGCATGGAATTCATGCTCTCCCGCAGCTCGCCCATGACCTGCAGGTTGCTGCGGTGGCTCATGAAAAAGGAGAGGCTCATGAGCAGCAGGGCCACGGCGAACAGGGCGATGAGGTACACATAGACGGGCTTTTGGGGCTTGCCGCTGCGGGTGGTGACCGTCTTGGGGGCCTCCTGCCGGGGCGCTTCCGCCTGGGGCGTTTCTGCCTGGGGCGTTTCTGCCTGGGGCGTTTCCGCGGCGCCGCCGCGGGTGGTTTCCAGTTCTTTTTCTTCGCTCATTGGTTTCCTCCGTTTTTGCGGCGCAGGGTGTGCAGGGCTTCCAGCAGGTCGTTCAGGTCGTCCACGCCGTAATACTCGATCTCAAGCCGGCCCTTGCGGCGGCCGGAGACGATGCGGCAGCCCCGGCCCAGATGCTCCGCCAGCTCACGGGCGGCGGCCTCCGTATAGTTCACGGAGAGGGCGTCCGCGGACCGTTCTTCCTTTTCCGGCTTCTTCGCCAGCAGCTTTTTTACGAGAGCTTCCGTCTGCCGGACGCTGAGGCCGCTCTCCGCCACGGTGCGGGCGGTCTTTTCCTGCAGGGCGGGGGAGAGGGGGAGCAGCGCCCGGGCATGGCCGGCGGACAGCGTGCCGTCCTCCACCATCCGGCGCACGGGATCTGCCAGCTGCAGCAGGCGCATGCAGTTGGCCACGGCGCTGCGGCTCTTGCCCACACGGCTGGCGGCTTCCTCCTGGGTCAGGTCGTACTTTTCCATCAGCGTCCGGTAGCCCTCGGCCTCCTCCATGGGGTTCAGGTCCTCCCGCTGCAGGTTCTCGATCATGGCCAGCTCCATGGCCTTGCGGTCGTCCGCCTCGATGACCATGACGGGCACCTCGCTGAGGCCTGCCAGACGCGCGGCGCGCCAGCGCCGCTCTCCGGCGATGATCTGGTAGTAGCCGCTGGCGAGACGGCGCACGGTGATGGGCTGGATGACGCCGTGCTGGCGGATGGAATCCGCCAGGTCCGCCAGCGCCTCCTCGTCAAAGCGCTTCCGCGGCTGGGAAGCGCAGGTCTCGATCTGGGAAATGGGGAGGGAGAGGGTCCGCTCCGCGTCCCGGCTCTCCAGCGCCGCGTCGCCCAGCAGGGCCCCGAGGCCCCGCCCCAGACCTTTTGCCTGATTTGCCATAGTTCGGTATACCTCCTTACTCCCGCGGCTCGTTCATGCGCAGGAATTCCTCCGCCAGCAGGAGGTACGCCTCCGCGCCCCGGGAGGAGCGGTCATAGGCCGTGACGGGCTTGCCGTGGCTGGGCGCCTCGGACAGGCGCACGTTCCGGGGGATGACGGTGGCGTATACCTTGCCGGGGAAATAGCGCTTCACTTCCTCCGCCACCTGCAGCGCCAGATTGGTGCGGCTGTCAAACATGGTCAGCAGCACGCCCTCCAGCGTCAGGGCGGGGTTCAGGGAGCGGCGCACGATGCGGATAGTGTTCATGAGATCGCTGAGCCCCTCCAGAGCGAAATACTCGCCCTGCACCGGCACCAGCACGCTGTCCGCCGCGCAGAGGGCGTTGAGGGTCAGCAGCTCCAGGGACGGGGGGCAGTCGATGAAAATGTAGTCGTATCGGGGCTTCAGCGCTTCGAGGGCCTGCTTCAGCAAAAACTCCCGGCCCTCCCGGTCGATCATTTCGATGCCCGCGCCGGCCAGGGCCTTGGAGCTGGGCAGCACGTCGCCGTAGCGGGTGGAGACCACGGATTTTTCCGGGGACGTGCCGTTGATGACCACGTCGTAAACCCCGAGAGAGGTGGTCTTGTCCACGCCCATGCCGGAGGTGGCGTTGGCCTGGGGGTCGAAGTCGCAGAGCAGCACGCGCCTGCCCTTTTCTCCCAGGGCCGCCGCCAGATTCACGCAGGTGGTGGTCTTGCCCACGCCGCCCTTCTGATTCACGATCGCGATGGTCTTTGCCACAAAAGCACTCCCTTCCGCAGAAAAAACGGCCGCGAGCCGGCCCCGTTTTCATACATGTCCATGATAGAAAACAGTATAGCACAAATGCGGAACTTTTCAAGAAAAAAGCGGGAACTCCGCGCAAAAAATCGGCGCGGGCCCGGGGCGGCGCGCGGCGCGGCAAAAGCGCCCGCCCGGAGAAGGGCAGGCGCTTTGTTTCACGTGAAACATCCCGCCTTCGCCGGGCGGGCAGGTCAGACCAGGAGCAGGCCGGAGAGGGGCGGCAGCGTCAGCCGCAGCATGCCGCCGTCGGCGAAGAAGCGCTGGCCCTCCAGCGCGTCCCGGGCCATGGCGCCCTCCCAGGGCAGGGACAGGGACAGGGGCGTATCCCCGGCGTTCAGCGCCAGCAGGCTGGTCTCGCCGCCGAAGCTGCGGGAGAAGGCCAGGCCGTGGCCCTGGGCGTACAGGTAGCGGATATCGCCCTTCTGCAAAGAGGGCCGCTCCGCCCGCAGGGCGCCCAGCGCCCGGTGGAAGCCCAGCAGCGCCGCGTCTTCCTTCCCCCAGGGGTATGTACCCCGGTTGAAGGGGTCCTCCAGGCCCTCCATACCGGCCTCGTCGCCGTAGTACAGCAGCGGCGAGCCGGGGAAGCAGTACAGCAGCAGGGCCCCCAGGGCCAGCCGCCGCTCCGCCAGCGTCCGCTGGGCGGGGGAGAGGCGGAATACGGAGCGCTCCGCCTTGTCCCGGGGCAGCTCCTCCTCCGTGGCCCCCAGCAGCGTCAGCATGCGGGGGGTGTCGTGGGTGGAGAGGAAGTTCATGGCGGCGTAGAACGCGTCGGGGGGGTAGTTCTCCCGCAGGGTCTCCATGGCGTCATAGAAGGCCGCCGCGTCCCCGCCCCGGAGATAGTCCAGCGCCGCGCGGCGGAAGGGATAGTTCATCAGACCGTGCAGCTCGTCGCCCAGCAGGTAGCGCCGCCGCTCCCCATAGGCCACCTTGTTGCTGCCGTCCTCCCAGACCTCACCCATGAGGAAAGCGTCGCTCTTCTCCTCCTCCATGACGGCGCGGATGGTGCGGATGAATTCATCCGGCAGCTCATCCGCCACGTCCAGCCGCCAGGCGGAGGCCCCGGAGCGCAGCCAGCGCCGCACCACGGAGTCCTGGCCCGTCACAATGAAGTCGAGATAGGAGGGGCACAGCTCGTTCACCGCCGGGAGGGAGGAGATGCCCCACCAGCTCTCGTACTCCTTGGGCCACTTGCTGAAGCGGTACCAGGGATAGTAGGGGGAGTCCTGGGACTGGGCCGCGCCCGGCTCCGGAAAATAGCCGGAGGCGTTGAAGTAGCGGCTGTCGTGGCCGCTGTGGTTGAACACGCCGTCGATCATCACCCGGATGCCCAGCTTCGCCGCCTCGGCGCAGAGGGTGCGGAAGGCCTCCTCGTCCCCCAGCATGGGGTCGATGCGCAGATAGTCGGCGGTGTTGTAGCGGTGGTTGGAGCTGGACTCGAAAATGGGGCAGAGGTAGATGGTCCGGACGGAGAGGGAGGCCAGGTACGGCAGCTTCTCCGTGATGCCCCGAAGATCGCCGCCGAAGAAGTCGTAACACCACTGGGGCTCCTCCTGACGGGGGAGGTAGTTCACCGGCTCGTCCCAGTCCAGGTGCACCTTCCGCGCGCCGATCATTTCGGAGGCGTCAGGGATGTGGGAACGGCGAAAGCGGTCTGGGAAAATCTGGTAGGATACGCCCTCTCCGAACCATTGGGGCGTCTCGTTTTTCCGGTAGACGGTCAGCTGGAAGGGCTGCACCTGGCGGTCCTCCACAAAGCCGGCGCGGTCAAAGAGCCGGACCGTCCCCTTTTTTCCCTCCAGCCGGAAGTGGTACCAAAGCAGCTCCGGCTCTGCCGGGGCGGTGAGGGTCAGGCGGAAGAGGGCGCAGCCGTCCTCTCTGCCGGCGTAGGTCATGGGCAGCTCCTGCTCCTTGCCGGAGAATTCCTGGCGCAGCAGCAAAAAAGCCCGCTGCACCCCTTCCTTGAGAGAGGGGCGCAGGGTCAGACAGATCTCGGTGTGCAGCGGCGCCGCGCCGAAGGGGGTCTTGCAGCGGCTGTCGCGGGGGTCGAACACAGGGCGGAGCGGCGGCACCGCGCCGCTCCGGATGGACAGGTGGGACATAAGGGACTCCTCCTCAGGGAAGCAGAGTATTTTCACCGGTGACGGCGTCATCCGGCAGGGTCTCGGTAAAGTAGGCGTTGAGCATGTCCACGGCGGCGCTGGCGAGAGCCGAGCCGCTGCCGCCCTTCTCGATGACCAGGGCGATGACGATCTCCGGGTCGTCGTAGGGGGCGAAGCAGACGAACACGCCGTTGTTGTTCTCCTGGCCCGTCTGGGCGGTGCCGGTCTTGGCGCCGGCGTCCACCACGCAGTTGGAGAAGGAGTAGGAGACGCTGCCGCTCTGCACCAGCTGGTGCATGCCCTCCAGCACCGCCTGGCGGGTGGAGTCGCTCATATTGACGGTGTTCAGCGGGCCCTCGTCATAGACCTCCACCACGGCCGAGCCGTCGTAGGTCTTGGCGCTTTTCAGCACATGGGCGGCGTAATGCTCGCCGCCGCCCACCAGCGTCGCGATATAGTTTGCCAGCTGCAGGGGGGTGAACTCGTTATAGGATTGGCCGATGGCGGCGCCCAGGGTCTGGCCGTCGTACCAGACCTGACCCAGCTTCTCCGCGGTCTCGGGGGAGGCCAGGGTGCCGGCCTTGTCCCCGATCTCGATGCCTGTGGAGCTGCCCAGGCCGAACTGCCGGGCGTAGTCGTCGATGACGGAGATGCCCGTCAGGCGGCCCACCTCGTAGAAGAAGTAGTTGCAGCTCTCCCGGATGGCGTCGGTGACGTTGACCCGGCCGTGGGTACGGCCCGTGGAGGAGTAGATCCAGCAGCGGGGCTGGTAGGAGGGGGCGTAGTATTTGTAGACGCCCTCGTCCCTGATGGTGGTGGAGGGGGTGATGACGCCGGTCTCCAGCGCGGCCACCGCCGTCACCATCTTGAAGGTGGAGCCGGGGGCGTAGGTGCCGGAGGTGGCCCGGTTATAGTAGGGGGAGACCTCCATCTGGCTGAGCTCGGTGTAGTCCTCGTTGAAGGTGGCGAGGCTGTAAGTGGGGTAGGAGGCCAGGGCCAGCACCTCGCCGTTGCCCACGCCCATGGCCACGGCCGCCGCGCCCCGGGCGATGCCGTCCTCCGCCGTCATGGCCTCGGTGGCGCTGGCCAGGATCTCCTCCACCTTGGCCTGGAAGTCCATATCCAGCGTCAGGGACAGGGTGTGGCCCGGCTGGGGCTCCACGGTGTAGACCTCGCTGGTGATGCGGCCCTCGTCGTCGGTGGTGATGACGCGCTTGCCGCTCTGGCCCCGGAGATAGCTCTCAAAGGCCTTCTCCACGCCGGCCTTGCCCACGATGGCGTCCATGGCGTAGCCCTGCTCCTTCAGCACCGCGTATTCGTCCTTGTCGATGGCCCCCACATAGCCCAGCACGTGGGCGGCGCTCTCGGTGGCGTACTGCCGGACAGAGCCGGTGCCCACGGTGGCGCCCAGATAATTGCCGTCGTTGATCTCGCTGATGAGCTCCACGCTCAGGTCCTCCGCCATGACGTAGGCGCTGGTGTTCACGAGCTTGCGCACCGCCAGCTCATAGCGCACGCCCAGCACCTTCCGGGCGTCGGCATAGCCCATCTCCTCCGGGATGCCGAAATCCTCCCGCATCTTTTCCACCAGCGCCGAGGCGGAGAGGGAGGGGATGGGGGCGTCCTCCGTCAGCTCCGTCTCCTGGAATTTCCGGTCCAGCAGGTAGTCCGAAAAGCGGGAAAGGTAGGTGGGGGAGATGCTGTCGGAGGTGTAGCGCGGGGAGTCGCGGTCGATGGGCAGGGTGTCCACCCACTCCACCTCGTATTTTTCCAGCAGCTCCAGCAGCCGCAGGATGGCCAGGTTCTCCTCCTCGTCGCTGGCAAAGCCGCTGGAGCGGAAGGTCAGGGTGTAGACCAGGCGGTTGTAGACCATGACCTTGCCGTTGCGGTCGGTGATGATGCCCCGGGAGGCGGGGACCGTCTCCTGCCGGGTGATGGTGGAGATGGATTTTTCCAGGTTTTCCGCGCCGTGGGTCACCTGCGCGTCGAACAGGGCGACGAAGAAGCAGAGGAGACAGGCGGCGAAAAAGCCGGCGATGACGGCGAGACGCCGGGAAAACTGTTTCGGATCCATGCGGGGACTCCTTTCTCAGGGGGAGGGGGTTTCAGTCGTAGAAGTGGAAGCGGCGGTGGAACGCCGCGAAGAGGAAGTGCAGCGGCACCACGAAGGGCAGCGCCAGCAGCAGCTCCTTGGCGCCGTAGAGCAGCACGTCCGCCAGTCCGGCGCCGTGCCGGGCGATCAAAAACAGGGCCCGCACCGCGTCGGAGAGCAGAAAGGCCGCCGCCGTCACCGCGGCGGAGCAGAGCAGCCCTGCGTTCAGTAGGCGGGTGCTGATGAGGCCCGAGGCGATGGAGATGAGCAGGAAGGTGACGAGGTAAAAGCAGGGGAAGGGGCCCAGCAGAGCGAAATCGCAGAGCAGGCCGAACACCGCGGCGAAGAGCATGCCCTGGGCGCCGGGTTCAAAGGCGGAGAGGATCGCCGCCAGCACCGGCGGCAGGAACAGCCCCACGCCGAACAGCTGCAGCCGCGGCAGCAGCAGGGCCTGCAGCGCCAGCACCGCCAGGGTGAGGGCGGAATAGCAGCTCCATTTGAAGATGAGATCGGATCTGGTTTCCATGTCGGGTCCTTTCCGCAGCGTATCAGTCCACGATGGTGAAGTCCTTGATGATGAAGACCTGGGTCAGCTCCTCCAGCTCCGCCTTGGGCAGGAGGGTGGCGGTCAGGGAAAGACCCGACTCGTCCCGCTGGATGGACTCCACCGAGCCGATGACCAGCCCGGAGGGGTAGTAGCCGCCCAGCCCCGAGGTCACGATGAGGTCGCCCACGGTCATGTCGGAATCCGTGTCCACGAAGCTCGCGGTGAGGCGGCCCTCCGGCATGAGATGGAAGTCGCCCTGGGCCACGCAGACCTCCCCCGTGCGGAAGTTCAGCGCGCCGAGGGAGAACTCCGTATCCAGCACCGTCAGCACCTTGCACCAGCTGCCGCCGGCCTCCGCCACCACGCCCACGAGATAGCCCGTTTCGGTGATGACGCAGTCCCCGGTCTCCACGCCGTGGTCGGTGCCGCGGTTCAGCGTCAGGCTGGACTCCCAGTTGGAGGCGCCCTGCTGGATGACCTTGGCGGACTCATAGGTGAAGTCCCGCTGCTGGGAGCGGAGGTTCAACAGCTGCCGCAGCTTCTCGTTCTCCTCGCTGTCGGCGGAGGCCTGCCGGAGCTGCCGCTCCGCCTCCGCCAGCTGCTTTTTCAGCTCCCGGTTTTCCTCCTGCAGGGCCTGGATATCCTCAAAATAGGCCAGCTTTTCATCCACCCAGTCCGCCACGGCGGTGAAGCCGGAGCGGATGGGGGTCAGGACGGTGTTGACGGCATTGGTCAGGGGAGAGGCGTTGGTGCTGAAAAAGTTCACGACGCACAGCGTCACCGCCGCCACCGTGGCGATAAACAGCACCAGAAGGCCGTTTTTTTGCAGGAATCGTTTCAAGAGGGGCCTCCTTTCAATCGAAGAAGCGGACGCCGAAGGGGCGGAGCATCCGGGACAGCCGCAGGATGGGCAGGCCCATGACGTTGAAGAAATCCCCGTCGATGCGCTCCACCAGCAGCGCGCCCAGGCCCTGGGCCCCATAAGCCCCGGCCTTGTCCATGGGCTCCCCCGTGGCGATGTAGCCGAGAAGCTCCTGCTCCGTGGCGGGGCGGAAATACACGTCCGTCGCCTCCACCTCTGTGGAGAGCCGCCCGCCCTGCAGCACCGTCACGCCGGTGCGGACGGTGTGCCGCCGGCCCTGCAGCGCCGTGAGCATGCGCAGGGCGTCCGCCTCATCCCGGGGCTTGCCGAGACGCTGATCATCCAGAAACACCATGGTGTCCGCCGCGATGACGAGCTCCTCCGGCGAGACCAGGGGCTTCGCCGCCAGGGCCTTCACCCGGGAAATGTGGGCCACCGTCTCCTCCGGCGAAAGGCCGGGAGGGCAGGTTTCGTCCGCCTGGGGCACCAGGACGCGGAAGTCGGTAAGTCCCATGCGGCGCAGCAGCTCCTGCCGCCGGGGGGACTGGGAGGCGAGAATGATCTTTGGCATAAAGGGGTCCCTCGATTTCCATACAGTTTCGTCGCCGCGCCGCGGCCCGCCGGGAAGGGCGGGGAGATCGGCGCAGCCCTCCGCCGCCGCGGCGGCGTTACCGCCCGGTGGAGCCGAAGCCCCCCGCGCCCCGGGCGGTATCGGGCAGCTCGTCTGTGACGGTCAGCGCGGGCCGCGCCACGGGCGTCACCATGAGCTGGGCGATGCGGTCGCCGGGGAGGACGGTGTAGTCCTCCGTCCCCGTGTTCAGCAGTCCCACGCAGACCTCGCCGCGGTAGTCGCTGTCGATGACGCCCACGCCGTTGGCAAGGCACAGCCCCTGCTTCACGGCGAGACCGCTCCGGGCGAAGACCAACGCCACATACTCCGCCGAGGGCAGCGCGATGGCGAGGCCCGTGGGGACCAGCGCCCGCCCCCCCGCGGGGATGACCACAGGCGCTTCGGTGCAGGCCCGCAGGTCCAGCGCGGCGCTGCCGGACGTGGCGTAAGTGGGATAGGGGATCTCCTTCCCCAGCAGGGGGGAGAGAGGCTTGATGAGCAGTTCCATAGGACGTCTCCTAATACTATTTGTAGAATTTCATCAGTAAAATACGGTTTGGAGTCGAAAAACGGGCTTATTCCACGCCCCGGGCGTACAGCCCCCGGGTGTAGTCCGCGGGAACATAGTCGTTTTCGCCCAGGTAGCGGCGAAAGACGCGGACGCATTCCTCCGGCGGCTCCGTGGTGAAGCGGAGCCGGGCGAAGGTCAGGCCCAAATCCCGATAGTCTCCTCTGTCCGCCAGGAACAGGACCTTCGCATTCTGCAGCTCGCTGCGGCAGCCGAAGGCGGGGAGGATGGGGAAGGCCGCGCCGGTGCGGTCCCGCAGAACGTGGGGCGTTTCGCAGCGGCAGCCGAGGCTGTTGTGGATCAGGCAGTTCTCCGTCAGCATCAGCGGCAGGCGGCCGTAGACGACGGCCTCCGTGGGCAGGGGCTTGCTGAGGTCCCGGATCTGCTCGCGCCGCAGCTCAAAGGAGACGGTGGCGGAGGAGAGGCCCAGGTGCCTGGCAAAGAGCAGGGCCTGGGAGTTAAACAGGTTCAGCCCGAAGTCCCCCCGCAGGGCCAGCCGCAGGTCCTGCACCAGGGGCAGCTGGCCGAGATTGCCCACCGCCGCCGCCGTGACCCCGGCGGCCTTGGCCGCCAGGAGCTGCCGGCGCAGCTTCGGCTCGTCTTTATCCCGCCAGACCCGGGGCAGCACGGCGCAGAGCTCCGTCCGGCCCAGATAAGGGGCGAGGTCCATTTCGCCGATGAGCTCCAGCGGGATATCCACCCGGGCGGGGCCGCAGGCCACGAGCTGCTCCGTCAGCTGCTCGGGACGCTTGATAGAGCAGGTGAAGCGGGGCGGGCCGCTTTCCCCCGGCTCTTTAGGGGCAGGGATGAAGTCGCGCTCTATCCGGGGCGTTACCTCCGTCCTGAGGGCGGCGAGACGGTCCAGCGCCTCCCGGCGCAGGGCGTTGAGCGCGGCGGCGCTGAGCATCAGCCCCGGCGCCAGCTCCACCGTCACCTCCTCCGCCCGGAAGGCGGTGCCGCCGGTCTTGCTGAGCCTTTGCGCCACTTCCTCCGCGGTGAGGGCGCGGCTGCGGGCGGCCTCCGGCACGTCGCCGGAAACGGCGGCCAGGTTGCCGTCGCCGTCCTCCGCCGTCAGCGAAGCGGGAACGCCCGGCCGCAGGCGGCAGACCAGGCGGACGCCGACGAGCCGCCGGTCTTCCTTTTCATAGATGGCCCGGGCCCTGGCGTACAGCGCCTTCGGCTCCGGCGCGGACTCCGGACGAACGCCGAACATCTGGGGGCCCTTTTTGCCCTCCCAGTAGTCCTGTGTAAAGCCGCTGCGGCTGAAGACCTCCTCCAGCAGCGCCAGCTCCTCCGCCGTGGCGGGGCGGTTTTCCCGGATGAGGCGGGCGTAAACGTCCGTCACGAGGGCCACATACTCGGGCCGCTTCATGCGTCCCTCCAGCTTCAGGCACGCCACGCCCATCTCTGCCAGCTCGGGCACCTCCCGGGCGAGACAGCTGTCCTTCAGCGACAGGGGGTGGCCGTTTGCCTTGCCGTCCACGCCGTAGGGCAGGCGGCAGGGCTGGGCGCAGAGACCCCGGTTGCCGCTGCGTCCGCCGATGACGGCGCTCATGGCGCACTGGCCGCTGTAGCACATACAGAGCGCGCCGTGGACGAAGGACTCGATCTCAATGGGCGCGCGCTCCGTAATGTACCGCGTGTCCTCCCGGGAGAGCTCCCGTGCCAGCACCGCCCGGGTCATGCCGAGACGCGCCGCCTCCTCCACGCCGCCGAGGGTGAACAGGCTCATCTGGGTGCTGGCGTGGAGGGGCGTCTCCGGCGTCACTTGCCGCAGCAGCTCCAGCACGCCGAAGTCCTGCACCAAAATCGCGTCCACGCCGCAGCGCGCGGCGTGCCGCGCGGTCTCCGCCGCGCCGGGAAGCTCCCGGTCGGTGAGGAGGGTGTTCAGCGTGAGATACACCTTCACGCCCCGGAGGTGGCAGTAGTCCACCGCCTCCCGGAATTCCTCCGCCGAGAAGTTTTTCGCGTTGCGCCGGGCGTTGAAGTCCCCATAGCCCAGGTAGACCGCGTCCGCCCCCGCCTGCACGGCGGCGATGAGGGCTTCCCGGGACCCGGCGGGGGCAAGCAGCTCGGGCCGGCTCATCGGCGGTTCTGATGGTTCTGCTGGTTCTGTTGATTGTTCCCGCCGCGGTTATTCTGCAGGCGGAGCAGCTCCCGCTTCAGCTCCGAGATCTCGCTTTTGGCGCGGTTGGCCTCGTCCAGATAGCCTTTCAGCTGGGAGCGGAGGTTTTCGGCGTTCTGCTGGGCCTTCATCAGTTCGTCCGCCAGATTCAGCGCGGTCAGCACGGCGGCGTCCGTGCGGCCCACCTTCGCGCTGCGCAGGGTCTCGGACATTTTGCTGTCCACATACTGCCCCACCTTCTGCATATAAGAGGGGGCTTCGTCCGCGAGAAGGGTGTATTCCTCGCCGCAGATGCTGATGACGATACGATTTTCCATGACTGACCTCCATGTTCCGCGGGGGGACCCCGGCGATTCTTGCTCCTGCGCGGCGGTAAGGGCCGCGGCGCGTAGCGATACCAATACATTTTCATTATAGCACAAAAAAGGCGGGGGTAAATCCCCCTTTGGCAATTTTCCGGAAAGTGGCGGCGGGAAAGGGGGGAAAGCGCGAAATTTCTGTTTACGAAGCGCTGGGAATCATGTAAAATGGGAGGAAACGAAGGAAGGGAGGCGCGGCCATGGCGGATTACCTGTTGCAGCTCGCAAGGCCGGAGAGCATCGCCATCCCCGCGGCGGCGGCGGACAAGCTGACGGAGCGGGGCGACGGCGACGCGGCGCTGCTGTATCTCTGCCTGCTGCGCCACCGGGGACAGGTCAGCGCAGCTTCCGTGGCGAAGGAGCTGCGCTTTTCCCCCGAGCGGCAGAGCGCCGCGGAGCGGACGCTGGCGGAGCTGGGCCTTCTCGGGGAGCGGCAGAGCGCCCCTGTGGAGCCCGCGGAGGAGCGGCCGGCGTACAGCCAGACCGACGTTGCCGAGCGGCTGGAGGGGGACGAGACCTTCCGCCTGCTGCGCCAGGAGGTGGAGAAGCTGCTGGGCCGCCGCCTCACCACGGCGGACACCGCGACGCTCCTGGGCCTGTACGACTACGTCTCCCTCCCGGCGGACGTGATCTACCAGCTGGCCTGCCACTGCGTGGAGCGGGCGGAGCGCTCCTACGGTCCCGGACGGCGGCCCACCCTGCGGCAGATCGAGAAGGAGGGCTACCTCTGGAGCCGCCGGGGCATCGACAGCCTCGCCAGGGCCAACGCGTACTTAAAGACCTACCATAAGCGCCAGGAGCTGCTGCCGCGCTATATGCAGGCGCTGCAGCTGGGGGACCGCGCCCCCGCCCCGTCGGAGGAGAAGTACCTCACGGAGTGGATCGACATGGGCTTTCCGCCGGAGGCGGTGGCCCTGGCCTACGACAGGACCGTGCTGCGCTGCCACGAGCTGAAATGGGGCTATCTCAGCGGCATCCTGCGGCGCTGGCACGAAAAGGGCCTGCACACGCCGGAGGAGATCGAGCGCGGCGACAGCGCCGCGCCGAAGCGCGCCGAAGCGCCGGAGCGCAGGGCGGAAAAGGACAACGACATCCAGCAGTATGTGCAGAGGATGCACCGGAAGAAATAAAGGGGGGAACAAAGCGTGGCATACGACGGAAAGCTGCTGCACCGGGCGCTGGAGCGCTTCGAGGCGGACCGGCAGAAGCGGGAGGAGGACTTCCGCCAGAAGGAGAGCGAGCTGCTGCGCCGCATCCCCCGCCTGGCGGAGATCCAGCAGGAGCTGCGCCAGACCATGGCCCAGATCGTCTCCCGGGCGCTGCGCAGCGGCGCGGACGTGGAGGGGGCCATGCGGGAGATCCAGCGGGAGAATCTGGCGCTGCAGCGGGAGCGCGCCGAGATCCTCCGCAGCTACGGATTGGCGGCGGACGTGCTGGAGTACCGGCCCGCCTGCTCCCTCTGCGGCGACACGGGCTATACGGAGGCGGGGGTCTGCCGCTGTTTGAAGGCCTATTATGTCCGCGAGCAGATCGCGGAGCTGTCCCATCTGCTGGACCTGGGAAACCAGAGCTTCGACACCTTCTCCTTTGCCTGGTACAGCCAGCGCCCGGACGAGCGCAGCGGCGTGTCGCCCCGGGAGAACATGGAGCTGATCTACGAGACCTGCAGCAGCTACGCCTATAAATTCGGCCGCCATCAGGACAACCTGCTGCTCTTCGGGGACCCGGGCCTGGGCAAGACCTTCCTCTCCGCCTGCATCGCCCGGGAGGTCAGCGAAAAGGGCTTCAGCGTGGTGTACGACACGGCGGGGCATATCTTCTCCCAGTTCGAGCGGCAGAAGTTCGGCCGGGACGGAGAAAACGGCGAGGCGGAGGACGAGGTGGCCCGGGTGCTGGGCTGCGATTTGCTGATCATGGACGACCTGGGCACGGAGCTTCTCACGGAGTTCGTCCGCAGCGCCCTCTATCAGATCGTCAACGGCCGCCTGCAGGAGAAGAAATGCACCATCATCAACACGAACCTCCACCCCGCGGAGCTGGGACGGCGCTATTCGCCCCAGATCCGCTCCAGGCTCGAGGGGGAGTACCGCCAGCTGGCCTTCTTCGGGGAGGACATCCGGCGGCTGAAAAACGAGCAGTAAGAACGCCAAAAAGCCGGCGCGGCCACAGGCCGCGCCGGCTTTTTGGCAGGTAAAAGACCGGCCCGCCTTCCGTCAGGAAGGCGGGCCGGCCGTCATCACAGATGCTCCGGAGCCTGCGCCGCGGCGCGGGCTTTGTCAGAACCGGAGGGATCAGCCGATGGTGCAGTACATGAAGTACTTGTAGCCGAGGGGGTTGGAGAAGAAGCCGTGCACGCTGTCATCCAGCATGTAGATATCGGTGTAGAAGTACAGAGGCACGATGCAGCCGGTATCCATCAGCATATCCTCGGCCAGGTGCATCAGCTCATAGCGGGTCTCGGTATCGGTGCAGCTCTTGATGGTGCTGATGAGCACGTCGTAGGTCTGCGCCCAGGTGCCGTTCTCCACCTTGATGTCGTAGCCGTAGTCGGTCAGATCCAGGTTGTACATGGCCAGGTCCGCGTTGGCGCCCTTGCCGTACTGGACGTCGTTGTTGCCGGAGCCGGAGACCCACATATCCAGGAAGGAGATGGGATCGTTGTAGTCGGCCAGCCAGCCGTTGCGGGCGATGGAGAAGTCGCCAGCCTTACGGGTGTTCAGGAAGGTGTTCCACTCCTGGTTCTCCAGGGTCATGTTGATGCCCACGGCGGCCAGAGCGCCCTGCAGGTACTCACCGACGGCCTTGTGGCCCTCGCTGGTGTTGTACAGGTAGGACAGGCTGGGGAAGTCGGTGAACTGGCCGGTGGCCTCGTCGTAGGTGTAGTACTTCTTCAG
>JBJDYT010000067.1:0-54083 GCA_051867635.1 Oscillospiraceae bacterium
ACGCCCAGCACCGCGCAGTTGGTGGTGATCAGGGGCAGGTACACGCCCAGGGCGGTGTACAGCGTGGGCATAGCCTTCTTCAGGAACATCTCCACGAACTGCACCAACGCCGCGATGACCAGGATGAACGCCACGGTCTGCATGTACTCCAGGCCCAGGGCGATCAGCAGGCGGTTGACGAAATAGGCGAAGGCGGAGGCGAGGCCCATGACGAAGGTCACGGCGAGGCCCATGCCTACGGCGGTGTCGATCTTCTTGGACACGCCCAGGAAGGGGCAGATACCCAGGAACTGGGAGAAGATGAAGTTGTTCGTCAGGATAGCGCCCAGGGAGATCGCAAGCAAACTGGTTACACTCATGCCTGTTCAGCCTCCTTCTTTTCTTTTTTAGCCGCGCTCTTGGCAAGCGCCCACTGCATGACGGCGATCAGGGTGCCGAGGCAGAGGAAGCCGCCCACGGGCAGCACCAGCATCAGAGCCGGCGTGTAGGACGCGGGCATGACCTTGATGCCCAGCAGCGTGCCGTTGCCCAGCAGCTCACGGAAGAAGCAGAGCACCAGCAGCACCAGCGTGTAGCCGATGCCCTGGCAGATGCCGTCCACCGCGGAGGCGCCGATGCCGTTCTTGGAGCTGAAGCTCTCCGCACGGGCCAGGATGATGCAGTTGACGACGATCAGCGGGATGAACACGCCCAGGGACTTGGCGATGTCAGGCAGGAAGGCCTGCAGCAGCAGGTCCACCATGGTGACGAAGCCGGCGATGACCACGATGTAGCAGGCGATACGCACTTCGCCGGGGATGATCTTCCGCAGGGCGGAGATCGCGATGTTGGAGCAGGTCAGGATGATCAGCACGCTGACGCCCATGCCCAGGCCGTTGGAAATGGAGGTGGTGATAGCCATGGTGGAGCACATGCCCAGCAGCTGCACCAGCACGGGGTTCTGGGTGATGAGACCTTCCTTCAGCTGTTTCTTAAAATTCATTTCTCATAGCCCCCTTTCTTAACCCAGCGCTTCCACGGCGGCCAGCGCGGCGTTGACGCCGGCGGTCACGCCCTTGGAGGAGACGGTGGCGCCGGAGATGGCGTCCACGTTCTGGCCCACGGCCAGGGTGCCGGCGCCGGACATGCCCTTGAACTGATCCAGCACGCCGTTGACGTTGGTCATGACCTTGCTGCCGATACCGGAGGTCTCGGAGTGGTCCACGATGGCGACGCCGGTGACGGCGCCCGCCGTGTCGGTGCCCACCATCATTTCGATGCTGCCCTGGGAGCCGCTGGCGATGATCTTCACGGTATAGCCCGCCAGCTCGCCGCCGGCGCGGACCTCATACAGGGAGTCCAGGGTGGCGTAAGCGGCCGCGGCGGCCGCGACGTCCTCGCTGATCTCCAGGGGGGTGTATTCCGCGTTCTCCACCGTCACCACCTGGTTCATGGCGGCGGCGGTGTTCTCCGCGTTGATGGCGGCGATCTTGTCCGCCGTCACGCCGTTGACGAGACCCAGCAGGCCCGCCACGACGAGGGAGATGACCAGCAGGGTGCCGGCGATCTTCACGATGAATTTGGGTTGGATCTTCATTATTTCGCCGCCTCCTTTGCCTGTTTCTTGGCCGCCTTGGCATCCTCACGGCTGACGCCGAAGCGCGCGGGCTTGACGTACTTGTCGATGAGCCAGGTGGTGCAGTTCATCACGAGGATGGAGTAGCACACGCCCTCGGGATAGGAGCCGAAGTAGCGGATCATGACGGTGAGCAGGCCGCAGCCCAGGCCGAAGAGCAGCTGGCCCTTCTTGGTCACGGGAGAGGTGGCGTAGTCGGTGGCCATGAAGATGGCGCCGAGCATCAGGCCGCCTCCGAGGACATTATACAGCATCCACTGCAAAGGATCGTTGCCTCTGGGGAAGATGAAGGTAAGTACTGCGACGGTAGCGATGTACGCGACGGGGGTGTGCCAGCTGATGACCTTGCGGCCGATGAGCCAGGCGCCGCCGATGAGCAGCATCAGCGCGGAGACCTCGCCGATGGAGCCGCCGATGCGGCCGATGAACATGTCGGAGAGGGAGTACGTCGCGGTCAGGTCGGCGAAGGCGCCGCCCTTCATCAGGGCCATGGGCGTCGCCGCGGTGGCGGCGTCCACGGCGGAGCCGAGGGGCGCCTTCGTCATGGGAGCCGCCCAGGTGGTCATGGCGGAGGCGTAGCAGGCCAGCAGCGCCGCGCGGCCCGCCAGGGCGGGGTTTAAGAAGTTCTTGCCGATGCCGCCGTAGAGCTGCTTCACCACCACGATGGCGAAGAACGCGCCCACGAGGAGCATCCAGTAGGGCAGGTACACCGGGCAGACATAGGCCAGCAGCATACCCGTGACCACGGCGGACAGGTCGCCGATGGTCTGGGGCTTTTTGGTGAGCTTACGGTACAGCCACTCGAAAAACACGCAGCCGACCACGGACACCGCCACCATCAGCAGGGGCCGGACGCCCCAGTTCCACACGGCGATCGCCAGCGCCGGCACCATGGCGATGATCACGTCCAGCATGATGGCGCGGGTGTCGGTCTTTTCCCGGATGTGGGGGGAGGAAGTGGCGATCAGCTTCAAATTCTTATAATCTGTCATTTGCTTACGCCTCCTTCTTCGCCGCGGCGGCGGCAGCTTCCGCGTCCGCCTTGGCCTTGGCCGCGCGGCGGGCTTCGTTGATCTTCTGCTTGCAGGTGCGGAACATGTGCACCAGGTGCAGGCGGGCGGGGCAGTTGTACGTGCAGGCGCCGCACTCGATGCAGTCCATGACGTTGGCGGCCTCCGCCTCGGCCATCATATCCTTCTGGCCGTACTTATACATATACAGGGGCTCCAGGTGCATGGGGCAGACGCTGACGCACTTGCCGCAGCGGATGCAGGAGGGGTTCTCCACCGTGCGCTCCTCGTCGCCGGCGAAGGCCAGCATGGCGCCGGTGCCCTTGCCCACGGAGACCTCGGTGCTGTACTGGGCAAGGCCCATCATGGGGCCGCCCATAATGAGCTTGTAGGTCTCGTCCTTCAATCCGCCGCAGGCGTCGAAGAGGTTGGAGACGGGGGTGCCGATGGGGCACTCCAGGTTCTTCGGCTCGATGACGCCGGAACCGGAGACGGTGACGATCTTCTTCACCACGGGCATGCCCTGGTACACCGCGCGGTAGATGGCGCAGGTGGTGTTCAGGTTGAACACGGCGCAGCCGATGGCGGCGGGCAGGGCGCCGGGAGGCACCTGGCGGCCGGTGACGGCCTGGCAGAGCTGCTTTTCAGCGCCCTGGGGGTAACGGGTGTGGAACACGTCCAGGATCACGGGGGCCTTGGTCTCCTCGATGACGCGCTTGAGCGTCTCCACCGCGTTCATCTTGTTGTCCTCGATGCCCAGATGGACCTTGTCCAGGCCGAACATCTTGGCCAGCAGCTTGGCGCCGCCCACCACCTCTTCCGGCCGCTCCAGAATGGTGCGGTGGTCACCGGTGATGTAGGGCTCGCACTCCGCCGCGTTGATGATGACGGTGTCCACCTTGCCGATGCCGCCGCTGATCTTGACGTGGGTGGGGAACGTGGCGCCGCCCATACCGACGATGCCGGCGTTCTTCACGATCTCGCAGAGCTGCTCAGGCGTCAGGCTCTCCGGGTCGGCGGGGGGCTGGACCTCTTCGCTCACGGTATCCTGGAAGTCGTTTTCGATGACTACCGCCATCATGGTGCCGCCCATGCTGAAGGGACGGGGCTCCACGGCCACCACAGTACCGGAGACAGATGCATGCACAGGCACGGAGACAAAGCCGCCGGGTTCGCCGATCTTCTGGCCAACCTTGACCTTGTCGCCCACCGAGACGATGGGCTTGCTGGGCGCGCCAATGTGCATAGACATGGGGATGACCACCTGCGCCGGGGCTGCCAGCTGCTCGATGGCCTTGTCCTTTGTGGCGGCTTTCATGTCATTGGGATGAACGCCGCCAAAGAATGCGTGTGCCATTGTCTTCACCTCTCATACTACAATCATAGCGGGCACGCGCCCACTATTATTTAACTCAGATATCATACACCACCGAAAAATTGAAGTCCACCTTTCCTTCGAATCTTTTTCGGTTTTTTGAGGCTTTTTGTTAGGTTTCAATAATTTTCTCCCATGGTTTTTGGGTCAATTCACTGCAATTTTTGGGTGAGAATGTTAAATTTTTGCTTTTTGCCTGGAATTTCTTGTGATTCTGACGGCAAAATGTTATAATGCCCTTCATACTTGGGTTAATATCGGCCTGCAAGGAGGCGTACCATGATCATCCGTTCTGAGATCCGAAGGGAGTCCCGCGAGATCCTGCGCCGAGCGCAGCCGCCGGTGCTGCGTTTCGCCGCGCTGCTGCTGCTCGTCACCGCCGTGCTGAATCTGGCGGACCTGTTCTGCTCCGGCACCACCTACGAGTCGCTGATGAACTCCGGCCCTGTGGGCATTTTCGTCTATATCCTGACAGGGCTGATCTCCCTGCTGCTGGAGGCGAGCCGCGCGGCGTACTGCCTGGCCGCCCGCCGGGGAGAGCCGTCGGCCTACGCCGACCTGTTTTACGGCTTCTCCTTCCCCCTCCGCTTCATCGCCCTGCTGGCGCTGGAGAGCCTGCTGGTGATGCTGGGTCTGATGCTGTTCATCGTCCCCGGCTTTATCCTGCTGTACCGCTACCGCTTCGCGCTCTATATCCTCTGCGAGGACCCGCAGACGGGGGTGGTGGAGGCCCTGCGGCGCAGCGCGGCGGAGCTGAAGGGCTTCAAGTCGGAGCTGTTTTTGCTGGACCTGAGCTTTTTGGGCTGGGGGCTGCTCTGCTCCCTGCCTCTGATCGTCTGGCAGTATATGCAGTACTACACCATGCTGACGGCGGGCCTGCCCGACGCGGCCGTGGTCCTCGTCAGCACCCTGCTGTCCTTCCCCTCGGTGCTGCTGGCCTTTTACCGCACCCTCTCGGAGCTGGGGCTGCGCGAGCGCATCGCACAGTACCGCCAGCAGGACCCCGGCACGCTCTTTTGAGCTGCGCGCCGGACCGGCTCCCGGTCATAGTATAATAAAAAGCGGAGGCGTTCATGCGCCTCCGCTTTTTTGCGTCCCGCCGGCTCAGCCCACGGCTTCGCCGTCTCCGTCACCGCCGCTGCTGCCGTCGCCGCTGCCGTCCTGCTCTTCACCGCCGGCTGCGGCGTCCTGCTCCGCCTCGTAGGCCTCATACAGCGTGTTCCGCGCGGCGTAGACGTCCTGATAGAACTGTCCCACGTCCAGCGCCGCCACCGTCTCCTCGTACAGGCTGCTGAACTTGATCTCCATCTCGCCGGCTTCCTTCTCCAGCAGATAGGAGAAGTAGCTGCCGTCGGCCACCAGCTCCTCCTTGGACAGGGCCTTGCGCAGCAGGATGTGGTAGCCGGAATCGCTCTCCACGATGCCGCTGATCTCGCCCTCCTCCAGGGCGGCGGCCGCCTCCTCGAACTCCGGCACCATCTCGCCGGGGCCGAAGACATAGCCGTCGGGATAGTAGCTGCGGCCGGGGTCCTCGCTGTACTCATCCGCCAGCTCCGCGAACAGCGTCTCCGGGTCCTCCGCCGCCTGCAGCTGGGCCAGCAGCTCCTGGGCCTTGGCGTACTGGGCCTGTCTGGTTTCCTCGTCCAGCTCCTCGCCGGTGTACAGGTCCTGGGTGGCCAGGAGGATATGGTCGGCCTTCATCAGGCCCGCCTCCTTCACATAGGCGTCCAGTTCCTCCTCCGTGGGGGCCAGGGCGCCGCCCTCCTCCGTGGTGGAGAGCTGGAGCATGTCGTAATACTCAAACGCCGTATAGAAGTACTCCATGGTCTCCCGGGTGATGCCCATGTAGTCGAAGCCGAAGTCCCCGTACTGCTCCTCGTAGGCGGAGATCTCCGATTCGATGTCCGCGGCGGTCTCCTCGGAGACGGCGAGGCCGTACTCCTTGGCCCACTTCTCCACCAGACAGTACTCCCTGGCGGTCTCCAGGGTGAAGTCCAGGCAGGACTGGGCGTAGGTCAGCCCCTCGTCGGCCTCCTGGCCGAAGCCGTCGGCGCCGCAGTACATGGCGGCGTTGCTGGCGGCGTTATAGAGCCAGTAGAAATACCGCTCGGCGGTGACGTCGATGCCGTCCACCTGCAGCAGCACCGCGTCGGGGCTGACGCCGGTGGCGTCGTAATAGATGCCGTCCGTGCGGCTGCCCTTGCTCATGCCGCAGGCCGCCAGGGACGCCGTCAGCGCCAGCGCCATGACCAGCGCCGCCGCTCTTTTCAAATGCTTCATGCTGATTTGTTCTCCTTTCCCGCCGGCGGAGGCCGCCGGCCGCGCAAGCCTGTGTGGGTCGTCGTTCCCGCGCCGCCCGCCGGGGGCGCGGCCGCAGGCCAAAGCCTAAGCGGTACCATTGTAACGTCTGTGCGGAGAAAAAGCAAGCCGCCGGGATGCTCAGCCCCCGGAGAGCTTCAGATCCTCCACCAGCGCCAGGGCGCTCTCCAGCACGTCCTCGCCCTTTTTCAGCCGCAGGGACAGTCCCGGCTCCTCTCCCGCCAGCAGCCGCAGCCGCCCGCGGTACTTGGCGAGACCGCACACGGCGGCCAGGCGCTGCACGTCCACCTCGCCCAGGCGCAGCAGCACTGTGTCGCCCTTCTGGGTGATATCCGCCACCCCCGCCTCCACGGCGGCGGCGCGCAGCAGCGCCACGTCCAGCAGGGCCAGCACGCTCTTCGGCGGCTCGCCGTAGCGGTCCGTCAGCTCGTCCAGCACGTCGTCCGCGTCCGCGGCGCCCCGGATGGCGGCGATGCGGCGGTAGAGGTCCATGCGCTGCTCCGGGGAGGGGACATAGCGCTCGGGGATGTTGGCGCTGACCGTCAGGTCGGCGGAGCATTCCAGCTTTTTCTTCGGTACCTCGCCCTGCTCCTCCAGCACCGCCTCCTGCAGCAGCTGCAGGTACATGTCATAGCCCACGCTCATCATGTAGCCGCTCTGCTCCGGGCCCAGCAGGTTGCCCGCGCCCCGGATCTCCAGATCCCGCATGGCGATCTTGAAGCCGCTGCCGAACTCCACATACTCCCGGATGGCGGCCAGGCGCTTGGCGGCCACCTCCGTCAGGATCTTCGCCGGGCGGTAGGTCATGTAGGCGTAGGCCCGGCGGGCGCTGCGGCCGATGCGGCCCCGGATCTGGTGCAGCTGGGCCAGGCCCAGCCTGTCCGCGTCCTCGATGATGAGGGTGTTGACGTTGGGGATGTCGATGCCCGTTTCGATGATGGTGGTACAGACCAGCACGTCCGCCTCGCCGTCCACCATCTTCTGCATGACGGAGGAGAGCTCCTGCTCGCTGAGCTTGCCGTGGGCCGTGAGGACTCTCGCCTCCTCCCCCAGCATGCTTTTGAGCCGGGAGGCGGTCATGTCGATGCTCTCCACCCGGTTATGGAGGTAGTAGACCTGGCCGCCCCGGCCGATCTCCCGGCGGATGGCGTCCAGCAGCACCGGCCACTCATGCTCCAGCACATAGGTCTGCACCGGCTGCCGCTCCCGCGGCGGCTCCTCGATGGTGCTCATGTCCCGGATGCCGCTGAGGGCCATGTTCAGCGTCCGGGGGATGGGCGTGGCGGAGAGGGTCAGCACGTCCACCTGCCGGGACAGCTCCTTGAGCTTTTCCTTGTGGGTCACGCCGAAGCGCTGCTCCTCGTCGATGACGAGCAGGCCTAAGTCCTTGAATTTGATGCCTTTCTGCAGCAGCCGGTGGGTGCCGATGAGAAGGTCGACGCGCCCCTCGGAGAGGTCCTTCAGGATCTGCGCCGACTGCTTGGGGGACTGAAAGCGGGACAGCACCGCCACGTTCACCGGGTAGCTGCGGAAACGGTGGAGGGCCGTGGCGTAATGCTGCTGGGCCAGCACCGTGGTGGGCACCAGAATGGCGGCCTGCTTGCCGTCCAGCACGCACTTCATCACCGCCCGCAGGGCCACCTCCGTCTTGCCGTAGCCCACGTCGCCGCAGAGGAGGCGATCCATGGGAACGGGGCGCTCCATGTCCCGCTTGATCTCCTCGATGCAGCGCAGCTGGTCGTCCGTCTCCTCGTACTCAAAGGACGCCTCAAACTCCTGCTGCCAGGGAGAATCCGGGGAGAAGGCGTAGCCCGGGCGGCGCTGCCGCTCGGCGTAGAGCGCGATGAGTCCCTTGGCCAGGTCCTTGGCCGCGGCCTTGGCCTTGCGGGTGGCCCTGGCCCAGTCCGTACCGCCCAGGCGGCTGAGCTTGGTCTTTTCCGGCTCCTCGCCTCCGCCGATGTACTTGCTGACAAGGTCCAGGCTGGTGGCGGGGACGTAGAGGCAGTCGCTCCCCGCGTAGGCGATCTTGATATAGTCCTTTTCCACGCCGTCCACCGGCATCCGCTGGATGCCCACAAAGCGGCCCACGCCGTGGTGGGCGTGGACCACCAGATCGCCGGGGGTCAGGTCTGTGAAGGACTGGATACGCCGGCGGCTGTCGTCCCTGCCGGCGGCGGCGCGCTTCTTTTTGCCGCCCTGGGCGAGAAGCTGTCCCTCCGTCAGCACCGCGAGGCCCAGCGCCGGGTACTCCATTCCCGCGCTGAGGGCGCCGATGGCGATGCGCACCTCTCCGGGGGAGGGCAGCTGCTGGCCGTCGAAGTCCAGCGCCGCCGTGACGCCCTTGTCCCGCAGCAGCGCCTGCAGATTTCTGGCCCGCCCCTCGCTGCCGCAGAGCACCTGCACCGCCGTGCCGTGGCGCAGGTACTGCTCCATGTCCGCCGCGGCGGTGTCGAGACTGCCGCCGTAGGAGGCCAGCTGCTTGGCCATGAGGGTCAGCAGCTTTTTCGGCGGCGCGGGATAGCGGGAGGTGGGCAGGGCGTCCAGATAACAGACGGGCCAGTCCGCGAGCCGCGCCGTGAATTCGCCGCTCTCCAATGCCAGGCGGGAGAACTCCCCCGCCAGGAGCCCCTCCTCCAGCAGCGTCTCCATATCCTGCTTCCACTCCAGCAGCGCCCCCCGCAGCCGCTCCAGCACCCGGGGCGTGTCGCTCAGCACCACCAGCGCCTCCGGCGGCAGGTAGTCGAAGGCCGTGGCCATGCCGCCGTAGACCGCGGCGGCGTAGCGGTCCGGCGCGGGCAGGGATGCCCCCGCCCGCAGCAGCTCCGCGTCGCTTCTGAGCGTCCGGGCCCGGGTCTGGCCCGGCTCCTTCTTCTCATACTTCGCCGCCAGCTTCTCCAGCTTCGCCGCCAGGCCCTCCCGGCCTCCCTCGGCGAAGTCCGCCAGCACCTCCTCCGCCGCCAGCACCAGGGCGTACTTCACATTCTTCACCCGGCGCTGGGTGCCGGTGTCGAACAGGCCCATGGAGTCCACCTCGTCGCCGAAGAACTCGCAGCGCACGGGCTGCTCCATCAGCGGCGAGAACACGTCCAGGATGCCGCCGCGCAGGGCGAACTGGCCGGGGCCCTCCACCTGCTGCGTGCGGACATAGCCCGCCCGCACCAGCTTCTCCGCCAGAGCCTCCAGGTCATAGCGCCCGCCCAGGCGCAGCTCCGCCGCGGTCTGAAGCAGCACCTCCCGGGGGATGGTGCGGTACAGCAGGCTCTCCACCGTGGCCACCACCGTCAGGTTTTCCTCCGTGGCCAGCCGGTACAGCGCCGCCATGCGCCGCTGCTCCCAGTCCCTGGAGGCGGCGCCGCGGAAGCGCAGCTCCCGCCCCGGCAGCAGTAGCGGCTCCTTCCCCTGGAAGGTCCGCAGGTCCTCCGCCATGCGGCGGGCCTCCCCCTCATCGCTGACGATGACGCAGGCGGGCCGCTCCGTCCGCGCCGCCACCGCCGCCGTCACATGGGCGCGGTGTACGGGGCCGAGACCCGTCATAGCGGCGGGGCAGCGCCCCGCTTCCACCGCCCGGGCCAGCTCCGCCACTTCCTCCAGCCGCAGCAGCGCGTCCCGCAAGTTCTGCATGATGGTCTCCTCCTTTTTCCAGGGGCTCCGCCCCGTCGAATATGGTAAAATATGGCAATTTCAACGTGGAAAAGGGCGCACTCCTGCCCCGGAGGGGAGGGGGTGTGCCTTTCTTATCTCTATGCGATTCTATGCAGTGCGGCGGGGCGTCGCGTCAGTTATAGCGGTTCTGGGCCTTCTGCACGCCCTCCCCGATCACGCACTCCGCCGCGTCCACGGCCTTTTGCAGGGCCTGATCCAGCACCTTCCGCTCGGCGGGCGTGAACTTCCCGATGACCCAGTCCACCATCTCATGCTCCGGGTGCTGGGGCGCGCCCACGCCCACCTTGATGCGGGGGAACTCCTCCGACCCCAGGTGGGCGATGATGCTTTTCAGCCCGTTGTGGCCCCCGGCGCTGCCGTTGGCCCGGATGCGCAGCTTCCCCAGGGGCAGGGCCACGTCGTCCTGGATGACCAGCACCCGCTGGGGCGGCAGCTTGTAAAAGCGGGCGGCCTGGCCCACGGCCTCGCCGCTCAGGTTCATGAAGGTCTGGGGCTTCATGACCAGGACCTTTTCGCCCCCCAGCGTCACCGTGCCCGTCAGGGCGCGGAACTTGAGCCGATCCACCTTCACGCCCTTTTCCCGGGAAAGCAGGTCCGCCGCGAGAAAGCCCACGTTGTGCCGGGTCTCCGCGTATTCCCGCCCGGGGTTACCCAGGCACACCAGCAGCCAGCTGACGCTGCCGCCGCCGAATTTTCCAAACAGCATGCCCTTCGCTCCTTTCCCGGCAAATGCTCCGCCCCGCGCGTTTCGCGGGCCGGGAAACACGTTCCGCCGCGTACGCGCCGCGGCGGAACATGCTTCGTAAACGGACCGTCTCTCAGCGGAACAGCTTGGAGACGGAGATCTCCTGATAGATGCGCTCGATGGCCTCGCCGAAGAGGGGGGCCACGGTGAGGTAGTGCAGCTTGTCGCAGAGCTGGCTCTTGGTGTCGGGAATGGTGTCCAGCAGGGCCACCTCGGTGATGACGCTGTTGTTCAGCCGCTCGATGGCGGGGCCGGACAGCACGCCGTGGGAGGCGCAGGCGTAGACCTTGGTGGCGCCGCCGATCTTGATGATGGCCTCCGCCGCGTGGCAGAGGGTGCCGGCGGTGTCGATCATGTCGTCGAAAAGGATGCACTCCTTGCCCTTCACGTCGCCGATGACGTTCATGACCTCGCTGTGGTTGGCCTTCTGGCGGCGCTTGTCCACGATGGCCAGCTGCATGTGCAGCTTCTGGGCGAAGGCGCGGCTGCGGGCCACGCTGCCCACGTCGGGGGAGACCACCACCATGTCGTCGCACTTCTCGCCGAACTTCTTGGCGTAGTAGTCCGCGAAGATGGGGTTGCCCACCAGGTGGTCCACGGGGATGTCAAAGAAGCCCTGGATCTGGGCGGCGTGCAGGTCCATGGTCAGCACGCGGTCCGCGCCGGCGGCCACGATCATGTTGGCCACGAGCTTGGCGCTGATGGGGTCTCTGGCCTTGGCCTTGCGGTCCTGGCGGGCATAGCCGAAATAGGGGATGACGGCGGTGATGCGGCCGGCGCTGGCGCGCTTGCAGGCGTCGATCATCACCAGCAGCTCCATCAGGTTGTCGTTGACGGGGGAGCAGGTGGACTGGACCAGGAAAACGTCGCTGCCGCGGACGCTCTCAAACAGGGAGACCGCCACCTCGCCGTCGGAAAAGCACTTCACTTCCGCCTCCCCCAGCTTGACGCCCACCTGCTCGCAGATGGCGGCGCCCAGGGCGGGGCTGGCGTTGCCGGTAAAAATCTTGATATCCTTGCCGTGTGCAATCATGGTAACTTCCCTCTTCTTTCTTCTTGTGATGATAGCCCGAGTGTAAGAGATATAAGATATTCAAATAAAAATCCTTGCGGATCAATACTTGCTGTGCTTCATGGCCCGGCGGCGCGCCGCCCAGCCCTCCTTCACCGTCTGCTCGGAGCGGCCGATGGCGAGGGCGTCGTCCGGCACGTCCTTCGTCACGGTGGTGCCGGCAGCGATATAGGCCCCCGCGCCCACCCGCACCGGGGCCACCAGGTTGGTGTTGCAGCCGATGAAGCTGCGGTCGCCGATGGCGCAGCGGTACTTCTTGTCGCCGTCGTAGTTGGTGGTGATGGTGCCGCAGCCGAAGTTGACCCCCGCGCCCACGTCGCTGTCGCCGATGTAGGTCAGGTGGGAGACGCTGGTCTTTTCCCCGATGGCGGAGTTTTTCAGCTCCACGAAGTCGCCGATCTTGGCCCCGTCGGCCACGGTGCAGCCGGGACGGATGTAGGCGAAGGGCCCGATGCGGACGTTTTTCCCGATGGTGCTGTCGTTGATCTGGGACTGGTTCACCACGGTCCCCTCTCCCACGGTGCAGTTGGTCACCATGGAGTTGGGGCCGATCTCGCAGCCGGCGGAGATGACGCTCCTGCCCCGGATGATGGTGCCGGGCAGGATCACCGCCCCGGGAGCGATGGACACCCGGGGGTCGATGTAGGTGTTGCCGGGGTCGATGACGGCGACGCCGTTGGTGACATACTGCTTCATGATGTCGTCGCGGCAGTACAGGCTCACGTCCATGAGCTGCTTGAAGGTCTCGAACTCGCCGATGCTCCCCTGGAAGGGCAGCACGGGCTTTTCAAAGCGCAGGCAGGCGCCGTTTTCCTCCAGGAAGCGGCGCTCCGCCTCCTCCTGCTCCTCCGTGGCCACGGTGATCTCCCGGCCCGGGAAGCAGGCGCGGACCTGCTCCTCCCACTCCTTCTCGCAGGCGACAAAAATCCGCTGGACCCCGGAGACGGCCAGTACCTCCCCCATCCATTCCAGCACGGGGCAGAACATGACGCTCTCCAGCATCAGCGGTCTCCCGGAGGGCCCGACGGCCTCCTTCTTCATCCAAAAAACAGCGGCATTCTTGTCCATGGGTTCCGAATCCTCCTTCCCGGCGCGCCGGCCGGATAAGCTGTGACTGTCCATGCTATTATATCAGGCTCCGGGGAAAAATCCAGTCGCAGGGCAAATTTTTTTCATTTTTTCCGCTCCGCCGCCGTCCTTTCCGCCTCCCGGGAGCGCCGCGGCGGCGCTCCCGGGCCCGCTTTCCGTCGATTTGTGACACGGAGCCATGCTTTTTTGAAATCTGTGCATTTTTTGCCCCTGTTTTCTCCATATTTACTATTGTGTTTTTTTTGACTTTGCTTTACAATGTTCACGTTCGGCGGTATGGCGCTTTCCCCGCCTTCCGCTGCGTTTTTTCCGGCTTTCCGGCTGAAAAGGGCGGTGTTTGGACATGATTCATATTGTCCTGGTGGAGCCTGAGATCCCCATGAACACGGGGAACGTGGCCCGGACCTGCGCCTGCACCGGGGCGAAGCTGCACCTGGTAAAGCCGCTGGGCTTCGACATCTCGGATAAGGCCGTGAAGCGGGCGGGTCTGGATTACTGGCACCTGGTGGACCTCTCCGTGTATGATTCCCTGGCGGAGCTGTTTGAAAAGCACCCCGAGGCATCGGACCTCTGGCTCGCCACCACCAAGGCGCCGCGGAGCTACGCGGAGGCGGCGTTTCGCGACGGCTGCTGGCTGTTCTTCGGCAAGGAGACCGCCGGCCTGCCGGAATGGTTCCGTCTCGCCCACGCGGAGCGCTGCGTCCGCCTGCCCATGAAAAGCGAGGCAAGGAGCCTCAATCTCGCCAACTCCGTGGCCATCCTCTGCTACGAGGCGCTGCGACAGCAGGGCTTCCCCGGCCTCAGCGGCCAGGGAGAGATGGCCGCGCTGCGATAGTCCCATCAACCTGCGCGGCCCGCGCCGCGCCGCCGCATGTAAAAGGAGATGTGCGTATGAACTATAACAAGAAGACCGTTCTGGACATGGACGTGGCGGGCAAGAAGGTCCTGCTCCGCTGCGACTTCAACGTACCGCAGGACAAGACCACCCATGAGATCACCAGTGACAAGCGCATCGTCGCCGCCCTCCCCACCATCCGCTACCTGCTGGACCGGGGCGCGGCGGTCATCGCCTGCTCCCACCTGGGCAAGCCCAAGGGCCAGTGGAAGGAGAGCCTGTCCCTGGCTCCCGTGGCCAAGCGCCTGAGCGAGCTGCTGGGCCGGGAGGTGCTCTTCGCCGCCGACGTCGTCGGCCCCGACGCCAAGGCCAAGGCCGCGGCCCTGCAGGGCGGGGAGATCCTGCTGCTGGAGAATCTCCGCTTCCACCCGGGAGAGGAGCAGAACGACCCCGCCTTCGCCAAGGAGCTGGCCTCTCTGGCGGAGCTGTACGTCTCCGACGCCTTCGGCACCGTCCACCGCGCCCACGCCTCCACGGTGGGCGTGGCGGCCTACCTGCCCGCCGTGTCCGGCATGCTGGTGGCCAAGGAGCTGGAGATCATGGGCAAGGCTCTGGACGACCCCAAGCGCCCCTTCGTGGCGGTGCTGGGCGGCGCCAAGGTCAGCGACAAGATCGGCGTCATCAACAACCTCCTGGACAAGGCCGACACCGTCATCATCGGCGGCGGCATGGCCTACACCTTCCTCAAGGCCCAGGGCGGCGAGATCGGCCGCTCCCTGCTGGAGGCCGACAAGGTGGACTATGCCCGGGAGATGATCGAAAAGGCCGCGGAAAAGGGCGTGAAGCTGCTGCTGCCCACGGACACCGTCTGCGCGGCGGAGTACGCGCCGGACGCCGTCCCCAGCGTCCATGACTCCATGGCCATCCCGGCGGAGCTGCAGGGCCTGGACATCGGCCCGAAGACGGTGGAGGCCTTCTGCGCCGCCACCGTGGGCGCGGGCACCATCGTCTGGAACGGCCCCATGGGCGTGTTCGAGTTCCCCGCTTTCGCGGGCGGCACCAAGGCCATGGCGAGAGCCCTGGCGGAGAGCGGCGCCGTCACCATCATCGGCGGCGGCGACAGCGCCGCGGCGGCGGAGCAGCTGGGCTTTGCCGACCGCATCACCCATATCTCCACCGGCGGCGGAGCGTCTCTGGAATTCCTGGAGGGCATCGAGCTCCCCGGCGTGGCCTGCCTGCTGGATAAGTAACGGGAGCGCCGCCGGACGGGGCGCAAACGATTGGACAAATGAAACCGACCCGTCCGGAGCTCCGGCGGGAATCACATATGTTTTTTAGGAGAGTAGCACCATGAACACCCGATACCGTAAAACCATCATCGCCGCCAACTGGAAGATGAACAAGACCGCCTCCGACACCAAGCGCTTCGCGGAGGAGCTCAAGCCTATCCTCCCGAAGGCCAAACGCTGCGAGGTCGTGGTCTGCGTCCCCGCCTGCAACCTCTCCGCCGCGGTCCGCGCCTTCCGCGACATGCGCGTCAGCGTCGGAGCGGAGAACCTGTTTTATGAAAAGAGCGGCGCCTACACCGGCGAAGTTTCCGCCGAGATGCTGAAGGACCTGGGCGTGAAGTACGTCATCATCGGCCACAGCGAGCGCCGCCAGTACTTCGGCGAGACCGATATCACCGTCAACAAGAAGGTCCACGCCGCGCTGGAGGCGGGCCTGTATCCCATCATCTGCGTGGGCGAGAGCCTGGAGGAGCGGGAAATGGGCATCACGCTGGAGCGCATCACGCTGCAGCTGAAGGCGGCCCTGGCCGGCGTCAGCGGCGAGAAGATCCGCAAGTGCGTCATCGCCTATGAGCCCATCTGGGCCATCGGCACCGGCCGCACCGCCACCGCGGAGCAGGCCGCGGAGGTCTGCAACGCCATCCGCACCGTCATCCGCGGCATGCACGGCGCCCGCACCGCCCGCAGCGTCACCATCCAGTACGGCGGCAGCATGAATCCCGGCAACGCCCGGGAGCTGCTGGCCCAGCAGGATATTGACGGCGGCCTCATCGGCGGCGCCTCCCTGGAGCCCGCCAAGTTCGTCTCCATCATCAGCGCGGCCAACCAGGAATAACCCCGCCATCACCCAACGGGAAAGAATCGAGAGGTCATCATGAATAAAACTCCCATTACCCTGATCATTATGGACGGCTTCGGCCTGTCCGATGAGGCGCGCGGCAACGCCGTCCGGGCGGCGAAGACCCCCGTGCTCGACAAGCTCTTTCAGGAATTCGCCCACACCACCCTCTCCGCCTCCGGCCTGGACGTGGGCCTGCCCGAGGGGCAGATGGGCAACAGCGAGGTGGGCCACACCAACATCGGCGGCGGCCGCGTGGTGTTCCAGGACCTGCCCCGCATCACCCGCAGCATCGACGACGGCTCCTTCTTCAAAAACGAGGCCTACCTCAAGGCCATGGACAACTGCCGGGAAAAGGGCACGGCGCTGCACCTGTTCGGCCTGCTGAGCGACGGCGGCGTCCATTCTCACCTGCGCCACCTCTACGCCCTGCTGCGCATGGCGAAGGAGCAGGGGCTTTCCAAGGTCTATATCCACGCCTTTCTGGACGGGCGCGACGTTTCCCCCACCTCCGGCGCCGGCTTTGTGGAGGAGACCGTGCGCAAATGCGCCGAGATCGGCGTGGGCCGCATCGCCACCGTCATGGGCCGCTACTACGCCATGGACCGCGACAAGCGCTGGGACCGCCTGGAGCGGGCCTATGACGCCATGGTCTACGGCGAGGGCGTGCAGAACGCCGACCCCGTGGCCGCGGTGAAGGCGTCCTATGCAGACGGCGTCACGGACGAGTTCGTGGAGCCCGTGGTCTGCGACAAGGACGGCCTGATCTCCGACAATGACAGCGTCATTTTCTTCAACTTCCGCCCCGACCGCGCCCGGGAGATCACCCGCGCCTTTGTGGACCCGGACTTCGACGGCTTCAAGCGGGAGTTCTTCCCCCTGACCTATATCTGCAACACCGAGTACGACGCCACCATGCCCAATGTCACCGTGGCCTATCCCCGCATCCGGGTGTCCAATGGTCTCGGCGAGTACCTCAGCCGCGCCGGCATGACGCAGCTGCGCATCGCGGAGACGGAGAAGTACGCCCATGTGACCTTCTTCTTCAACGGCGGCGTGGAGACCGTGTTCGAGGGGGAGGACCGGGTCCTCATCCCCTCCCCCAAGGTCCCCACCTATGACCTGCAGCCGGAGATGAGCGCGCCGGAGGTCTGCGAGGAGTGCGTGCGGCGCATCGAAAGCGGCAAGTACGACGTCATCATCCTGAACTTCGCCAACTGCGACATGGTGGGCCACACCGGCGTCTTTGACGCGGCGGTGAAGGCGGTGGAGACGGTGGACACCTGCGTGGGCCATGTGGTGGACGCCACGCTGCGCATGAGCGGCATCGCCATGGTCACCGCCGACCACGGCAACAGCGAGTGCATGCTGCAGGCCGACGGCAGCCCCATGACCGCCCACACCACCAACCTGGTGCCCTTCATCATCTGCGGTGCGGCCCAGGAGCTGCGCAGCGGCCGCCTGGCGGACATCGCCCCCACCATCCTGGACGTCATGGGCCTGGAAAAGCCCGCGGAGATGGACGGGCAGAGCCTCATCGTAAAATAACTCCCGAAAAAGGGAACTGCACGGTGCCGCGGGCCGGAGCATTCGCTCCGGCCCGCTTTTTCTTCCTTTTGTATAGATTTTCCCGCTGGGGGCCATACTAAGGGCATATCCCCGGAAAAACTCCACATGAAAGGAAGATCCTATGCAGAAGAAATTCCGTACCCTGTTCGGCGCCGGCGGACCTTACATCGTCTTTGCCCTCTGTCTCGTGGCGGCTGGGGTCCTCGGCTATCAGTTTTTCTTTTCCTCCCCCGCGGAGCCCGTGCCTGAGGAGCCGGTGGTGGACACCGGCAGCCAGGAGAGCGAGCCCATCGCCCCCCGGCCTGACAGCTCCGTGACCACCTCCCTCCCCGAGGAGGCGGAGGTCTCCTCCTCGGTGGAGGTGGCGGAGCCCCCGGCCGCCTCCGCCTCCTCCTCCAAGCCAAGCACGGCGAAGAGCAGCCCCACCCTGGTCTCTCCTCTGGCGGGCAAGACCATCGCCGCCTTCAGCGCCGACGCGCTGACCTATAACGAAGCCCTGGAGGATTGGCGCACCCACAACGGCATCGACATCGCCGCCGAGGAGGGCACCCCGGTCTGCGCCTCCGCCGACGGCACGGTGCTCTCCGTCTCCGAGGACCCCCTCATGGGCGTCACCGTGGTGCTGGAGCATGACGGCGGCTTCGTCTCCACCTACGCCTGCCTCGGCACGGAGGTCTATGTCTCCGCCGGGGACGAGGTGCTGGCGGGGCAGAACATCGGCGCCGTGGGCTCCACCGCCGCCGGCGAGAGCGCCGAGCCCCACCTGCACTTCTCCGTCACCAAGGACGGACAGCTGGTGGACCCCTCTGACTATCTTCCCTGAAAACCGTGTCTGAAAAGGCGGCGGGGCCCCTCCCCGCCGCCTTTTCGCGTCCGCCCCCGCTTTCGGCGCAGCGGTTTCGGCCCTTTTTTCTTTTCTCTCGATGAAATTCGACTTGTGAGCGCCGGGGAAGCATGGTATACTTGCTTAATAAAAGAGAGCTTTGGAAAAAAGAGATTGGGAAAAATTTTTGGAGAAAGAAGTGTTGTTTTATGCTGCAAGTCAAGCTGGATTCCCTGCGTTCCTTCCTGTCCATGCCCTACGAGGAGGCGCTGGCGCCCCGCCTGCGGCAGGCGCAGCACTGGCTGCGCACCGCCAGCGGCAAGGGCAGCGACTATGTGGGCTGGGTGGACCTGCCCGAGAACTATGACAAGGAGGAGTTCGCCCGCATCCTCCGCGCGGCGGAGCGCATCCGCGGCGACTCCCAGGCCCTGGTGGTCATCGGCATCGGCGGCTCCTACCTGGGGGCCCGCGGCGTCATCGAGTGCCTCCGCTCCCCCAACTACAACCTGCGCAGAAAGGACACCCCCAACATCTATTTCGTCGGCAACGGCCTGTCCGCCGAGGCCCTGGGCGAGGTGATGGACCTGGTGCGGGACGTGGACTTCTCCGTGAACGTTATTTCCAAATCCGGCACCACCACGGAGCCGGCGGTGGCCTTCCGCTTCTTCCGGGAAATGCTGGAGAAAAAGTACGGCGCGGAGGGCGCCGCCCGGCGCATCTACGCCACCACCGACCGCGCCCGGGGCGCGCTGAAGTCTCTCGCGGACGAGAAGGGCTATGAGACCTTCGTGGTGCCCGACGACGTGGGCGGGCGCTACAGCGTCCTCACCGCCGTGGGCCTGCTGCCCATCGCCGTGGCGGGCATCGACATCGAAGCGCTCATGGCCGGCGCCGCCGAGATGCGCGAGGCCTGCTTCACCGAGGGCTACGAAAACCCCGCCTGGCGCTATGCCGCCGCCCGGTACGAACTGTACCGCCGGGGCAAGAAGGTGGAGATCCTGGCGGCCTACGAGCCCTCCTTCCGCTTCATGACGGAGTGGTGGAAGCAGCTGTACGGCGAGAGCGAGGGCAAGGAGGGCAAGGGCCTCTTCCCCGCCAGCGTGGAATTCACCGCAGACCTGCACTCCATGGGCCAGTACATACAGCAGGGCGAGCGCATCCTGCTGGAGACCGTGGTCCGCTTCGGCCCCTCGGCGCAGCAGCTGGAGGTCCCCTATGACGAGGGCGACGGCGACGGGCTGAACTTCCTGGCCGGCAAATCCATGGACTTCGTCATGCAGCAGGCCATGGACGGCACCTACCTGGCCCATGTGGAGGGCGGCGTGCCCAACCTGGTGCTGCAGACGGGGGAGAAAAACGAGCGCACGTTGGGCGGTCTCATCTACTTCTTCGAGTTCGCCTGCGGCCTCTCCGGCTACCTGCTGGGGGTGAACCCCTTCGACCAGCCGGGCGTGGAGGCGTACAAGAAGAACATGTTCGCCCTGCTGGGCAAGCCCGGCTACGAGGACATGGGCGAGGAGCTGCGCCGCCGCCTGGGCCGCTGAGCGTTTTACCGAATTGTTATTTTTTCTTAAATTTTTCGTTTCGGCGTTGTAAAATCCCGCCGGACATGATACTCTAAATACACCAGAATATGGGGCAGGTCCCTGAAGACAGGAGTGATTTCTTATGGTTAAACTGATCATGGGTGAAAAAGGTACCGGCAAGACCAAGGAATTGATTGAGATGGTCAACAAGACCGCTGCCAGCGTCCCCGGAAACGTGGTCTGCATCGAGTCTGCGGCCATGATGACGTACAGCATCAAGCCTCAGGTCCGCCTGCTGGTGGCCAAGGAACACGGCATCAACTCTTACGAGGTGTTCCGCGGCTTCATCTCCGGCCTGTATGCCGGCAACTATGACATTTCCCACATCTTCATCGACAATCTCTGCAAGATCTGCGGCGCTTTCGGCCCCGAGACCGACACCTTCCTCTCCTGGCTGGAGAGCTTCAGCGCCAGCAGCGGCGTGGAGTTCATCCTGACCATCAGCGCCGACCCCTCCGCCGCCACGGAGACCATGAAGAAGTTTTTGTGATACACTTCCCTACATAAGGAACTGAAAAGGCCGCCGCCCGTTTGGGCGGCGGCCTTTTTTGCTTTCGCGGAAAGCCATGCCATGTTCCGCGCCGGCAGGCCCGCAGGGACAGCCGCTTTGAGGTCTGCCGGTTTTCTTCTGCCGGCAGAGGATAAAGCTCCGCCGGGCGCGCGGTATTTCCGGCGGGAGCGCCTACACCGTTCCCCCGATCAATCCCATAACAAATTCCAGATCCACATCCCGCTCAAGGTGTTCCGGCGTCCACGGTATATAATGATCCACCTGCACGCCGCGGTGTTCAAGCCCCATGCCCTTATCTATTCTTCCGTCTCTTGACGTGGGATAAATCATTTCGTAATGGTCCCACGCCGCCAGAGCGCAATTGGAGTAATCCGTGATCCCCCTGGTCGGACGCCCGGCCACGGTCACCTTGGGCGAATGCGACATGATCTCTACAAAAGCGTCTCCGGATGAAGCGCAGTCCTGGTCTGTCATGATCCATACTTTCCGGGGATATGCTTTGCCGTATATCCCGGTTTCCTCATCACCGGAGCACGCAATAAAGCCTTTTCCCGCGTTGTGCTCCAGTTCGGCCTTCATCTGCTCTGCCACAGGCCTGACATCATCCGCAACTCCCGCGGCAAAAAAAGCACGCAGCATGGCAAGGCGGCTCTCGCAATTGCGCTTTGAATAGTTGATCGCGACCGGCTCCGTTTCAGGGAGAAAATCATCTATCATTTTCCCCTCCGGAAAACAGTAAGCCAACAGCGGGAAAAATGCTGTGTCAGAGCCTCCGCCGTTATTTCTTACGTCAATAACCAGGTTTTCAGCCTTCTCAAGAAGCTCCCGGCTCTCCCCATACATCCGTCTGACCGCATCCTCGTCCGCGAAGTCCTCCAGGCGCATCAGCACGGTATGATCTCCAAGCTCATGACAAAAATACTTGCTGTCAGCAGGAATTCCGTCCCCCAATTCGATCGGCACAACGCGCCGTTCCCCATTTCTGACCAACGTCAGTTCATGCGCAAACGTCAGGATGGGCGTCCACAAAAAGCCTTGGCGCTCATCTGTTTCATCCATCAAAAAGGCCGCGTTCGCTGCTGCCGCTGCAGGAACCGTCTGTCTGTCGATTGCAACGATCCGGTCCTTCACTTTCAGTTTTGACGTTTCCGAAGCCCTCGTCACATAGAGGCTGTCGCCGTAACGCATCACCTCAAAGTCTATTTTGCCAAGCTTATTGTTAAAGAACCCCAAATGTCCTTCCAGGCCGAAAGAAGCAAGATATCTCTTGACCAGCAATGTAAACTCTCTTTCGGTCATATCGTCACGAATTTGCTCTCTGTATGCAGCATACGCCCCCGCCCCCATGTCCTTGCACGTGGCAGAATCCGTTTTCATGATGCTTACAACTTCGTCAAATATCTCTGCATAAGTCATGACAGGCCTCCTTTGCAAAGCCTTATTTCTCCGGCGCTTTTCCAAAGCAAAACATATCAGAAAAATTTGAAAATCTCTACCGCTTTCCGCAAAAACAGCGCCGGAGCTTTTGCTCCGGCGCTGTTTCTCTTTACTTCTTCAGCTCGCCGTTGGCGCTGGCGGTGAGGTAGGCGTTGATAAAGCCGTCCAGCTCGCCGTCCATGACGGCCTGGATGTTGCCGTTTTCAAAGCCCGTGCGGTGGTCCTTCACCAGCGTGTAGGGCATGAACACATAGGAGCGGATCTGGCTGCCCCACTCGATCTTCATCTGCACGCCCTTGATGTCGGAGATCTTCTCCGCGTGCTGCTGGAGCTTGATCTCCACCAGCTTGCTTCGCAGCATGCGCATGGCCACCTCGCGGTTCTGCACCTGGCTGCGCTCCTGCTGGGAGGCCACCACCACGCCGGTGGGGATATGGGTGATGCGGATGGCGGACTCGGTCTTATTGACGTGCTGGCCGCCCGCGCCGGAGGAGCGGTAGGTATCCACCTTCAGGTCCTCGGGGCGGATGTCCACCTCGGCGTTGTCGTCGATCTCGGGGGTGACTTCCAACGCCGCGAAGGAGGTCTGGCGGCGGCCGGAGGCGTCGAAGGGGGAGACGCGGACGAGCCGGTGCACGCCGTGCTCGCTCTTGAGATAGCCGTAGGCGTTCTCGCCCTCGATGACCACCGTGGCGCTCTTTAATCCCGCCTCGTCGCCGTCCAGATAGTCCACCATCTTGAAGGTGAAGCCGTGGGCCTCAGCCCAGTGCATATACATGCGGTAGAGCATCTGCGCCCAGTCCTGGGCCTCGGTGCCGCCCGCGCCGGCGTGGAACACCAAAATGGCGTTGTTGTTGTCGTACTCCCCGGAAAGGAGCGTGGCCAGCCGCGCCTCCTCCACCTTTTTCTCCAGGGCCGCATAGCTCTCCTTCACCTCGCCCAGCAGCGAAGCGTCGTCCTCCTCGATGGCCATTTCCACCAGGGTCAGCAGGTCCTCCCGCTCAGCCACCAGCTTCTGCTGGCGGCGCACCTTGTTCTGCAGCTGCTTGGTCTGCTGCTGGTTCTTCTGCGCCCGGGCCACGTCGTTCCAGAAACCCTCCTCCTCGGTCTCCTTCTGCAGCCGCTCGATCTCCGCCGCGGCGGCGTCGATGCCCAGGGCCTTGTGCAGGTTCCGGAAGGTCTCCTCCATCCCCAGCAGTTTCTGCTTATATTCGTCGTATTCGATGACTGCCATGGTATTCTTCTCCCTGACGTAAATTTTTCTTAACTGTTTTATTATGCCAGAGCTTCCCCGCTTTGTAAAGGGGGAAGCTGGCGGAAAACGCCGCTTACGATGGAGTCCGCTCCTCCCGCCGCCGCTGCCGCCAGCCGTCCAGCAGCAGGCACAGCAGGATCACCGCCGCCCCGGCGAAGGCCGGACGGGAGAGCGTCTCCCCCAGCAGCAGGAAGGAGACCAGCGCCGTCAGGATGGGCTGGGTGCACTGAAGCATGGACACCTCCGCCGCGGAGAGATGGGCCACGGCATAGTTCTGCAGCAGGTAGGCCAGCACCGTGCAGCCCAGGGCCAGGTACAGCACCACACACCAGGCCTCCCCGCCCACGCCGGGAAGCACCGAGACATCGTCCAGCAGCAGCGCCCCCAGCAGGCTCAGCCCCAGGGTCACGAAGGCCTGCAGGGAGGAGAGCACCGCCGCGTCGATCCGGGCCAGCGCCCGCTCGCCGAAGACCAGGACGCCCGCCACGCAGAGCGCGTCGAACAGGCCCAGGGCCTCCCCCGGGCCGAAGGACAGTCCGCTGTCGCCGCAGCAGAGGAGGAACAGTCCCGCCGTCAAAACGAGCTGCACCGGCAGGCGGCGCAGGTCGTACCGCCGCGTCACCAGGGCGGAGAGGATGGGCGTGAACAGCACGGGCAGGGAGAAAAGGAAGCCCACAGTGGTGGCCCCGGTCATGTCCAGCGCCAGGTTGCAGGAGATGTAGGCCCCCGCGCAGCAGAGAGCGGCGGGAATCCACAGCCCCGGCGCCACGCCCTTGAGCTGGCGGCGGATGCGGCCGCCGAACAGGCAGAGGAACACCAGGCTCGTCACCGCGAAGCGGCCCGCCAGCAGCCAAAACGGCGTGATGCCCGCCTCATAGGCCAGCTTCGTGACGGGGTTGCCCACGCCGTACAGCAGGCTTTGCAGCAGGATAAACAGAACGTATTTCGTCTTTTTCTCTCTCATAAAGGCCCTCTTTTCATCCATAAAGGGTCTGCGGGAACGGAAAAACCGCAGGGGTATCGTATCACAGCCGCCGCCGGTTTGCAAGGGAGGCGGCGGACATGAAACGCCGCCGGCGCGCATACTCTCAGAATAAAGCCGGAAAACAAGGAGGCCTTTTTATGAAACGGTTCTTTCCCCTGCTGCTGGCCGTGCTGCTGGCGCTGCTGTTCCCCCTGTCCGCCCGGGCCGCCACGCTGACCCTCTCGGCGGAGAGCGCCCTGCTCATGGAAAAGACCACGGGCCAGGTCCTCTACGCCGTGGCGGAGCATGAGCAGCGGGAGCCCGCCAGCGTCACCAAGGTCATGACCCTGCTGCTGGTCATGGAGGCCATCGACCGGGGCGAGCTCAGCATGGACGACACCGTCACCGCCAGCGCCTACGCCTGTTCCATGGGCGGCAGCCAGGTCTACCTCAAGGAGGGCGAGCAGATGAGCGTCCACGACATGCTGAAGGCGGTGTGCGTGGCCTCCGCCAACGACGCCTCCGTGGCGTTGGCGGAGCATCTCGCCGGCAGCGCGGAGGCCTTTGTGGAGCGGATGAACCAGCGGGCGGCGGAGCTGGGCATGGCGGACACCCATTTCGTCAACTGCACGGGCCTGCCCGCCGAGGGGCATCTCACCAGCGCCTATGACATCGCCCTGATGAGCCGGGAGCTGATCCTGCACCATCCCACCATCCGGGAGTTCACCACCATCTGGATGGACTCCCTCCGGGACGGGGCCTTCGGCCTGTCCAACACCAATAAGCTGGTGCGCTTTTACGAGGGGACCACCGGGCTCAAGACCGGCAGCACCGACTCCGCCAAGTACTGCATCTCCGCCACCGCCGAGCGGGACGGCATGGAGCTCATCGCCGTGGTGCTGAAATCCCCCACGGGGCAGCAGCGCTTTGAGGACGCAAAGGTGCTGCTGAACTACGGCTTCGCCGCCTACGCCCTGCAGACCGTGACCCCCGAGACGCCTCTCGCCCCCATCCCGGTAACGCTGGGAGAGCAGCCCACGGTGCTGCCCCAGCTCGCGGAAAACACGGTGCTGCTGAAAAAGGGGCAGGCCGCGGAGCTGCGCCAGGAGCTGACCCTGCCCGAGACGCTGGAGGCCCCGGTGGAGGAGGGCGAGCGGCTGGGGACGCTCTCCCTCTACGCGGGGGAGGAGCTGCTGGCGGAGCTGCCCCTCCTGGCCTCCGCCTCCGTGGGCCGCCTCACCTGGCAGGGGATGCTGCTGCGGCTCTGGCGCTTCGGCCTCTACGCCCCGGCGGCCTGACGCCGCCCCGCCTGCCCCCCGCCCCGCCGCCCCGGCCCCCCGGCCGGGGCGGCTTTGCCCGTGGAGGTGGGCGCGCCCCCGTTTCCCTCCGGGGACGCGGGGTTTTTCCGCAAACGGGCAAAAAGCCTGCCAAATCCCTTGTCCTTTTCCTTTTTATTTGCTATACTTAAACATTATTACTTGTGCTTTTGCGCCCCGACGGAGCTGCTGCCGGGCGCGCCCGGATGAGAGGAGAGGATGGCTTTGAAGTATCGCCGCTGGCATATCTCGGAGGCGCCGGAGGGCGCCGCAGCGCGGTTGAAGGAGTCCGGCTTCCCCTCTCTGCTCTCCGCCGTGCTGGCCTCCCGGGGCATCTCCACGGCGGAGGAGGCCTCCGTCTTTCTGGACCAGGAGCGGGACCTCGCCTATTCCCCCATGCTGATGAAGGACATGGACAAGGCGGTGCGCCGTATCGAGCAGGCCATCGAGCGGGGCGAGCAGGTGGCCGTGTTCGGGGACTATGACGTGGACGGCATCACCTCCACCTGCGTGGTGGTAGACTATCTGAAGAGCCGGGGGCTTAGCTGCCTGCACTACATCCCCCGCCGGGAGGAGGACGGCTACGGCCTCGGGACCGAGCCCATCCGCTCCCTCTCCCAGCAGGGCGTGACGCTGCTGATCACGGTGGACTGCGGCATCACGGGGGTAGAGGAGATCGCCTTCGCCGCCACCCTCGGCATGGACGTGGTGGTGACGGACCACCACGAGTGCAAGGAGCAGCTCCCCGCCGCCGCGGCGGTGGTGGACCCCCACCGGCCGGACTGCCCCTATCCTTTCAAACATCTCGCCGGCGTGGGCGTGGCGCTGAAGCTGGTGCTGGCTTTGGCGGGAGAGAGCCGGGAGGAGGCCATCTTCTCCCGCTACTGCACCCTCGCCGCCATCGGCACCATCGCGGACGTCATGCTCATGAGCGGGGAGAACCGCGCCATCGTGCGCCGGGGGCTGGAGAGCCTGCACCACACGGACTTTCTCGGCATCCACGCGCTTTTGAAGGAGGCGGGCCTGGCGGACAGGCCCTGTACCTCCATCCAGATCGGCTTCGTCCTCGCCCCCCGCATCAACGCCGCCGGGCGCATGGGCGCGGCGGACGTGGCGGTGGACCTGCTGCTGAGCCAGGACGAGGCCGAGGCCGAGGAGCTGGCCCGCCGGCTCTGCGCCCTGAACCGGGAGCGGCAGAGCGTGGAGCAGGAGATCTTTTCCCAGGCGCTGGAGCTGACGGAGCGCATGCCGGAGAAGCACCGGCACGCCCTGGTGCTCTCCAGCTCCGTCTGGCACCAGGGGGTGGTGGGCATCGTCGCCTCCCGCCTGACGGAGAAATACTCCTGCCCCAGCTTCATGATCCATCTCTGCGACGGCCTCGGCAAGGGCTCCTGCCGGAGCTACGGGGGCTTCAACCTCTTCCAGGCTCTGGAGTCCTGCTCGGAGCTGCTCGAGGGCTTCGGCGGCCACGAGCTGGCCGCGGGCTTCACCATCCGGGAGGAGAACATCGCCGCCTTCCGCGAGCGCATCAACCAGTGCGCCCTGGAGTTCTCCGGCGGCGAGCCGCCGGTCTCCTCCCTGGACATCGACGTGCTGATCTCCCGCCCCGGCGAGATCACCATGGAGGAGATCCAGTCCCTGGCCATGCTGGAGCCGTACGGCGCGGGCAACAACCGCCCCGTGTTCTGCCTCATGGGCATGACGGTGGACAGCATGCAGAACGTGGGCCAGAACCGGCATTTGAAGCTGCAGCTCTCCAAAGGGCAGTACCGCTTCCCCGCCATCTTCTTCTCCGTCACGGAGGAGACCGTGGGCGTGCGCGCCGGCATGCGGGTGGACGCGGCGTTTTACCTGCAGATCAACGAATTTCGCGGCGCGGCCTCGCTGCAGCTGCAGATGCTGGACATCCGGCCCTCCCGCCAGCCCAGCAAGAGCGAGGGCGAGGCCCTGGCCCTCTGCCGCCGTGCCCTGGAGGGCGGGGCGCTGACCTCCCAGGAGACCGCCCGGCTCCTGTTCAGCCGGGAGCAGTCCGTGCGGCTCTGGCGGGCGCTGAGCGCCGCCGTGCCGGCGGAGGGGCTGACCGTCAGCGAGCTGCCGTTTTCCCGCGATCTCGCCGCCGCCATGGGCGGGCGGGAAAGCTTTCTCAGGACCGTTTTCGCCCTGGAGGTGTTCCGGGAGCGGGGGCTGCTCTCCCGCAGCCCGCGGGGGGAGGAGGCCCTCTTCCGCCTGACCGCCCCGGCGGAAAAGGTGGATCTGATGCAGTCCCCGTATCTTCGCCGCCTGCAGGAGGGCGGCGCCAGAAGTGGAGGTGAGCGTTCATGACCGACGCGCAGGAGCAGGTACAGGAAAAGGTACAGCAGCAATACGAAAAGCTGGAGCAGACCGTGCGGCAGTACAACCCTGCCGCCGATTTCGCCCAGATCCGCGCCGCCTTCCTCTTTGCCCAGAAGGCCCACGGCAACCAGCTCAGGAAGGACGGCTCGCCCTATATCACCCATCCTCTCGCCACGGCTCAGATCGTGGCGGAGGAGCTGAAGCTGGACAGCGAGTCCATCATCGCCTGCCTGCTGCACGACTGCATCGAGGACACCGGCGCCACCCACGAGGAGATCAGCAAGCTCTTCTCCCCCACGGTGGCGGACCTGGTGGAGGGCGTCACCAAGCTGACCCGCATCCACTACACCTCCAAAGAGGATGAGCAGATGGAGAACCTGCGCAAAATGCTCATCGCCATGAGCAAGGACATCCGCGTCATCCTCATCAAGATCTCCGATCGCCTGCACAACATGCGCACCATGGAGTACCAGACCCCGGACAAGCAGCGGAAAAAGTCCCTGGAGACCATGGAGATCTACGCCCCCATCGCCCACCGTCTGGGCATGCAGAAGATCAAGTGGGAGCTGGAGGACCTGTCGCTGAAATACCTGGACCCCGTGGGCTTCGAGGAGATCGAGCGTTCCCTGGGCGTCAAGAACAAGGAGTTCGGCGAGTTCATGCGGAACGTGGAAAAGCAGATCTCCGCGAGGCTGGACGAGCTGGAGATCCCCCACCGCATCTCCAGCCGCATGAAGCACCCTTACAGCATCTACCGCAAGATGTACCGCCAGAACATCCCTCTGGACGAGATCTTCGACCTCTTCGCCTTCCGGGTCATCGTCCAGTCCGTGGCGGACTGCTATAACGTCCTGGGCGTCATCCACGACCTGTACCGCCCCATCCTGGGCCGCTTCAAGGACTATATCGGCACCCCCAAGCCCAACGGCTACCAGAGCCTGCACACCACCGTCATGGGCGAGGCCGCCATCCCCTTCGAGGTGCAGATCCGCACCGAGGAGATGCACGAGACGGCGGAGTACGGCATCGCCGCCCACTGGAAGTACAAGCAGGACGGCCAGGGCGCCGGCACCGAGGGGAAGTACGAGTGGGTCCGCCGCCTGCTGGAGAACCAGGAGGGCACCGACGCGGAGGAGTTCATCCACTCCCTGAAGATCGACATGTTCGCCGACGAGGTCTTTGTCTTTACCCCCAACGGCGACGTCATCAACCTGCCCGCCGGCGCCACGCCCATCGACTTCGCCTACAACATCCATTCCGCCGTGGGCAACCGCATGGTGGGCGCCAAGGTCAACGGCCGCATGGTCCCCTATGAGACGAAGCTGAAAAACGGCGACATCGTGGAGGTGCTCACCTCCAAGTCCGCCAAGGGCCCCAGCCGCGACTGGATGAACATCGCCAAGAGCAGCGAGGCCCGCAGCAAGATCCGCCAGTGGTTCAAGCGGGAGAAGCGGGAGGAGAACATCGTCAGCGGCCGCGCCTCACTGGAGGCGGAGCTGAAGCACAACGGCTTCAACCCCAAGGAGGTGCTGACGGAGGCGCACCTGCCGGCGCTTTTAAAGCGCGTGGCCTTCAACTCCCTGGATGAGCTCTGCGCCGCCATCGGCTACGGCGGCTTCACCGCCCAGAAGGCCGTCAACCGCATGCGGGAGGAGCTGAACCATTTCGCAAAGCTCTCCGAGCCCGCGCCGGAGGCCCCCGCCGCGCCGGAGCCGGTCTTTGAGCACCGCGCCGCCAAGAGCAGCGCGGAGGGCGTGGTGGTGGAGGGCCTGGGCGGGTGCCTGGTGAAATTCGCCAAGTGCTGCACCCCCGTCCCCGGCGACCCCATCGTGGGCTTCATCACCCGGGGCGCCGGTGTCTCCGTCCACCGCTGCGACTGTCCCAACGCCAGCCCCGAGCGCATCCGTCCCCAGGACAAGGGCCGCTGGGTGAAGGTCAGCTGGGGCGGCACGCTGCGGGAGCATTATCCCACCACGCTGGAGGTCACGGCCAAGGACCGCAACAACCTGGTGCTGGACGTCTCCGCCGTGCTCAGCACCACCAAGACCCGGGTGGACGCCCTCTCCGGCCGCACCACGCCGGACGACCAGTTCATCCTCCACGTGGACATCGACGTGAAGGACAGCGAGCAGCTGAACCAGGTCATCCGGAAGATCGAGCAAATCTCCGGCGTGCTGCGGGTCACCCGTCCCGCGGGCTGAGCGCCCCCATATCATTGTCAAAGGAGTTTTTTCATGAAAGCTGTGGTCGCAAGCGTCCGGCACGCCTCCGTCTCCGTGGAGGGGGAGGTCCGGGGCCGGATCGGCCGGGGCCTGCTCATTTTGCTGGGCGTGACCCATACGGACACGGAAGCCGAGGCTGCGAAGCTGGCGGATAAAATCACCGGCCTTCGCATCTTCAAGGACGAGGAGGGCCGCACCAACAAGAGCCTCTCGGACGTGGAGGGGGAGATTTTGGTGGTCTCCCAGTTCACGCTCTACGCCAACTGCCGCCACGGCCGCCGGCCGGACTTTCTCTCGGCGGCGAAGCCGGAGCTGGCCCAGCCCCTGTACGAGCGCTTTGTCCAGCTCTGCCGGGAGAGGGGCTTTTCCGTGCAGACCGGCGTTTTCGGCGCGTATATGCAGGTGGAATCCTGCAACGACGGGCCCTTCACCCTGGTGGTGGACACCGACGATCTGAAATGAGGAGGCGGCTATGGAGCTTTCGCTGAATATCAAGACCTTTCCCGTGGGCCCGCTGGAGACCAACTGCTATCTGCTCTCAGACGGCGGCGAGTGCTGCCTCATCGACCCGGGCGCGAACTCCAGGCTGCTGCGGCAGGCGGTGGAGTCCTCCGGCTGTAAGCTGCGCTATATTCTCCTGACCCACGGGCATTTCGACCACTATACCGCCGTGGCGAAGCTGCTGCAGGCCTGGCCGGACCTGCCCGTATACATCAACGGGAAGGACTGCTGCGACGCGCCGGCGCGGCTGCAGCTGCAGCGCCTGCCGGAAAAAAACCAGCGCTATTACGCCGAGGGCGACACGCTGCCTCTGGGGGGGCTGACCATCCGCGTGATGGAGACGCCGGGCCACTCCGCCGGCTCGGTGGTGCTGCAGGCGGGAAACGTGCTCTTTACCGGCGACACCCTGTTCGCCGGTTCCTGCGGCCGCACCGATCTGGAGGGCGGCAGCGCCGCGGCCATGCGCGATTCCCTGCGCCGCCTGGCGGCGCTGGAGGGGGACTATTTTGTCCTCCCCGGCCACGGCCCCTCCTCCACCCTGGAGCAGGAGCGCCGCAGCAATTACTATCTGCGCTGACCCATCATCCCCACCCACCGTCCAGGAGAAAGGAGGGAGCCCCATGAAGCTGGTGTTCCACGGACATGAGGAACGGTACGCAGTGGAGCAGAGCCTGCTGAATTTCTTCCCCGGCGAGCGCCCGGTGTACGAGGGCGACGGCGAGGAGAGCGAGGCGGAGGTCACGCTCCGGTGCAGCGACAGCGCCGCCCGGGCGGAGACCTGCATCCGATGGCGGGGCAAGGAGGGCCTGGGAAAGGCCCGGGTGTCCCTCCAGGACGCGGCGGATGAGTTCGCGCGGGAGCGGGAACGGCAGAAGGCCGTGAAGCTCAGCTTCTTCCGCGCCGCCCGGGAGGTCACCGGGACCACGCCCCCCTGGGGCGCCCTGACGGGCATCCGCCCCGGCAAGCTGGCGGAGCGCTTTCTCAAGCAGGGCAAGACCCCCCAGGAGGTCAGCCGCATCCTGGCGGACCCCTACTGCGTCACCGCGCCCCGGCGCCGCCTCGCCATCGAATCCGCCCAGGCGGGCATCGACGCCCAGCGGGAGATCGGCCCGAAGGACATCTCCCTCTATCTCGGCATCCCCTTCTGCCCCACCCGCTGCGCCTATTGCAGCTTCGTCAGCAACAGCGTGGAGAAGTCCTTCGCCCTCATCGAGCCGTATCTTCAGGCCTTGTACCGGGAGATCGACGCCGCGGCGGAGATGGTGGAGGAGCTGGGGCTCACGGTCAGGACCTTCTACATGGGCGGCGGCACCCCCACCACCCTCACCGCGGAGCAGATGGAGGGGCTCTTAAGCCGCCTGCGCGCCCGTTTTGACTTCTCCCGCTGCCGGGAGTTCACGGTGGAGGCCGGCCGGCCCGACACCATCACCCGGGACAAGCTCCGGGCCTTGAAGCGCGGGGGCGTGGACCGCGTCAGCGTCAACCCCCAGACCATGGAGGACCACGTCCTGGCCGCCATCGGCCGCCGCCACAGCTCCGAGGAGGTGGAGCGGGCCATGGAGCTGGTGCACGAGGCGGGCTTTGCCCACGTCAACATGGACCTGATCGCGGGCCTGCCGGAGGATACCCCCGCGGGCTTCCGCCGCTCGCTGCAGCGGGTGCTGTGCATGGGGGCGGACAACATCACCGTCCACACCCTGTCGCTGAAAAAGGGCAGCCGCATCCTCCTGGAGGGCAGCCGCATCCCGGAGGCGGAGGAGGTGGGCGAGATGCTGGACTACGCCGATCCCATCCTCCGCAAGGCGGGCTTCCGCCCCTACTACCTCTACCGGCAGAAGTACATGTCCGGCAGCTTCGAGAACGTGGGCTGGTGCCGCGAGGGGGCGGAGAGCCTGTACAACATCTACATCATGGAAGAGCTGATGACCATCCTCTCCCTGGGCGCCGGCGGCTCCACCAAGATGGTGGACCAGGCGGCGGAGCGCATCGAGCGGGTGTTCAATCTCAAGTACCCCAAGGAATATATCGACCGGCCGGAAAAGGTCGCGGAGAATCACGCGGCCTTCCGCCGCTTCTACGAGGGGTTGGCGGCGCATAAGGATAGCTGACCCCTGCCCCGTCCGGCGGACGGCAAGACAGAAAGGAAAACTTCTCTATGGCATACTCTCTCACCACCATCAATCAGGCCCTGCGCAGCGACCCCAGGGGCTTCATCGCGGCATGCGACGCGGCGTACCACGAAAACATCGTCTCCGCCGCACGGAAGATCGCGGAAAACCGGAAGAACTCCGCCATCGTGCTGCTCTCCGGCCCCTCCGGCAGCGGGAAGACCACCACCTCCATGAAGATCTGCGACGAGCTGGAAAAGCTGGGCATCCGCTCCCACGCCGTCGCCATGGACAACTATTTCCAGACCGTGGACCCGGAGACCTCTCCCCGGGGGCCGGACGGCCAGCTGGATTTCGAGTCCCCCTTCTGCCTGGACGTGGACCTGCTGAACCGGCACATGGCCATGCTGGAGCGCGGGGAGACCATCTATATCCCCAAGTATGAGTTCTCCCGCCAGATGCGCAGCGACATCCACTCCCGGCCCCTGCGCCTGAAAAAGGACGAGATCGCCGTGTTCGAGGGCATCCACGCCCTGAACGACGTGTTCACGGGGCGGAACCTGAACGCCGTGCGGCTCTACATCAGCGCCCGCAGCAACGTGGAGGACGACGCGGGGGAAACGGTGTTCAAGGGCACCTGGACCCGCCTGTCCCGCCGCCTCATGCGGGACCGGGAGCAGCGGGGCCACGACGCCTCCTTCACGCTGAAGCTCTGGCCCGGCGTCCGCCGGGGCGAGAAGCTGTATATCTCCCCCTTCAAGGAGAACGCCACCATCCTCTTTGACTCCTCCTTCGCCTACGAGATCTCCGTCTACGCCACGGGCGTCCCGGCGCTGCTGCAAAACGTGCCGGAGGGCTATGAGCGCCGGGCGGAGGTGCTGCAGATGCGCCGGAACTTCTCCCTCTTTGAGCCGCTGGACCCCGCCCTGGTCCCCGCGGACTCCCTCATCCGGGAATTTTTGGGCGGCGGCGTCTACCAGTACTGATATTCCCCGCCCGCAGGAAGCATACTGTCCTTGCCCGGCGCCGGCGTGCGCGGCCGCCGGCATGGCCCCATTTCAGATTCGCGAGGTCGTTTTTTCTATGTCCAAAGTCAAAAAGCAGAATTTCCTCGGCGGCGCCGCCATCCTCACCGCGGCGGTGGTCATCGTCAAGCTCATCTCCGCCTGCTACAAGATCCCCCTGGGCAACATCCTGGGGGACGAGGGCATGGGCCACTTCTCCGCCGCCTACAATATCTACAGCCTCCTCCTGACCCTCTCCACGGCGGGGCTGCCTCTCGCCATCTCCAAGCTGGTGGCGGAGAGCCGCTCCCAGGGGAGGCTGAACCAGTCCCGGCGCTACTTCCGTGTGGGGCTGAAGCTGTTCGTGGGCCTGGGCGCCCTGGGCACCGCCATCATGTTCTTCTTCGCGGGGCCGCTCTCCGCCGCGCTGCACGACACCCTGGCCTACTGGGCCATCCGGGTATTGTCGGTGTCGGTGCTGTGCGTCTGCGTCATGTCCGCCATCCGGGGCTACACCCAGGGGCAGAGCAATATGTACCCCTCCGCCTGGTCCCAGGTCATCGAGGCCCTGGGCAAGCTCGTCGTGGGCCTGGCGGCGGCCTGGTACCTGCTGCGGCAGGGCTGCGGGGTGGAGATCGGCGCGGCCGGCGCCATCTTCGGCGTCACCGTGGGCACGGTGCTGTCGCTGCTCTACCTGCTCATCTGGCTGCTGCGGCACCGGCGGGACGACCCGCCCTCCGCCGACCGGCCGGAGAGCGACGGCGTGCTGCTGCGCCGCATCCTGGCCATCGGCATCCCCATCACCCTGGGCGCCACGGGCATGAGCCTGCTGACGCTGCTGGACCAGGCGGTGATCCTGGCCCGGCTGCAGGGGGCGCTGGGTCTGGCGGAAAAGGAGGCCGTGGCCCTGTACGGGCAGTACACCTTCGGCCACAACCTCTTTAACCTCCCCTCCTCCTTCATCCCGCCCATCACCATGAGCCTCATCCCCTCCGTCTCCGCCGCCCTGGTGCGGCGGGACCATGTGCAGGTCAACCGCATCGTCTCCGCCTCCATGCGGCTCATCGCCCTGTTCGCGCTGCCCGCGGGCATCGGGCTGTCCGTGCTGGCGGGGCCCATTCTGCTGCTGCTCTATCCCGCCCAGCAGGAGGCCGCGGCCGCCGCGGCGTACCATTTGCAGCTGCTGGGCGTCGCCTCCATCTTCGTCTGCCTGATGCTGCTGACCAACAGCATCCTGCAGGCCCACGGCAAGGAGCGCGTCCCCATCGCCACCATGGTCATCGGCGGCGTGGTGAAGGTGGCGCTGAACTACTTCCTGGTGGCGGACCCCGCTATCGGCATCAAGGCCGCCCCCATCAGCACCCTGGTCTGCTACGCGCTCATCGCCCTGCTGAACCTGGTGGCGGTGTCCCGGGTGGCGGAGCAGAAGCCCCGCTACGCCCGCCTGTTCTGCAAGCCCCTGCTCTGCAGCCTTCTCATGGGCGCCGTGGCCCATTTCTCCTACGGCGCGCTGCTGCCCCGCCTGGGCAACTCCGTTTCCGTCCTGGCCGCCATCGCGCTGGCGGCGGCGGTGTACGTCCTGCTGGTGCTGCTTTTCCGGGTCATCACCCGGGAAGACCTGGTTTTGCTGCCGAAAGGGGAGCGTATCGCCAACTTTTTGCGCCTGCGGTGACAGTTTTTCCCCGATTTTCCTTGCATTAGGAGTGTAACTATGGTAAATTTTGAATATCAGTCTCATTACGGTCTGGAGGACCTCATCCGGATCCTTGCCATCCTGCGCGGACCCGGGGGCTGCCCCTGGGACCAGGTGCAGACCCACCGCTCCAACCGCTGCAACTTCCTGGAGGAAGCCTATGAGGCGGCGGAGGCCTTCGACCGGGATGACCCCGCCCTCATGTGCGAGGAGCTGGGGGACATGCTGATGCAGGTCCTGTTCAACGTCCGCATGGAGGAGGAGGCCGGCCGCTTCACGCTGGAGGACGTCACCGACGGCGTCTGCAAAAAGCTCATCTTCCGCCACCCCCACGTGTTCGGAAATGTCAGCGCCGAGACCACGGAGGAGGTCCTGGTCAACTGGGAGGCGCTGAAGAAGGAGGAGAAGGGCATCCGCTCCGCCTCCGACAACCTGGACCATGTGGCCAGGAGCCTTCCCGCCCTCTGGCGGGCGGAGAAGATGCAGAACAAGGCGGCCGCCGCCGGCTTCGACTGGCCGGACGTTCAGGCCGCCATGGACAAGCTGGAGGAGGAGACGGGCGAGCTGCGCCGCGCCCTGGAGGGCCAGGGCGACGTGAGCGAGGAGCTGGGCGACCTGCTCTTTGCCGCGGTGAAGGTGGGCCGCTTCGCGTCCGTGGACCCGGAGGCGGCGCTCCACGACGCCTGTGAGAAGTTCCTGCGGCGATTCCGCCGGGTGGAGCAGGCCGCGGCGCAGGAGGGACAGGCCCTGTCCGGGCTGCCTCTCGGCGAGTTGGAGCGCCTTTGGGCGGAGGCAAAGCGCCGCGATAAAGAAAGCGAGTAATCAACCAACGGCGTTTGGTTAGAAAATAGGAGGATAATACTATGAATAAGGCCGAATTGATCAGTGCCGTCGCCGAAAAGACCGGCATGTCCAAGAAGGATACGGAGTCCGTGGTCTCCGCCGTCCTGGATACCATCGTCGCCGCCATGGCTGATGGGGAAAAAGTGCAGCTGGTGGGCTTTGGCTCCTTTGAAGTGAAGAAGAGAGCGGAGCGCATCGGCCGCAACCCCAAGACCAAGGAGAGCATCCAGATCCCCGCCTCCAAGGTCCCCGCCTTCAAGGCCGGCAAGGCCATGAAGGAGTCCGTTGCGAAATAAGAGTGGACATGCTAAAATACCGGTGTGTGATCGTCACGCCGGTATTTTTGCTTTGAAACGGCAAGGCTTCCTGCGCCCTGTGCGCGCAGGGAGCTTCATTTTCCCGGAAAGGATGGATGCGCCATGCGTCTTGACAAATATCTGAAGGTCTCCCGGCTCATCAAGCGCCGCACCGTGGCCAACGAGGCCTGCGACAACGGCCTTGTCAGCGTCAACGGCCGCCCCCAGCGGGCCTCCTACGAGGTGCGGGAGGGCGACCGCATCACCCTCACCTTCGGCGGACGCACGCTGACGGTGGAGGTGGTGAGCGTCAGCGAAAACGCGGGCAAGGCGGAGGCCGCCGCCCTGTACCGGGAGGTCGGCCGCTCATAATCCCGTCCCCCTCCGCATAGAATGAGCCATCCCCCAAGAAAGAGGTGGCTCACCCATGATGTATGAAAGCGGCGAGGCGGCCCACCGGCTGGAGCTGGAGGCGCGCTCCCGCCTGACCGTAACGGGCGTGGAGAATGTGGAGCGCTTCGACGAGACGGGCATCGTCCTCGCCACCTCCGCCGGCACGCTGGTCATCAGCGGGGAGGAGCTGCACATCGGCAAGCTCAGCCTGGACGGCGGCGAGCTGCTGGTGGAGGGCCGCGTGGATTCCCTCTGCTATGAGGAGCTGGAGCGCCGCACGGGCTTTTTGCGGCGGCTATTCGGCTAAGAGGCGGGCCGCGGCATGGAGATCGATAGCCTTTTGCAGCTCAGCGTCCTGCTGCGGGCGCTGCTGCTGGGCTGGGTGCTGGGTCTTTTGTACGATCTGCTCCGAGCCCTGCGCCGCCGCAGCCGCTCGGCCTCCCTTTCCTCGGCGCTGGACGCCCTGTACGGGCTGCTGCTCCTGGTCCTGGTCTTTTTCTTCACCCTGCAGGTGGGGGACGGCCAGCTGCGGCTGTACCTGCTGGCGGGAGCCGCCGGCGGCATGGTCCTGTTTTTCACCCTTTGCAGCGCCCCCCTCCGCCCCATCTGGGACTTCTGGGTGGAGGCGCTGCTGCGTTTCTGCCGGCTCTGCACCCTCCCCTTCCGCTTCTTCGGCCGGGAAACGGAAAAATTTTTACTTTACATAAAAAAGCTCTTCCATTTTCAGCGCAAGTACTATATAATGAGAAATTACCAAAGGGGCGCGGCCCGTCCCGGGAAAAGGAGGGGAACAGTCCATGGCAGGAAGCAAAGCGAAGCGCCGCCGTCTGCTGCCGGTGCTGCTGGCAGCGCTGGTGCTGGTCCTTCTCCTCTGGCAGCTCCTGACCCTGGGCAGCCGCATCAGCGACGCAAAGGCCCAGGTCGCCGCGCTGAGCACGCAGGTGCAGACCCTCACCCAGGCCAACGAGGTCCTGGCCGATGAGATCAGCCGCGCCTCGGACGAGGAGCTGATCAAGGACATCGCCCGCAGCGAGCTGGGACTGGTGGAGCCGGGCGAAAAGGTCTTTTACGACCAGAGCAGCCGATAAAACGAAACAGCGTACAGGCGCGCGGAGCTCCGCGCGCCTGTTTTTTCTGCCGTGTATATGCGCCTATTCGCCGCCCGCAGGCGGCGAATAGATCTTCATCGTCCGTTCCGGCTGTTCGCCTCTCCCCGCCGCAGCGGAAGTCAAATCGTGATTTCCGGGGACATGCGCCTCGGAACGGATACCCTGCATCAAAACGTCCCCGACTTTTTTGCCTGCAAAATCGAGGGGGCGTTTTGATGATATCCCCTATGCAAAAGCACCTGTGCTTTTGCATAAAAAAGAGCCGCCCTATGCGGGCGGCCCAACGGGTGGGATATTGGAAAGCTTCCATCTGTAGGATAGCAAACTCTCCCCGCCTTGTAAATAGGAGCTTTTGTCGCTTCCGCACTACTTTTGGCGCATTTTGCCGCGGCGGTCACGGCGATGGAAAAGCGCCAAGTTTCTGTTTACTTTTGTCCGCTTTTTTGGTATACTTTTACCAAGGAGGGCTGCTTCCCTCCGGCCCAAAGGAAGCACACGAAAGGAGCGAGATATCATGAAGTTCACATTCACCTGCAAAAAAGTGGCGCTGAGCGATTCCATCAAGGATTACGCGGAAAAGAAGCTGTCCAAGCTGGACCGGTATTTCCAGGAGGAAGCCCAGGCAACTGTTGTCTTTGCGGTGGAGAAGAACCACCGCTGTGTCGTCGAGATCACGCTTCGCGGCGGCGGCGCCATGTTCCGCGCCGAGATGGAGTCTCCTGACGGCGATATGCGCGGCGCCATCGACAGCGCCGTCAGCGCCATCGAGCGCCAGTTCCGCAAGAACAAGACCCGCCTGGCCAAGCAGCTGCGCCATGACGCCTTCCCCGCCGGGACGCCGGACGTCTTCGACGTGCAGGAGGAAAAGGAGTTCGACATCGTCAAGACCAAGCGCTTTACCGTCAAGCCCATGAGCCCGGAGGAGGCCATTTTGCAGATGAACCTGCTGCAGCATGATTTCTTCGTGTTCCGCAACATCGAAGACAACACCCTCTCCATCGTCTACCACCGCAAGCACGGCGGCTACGGCCTCATCGAGACCGGCGACGAAAAATAAACGCTTTGCACGAGGCGGGACGTCAAACGTCCCGCCTCGTTTTTCCTTTTCCGCCAAAATTTATCGGGCTTATAAATTTAATTGATTTTTCTTCTTGCAGGCTCCTCCGTTTGGTGGTAGCATATAGGGGAACCACGGACAAAGCAAGGAGGCAGACCGATGTTCCGCAGTATGGATTACATTTACGAGGTCTACAAGGAGCGCAGTTTCACCTCCGCGGCCAAGAACCTCTACATCTCACAGCCGGCGCTGAGCGCCGCGGTCAAGAAGGTGGAGAACAAGGTGGGAGCGGAGCTGTTCGACCGCAACAGCAGCCCCATCGCCCTGACGGACGCGGGCCGCGCCTATATCGACGCCACCGAACGGATCTACGCCATTCAGAAGGACTTTCTGCGGGAGCTCAGCGACCTGGAGAATTCCCGGGTGGGCAACCTGACCGTCAGCGCCGCCACGCTGATCTCCTCCCTGATCCTGCCGCGCATCATCATGCACTTCTCCAGCCAGTATCCCGGCGTCCATATCGAGATGACGGAGGGTCCCTCGGCGGAGCTGCACGAGAAGCTGCTGGGCGGCGAGATCGAGCTGCTGCTGGACTACATGTTCGACAGCCGGGACTACACCGCCTACCCCCTGCTGGAGGAGAGCATCCTGCTGGCGGTGCCGGCCTCCTTTTCGGTGAACCGGGGGCTGGAGAGCCTGCAGCTTTCGGCGGAGGATATCCGCGCCGGGAAGCACCTCTCCCCCGACTGCCCCGCGGTGGAGCTGCGGCGCTTTGAAAACGAGCCCTTCCTGCTGCTGAAGAAGGGCAACGACATGTACGACCGCTCCCTGGTGCTCTGCTCCACCATGCGCTGCATGCCCAAGCACGTCTACCAGCTGGACCAGCTCATGACCTGCTACCACGCGGCCAAGGCCGGCATGGGCGTGACCTTTATCACCGACACCCTGCCCAAGACCAACAACGTCACCGGGAACGTGGTCTTTTACCGGCTGGCGGCGGAGCATACCAAGCGCACGCTGTACCTCGCCCACAAGCGGGGCGGCTATATCAGCCACGCCGCCCAGGCCTTCATCCGCTCCGCCCAGGATTTCTGCGAAAACCACCTGTTCCAGGAGATCTCCTGAGCGCGCCGGAAACATATCATACAAGTCATACAAGAAAAGCCCGCCTGACGCCGCCGGAGCGTTCAGGCGGGTTTTCCCATGCCGGAAAAGCGCCGCGGACCGCGGCAAAAAAAGAACAGCGCGGCTCTCCGCCGCGCTGTTCCTGTAAAACCGGATATGTACGCCTTATTCCGCGTTGTCCACCTCGTACATGTGCTTCATGAGCTGCACCACCATGTTGGAATAACCCCACTCGTTGTCGTACCAGGCGATGAGCTTGACGAAGTTGTTGTCCAGCATGATGCCGGCGCCCTCGTCGAAGATGCAGGGGTTGGGGTTGCCGATGAGGTCGCAGGAGACCACCTGGTCGGCGGTGTAGCCGATGATGCCCTTCATGCTTCCCTCCGTGGCCTGCCGGATGGCGTGGCAGATCTCGGCGTAGGTGGTGTTGGTCTTCAGGCGGGCGGTCAGGTCCACCACGGAGACGTCGCTGGTGGGGACGCGGAAGGACATGCCCGTCATCTTGCCGTTCAGCGAGGGGATCACACGGCCCACCGCCTTGGCGGCGCCGGTGGAGGAGGGGATGATGTTCTCCATGACGCTGCGGCCGGTGCGCCAGTCGCGGCCGGCACGGGAGTCCACGGCCTTCTGCTTCGCCGTGGCGGAGTGGATGGTGGACATGAGCGCCTGCTCGATGCCGAAGACGTCGTTGACGACCTTGGCCAGAGGCGCCAGGCAGTTGGTGGTGCAGGAAGCGTTGGAGACCACCAGCATGTCGCTCTGGTACATCTCGTGGTTGACGCCCATGACGAAGGTGGGCGTGATCTCGTCCTTGGCGGGGGCGGTGATGATGACCTTCTTCGCGCCGCCGCGGAAGTGGCGGCAGGCCTTGTCGCTGGTGGTGTAGACGCCGGTGGATTCGATGATGTACTCCGCGCCGCAGTCGCTCCAGGGGATCATGGCCGCGTCGGACTGGCTGAACACCTTGATGGGATGCCCGTTGACCACGAGCTTGCCGTCCAGCGCCTCCACCGTGCCGTCAAACGCGCGGAAGATGGTGTCGTACTTGATCATGTAGGCCATATAGTCCAGATCCGCGTTGCGCAGGTTGATCCCGCACAGCTCGAACTCATCCGGCCGGGACATGAGGATCCGCAGCACGACCCTGCCTATGCGGCCGAAGCCGTTGATTCCTACTTTGATTTTCATGTTCGTTGCCTTCCCTTTTCCAGTAATTGCCCGGAGCTTGCCAGTTCTTTCCGTCCGGGCCTGTCTTCATTATAGCAGGTAGTTTCGAAAATAGCATCATAAAGTGCGAATTTTGGGAAAAAATTTTTTCTTTTTCGCCCTTCCACGGCCTTTCCGCCCCCTTCCGGCGCCGCCGCGTCCCTTTGGGGCTTGTCTTTCCGTGCCCGGTTTGCTATACTTTCTTATAGCTTTCGACGCTTTTCGGCAGGCGGCGGGCCCGCCCCGGGCGGGAAACATTACCGCCCATGAGAGCCGGCAAAGCGGATATGCTAACGAAGACCGGGGTCTGAAAAGGGCCCTTTAGACGCATCATAGGAAAGGAGGCGGAAGACCTTGTCCCACAACGAGTCCGAGGAGGAGCTCCGCCTGCTGGCGGAGGCGCTGCCCAACGTTTCGGCGCAGCTGCGCAGCTCTCTTGGCAACGTATACGCCGCGTTTTCCCGCATCGCCACGCCGGAGCGGCGGGCCGAGGACCCGGAGCTGGACCGGCAGGCGGCGCTGCTGCAGCAGAACTATTTTCGGCTGCTGCGCCTGGCCGGGAACCTGACCGGCGCCTCCCGCCTGCTGGACGACGCGCCCCTGCCCCTGCAGAGCGGGGACCTGACCGCGCTGGCGGAGGAGGTCTTCCATGAGTGCCTTCCCCTGGCGGAGCTGACGGGGCTGCGCCTGTCCTTCGCGGCGGAGGAGGCGCATCTCATCACGGCCCTGAACCGGGAGGCGGTGCGCCGCATCCTGTATCATCTGCTTTCCAACGCCTTCAAATTCACTCCCGCCGGCGGGGAGATCGTCCTGCGCTGCCGCCGGCGCGGCGCCCAGGTGCTGCTCTCCGTGGAGGATACGGGCTGCGGCATCAGCGAGGAGCAGCTCTCGCTGCTCTTTGACCGCTACCTTCACACCGAGCGGCGGGACCCCGCGCCCTACGGGCTGGGACTTGGCCTGCCCCTGGCGAGGAAGCTGGCGGAGGCCCACGGCGGCCAGCTGCTTATGGAGTCCTCGCCCGGCAAGGGCTCCCGGGCCACCCTGGCGCTGCCCATCCGCACCGCCCCGGCCGTGGTGCGGGACATTCCCTTCGACTATACCGGCGGCTTCCCCGCCGCGCTGGTGGAGCTTTCCGACGCGCTCCCCCTCCGGGCGTTTCTGCAGAACCCGGCGGCGCAGGACTGAGCCGCCCCAGGAAGGAGCCTTTTATGAGCAAGGCCATGATCGCTATGAGCGGCGGAGTGGACAGCTCCGCCGCCGCGCTTTTGATGCGGCGCGCCGGCTGGGACTGCGTGGGCGCCACCATGAAGCTGCGTTCCGACACGGTGGAGGAGCCGTGCGGCGGCAGGACCTGCTGCTCGCTCTCCGACGTGGAGGACGCCCGGAGCGTCGCCTGCCGCCTGGGCATCCCCTTTTATGTGTTCAATTTTACGGAGGACTTCGCCCGGGACGTCATGGACCGCTTTGTGGCGGAGTACCGCGCCGGCCGCACCCCCAATCCCTGCATCGAGTGCAACCGCTATCTGAAATTCGACCGGCTCCTGCAGCGGGCGCTGCTCCTTGGCTGCGACGCGCTGGTGACGGGGCACTATGCCCGGGTCTGCTATGACGAGGGGCGGGGGCGCTGGCTGCTGAAAAAGGCCAAAAACCGCGCCAAGGACCAGAGCTATGTGCTGTACTTTCTCTCTCAGGAGCAGCTGGCCCATCTGCGGCTGCCCCTCGGGGAGTTTGAAAGCAAGGAGGCCGTCCGCGCCCTCGCGGAGGAGGCGGGCCTGCTGAACGCCCGCAAGGCGGACAGCCAAGACATCTGCTTTGTGCCGGATGGGGACTATGTGCGCTTTTTGCAGGAGTACGGCGGCGTGGAGCTGCAGCCCGGGGACTTTGTGGACCCGCAGGGCCGGGTGCTGGGCCGCCACCGGGGGCTGGAGGCCTACACCACCGGCCAGCGCAAGGGCCTTGGCGTCAGCGGCGGCAAGCGGCTGTATGTGCTGCGCAAGAACGCGGCGGAGGGCACGGTGGTGCTGGGCGACGATCAGGACCTCTTTACCTCCGCGCTGACGGCGGAGCGGGTAAACTGGCTCTCCCTCCCCTGCCCGGCGGGGCCGGTGCGCGTCACCGCCAAGACCCGCTACAGCCAGACCGAGGCCGCCGCCACGGTGGAGCCTCTCGGGGAGGACCGCGTCCGCGTGGTCTTTGACACGCCCCAGCGGGCCGTCACGGCGGGGCAGGCCGTGGTCTTTTACCAGGGCGACGAGGTGGCCGGCGGCGGCACCATCACGGAGGTGTGAGGGCCGCGCCCCAAATACGGAAAACGCCCCGGCGGAGCTCTCTCCGCCGGGGCCGGCTTTCGCCGCCTCTATCGTTCGCTGATGATCCACTCTTCTCCGTAGAGCCATTCATCCAGGTCCGGTTCCCGTTTCGAATACATCCCTGTTCCTCCTCTCGCGCATGGGGATAACTCTAACAGTATATGCGCCGAAGCGGAAATGTTGCATAGAATCGTGCCGAACCGGGCAAACTTTTTCCGTCTCCCGGCGGAGGCTCCCTCCCCCCGCCGGCAAAATTTCTCATTGACATCGCCGGGCGGATGTGGTATTCTAATACATGCCGATATCCGCCGGTGTGGTGGAATAGGTAGACACGGGAGACTTAAAATCTCCTGGTAGCAATACCGTACCGGTTCGAGTCCGGTCACCGGCACCAGAACAGGTACGTGTCAGTCAGATATCGCGGGATAGAGCAGTTGGTAGCTCGTCGGGCTCATAACCCGGAGGTCGGGGGTTCAAGTCCCTCTCCCGCAACCATATTGGCGCAAGCGTTATATCGCTTGCGCCAATTTTTTTATAAAAGTCAGGGCGATCTCACGCCGCTGAAGCGAACAAAATGCCGGTATCTCTATATTCTTTTAGATTTACCGAAAAAACAGCCGCCTCAGTAGTTGCGTGCGCTACCTTTTTGCGGTATAGTATGAAAAAGAGTTGGATAAGGAGGAGCGCACGGAATGAATGACCGCTTTTCAAATTTGGGACGCTGCATTTCCATTTTCGACAGGCTCATGAAGATGTACTATGACCGGGGCCTGTCCTCGTTCGAGATCGGCTGGGGACAGCAATTCTATGTGGAATACCTCTACGACCATCCCGGTGCGTCCCCGCAGGAAATGGTGGAGTACATCCGCGTTGACAAGGCGACGCTGACGAAGATCATCAAGAAGCTGACCCAGATCGATTATATCAAGGTCGTCGGGGATGAAAAAGACCGGCGCGTCAAGCATCTGTACCTGACGGAAAAGGCAATTCCGGCGGCAAAACAGATCAAAGAGATACACGCCGATTTTTACGGCACCCTCAGCGCGGGCATTTCCCCGGCGGAGCTGACGGCGGCGGAGGAAACCCTGCAGCGGATGGTAGGCAACATCAATCAAAAAGTATGGCACAGAATGGAGGATTCCCATGGCGCATAACGAAATCGTACAATTGACCCCCAGAAAGCGGACCCTGATTTTTATCAGCCTGGTCGTCTCCGGCGTTGCGTCGTCGATCCTGGCGACGGCGATGACCACGGCGCTGCCCAATCTGGTGGAATACTTTGGCATCAGCACTTCGATTGGGCAGTGGGTCACCAGCGGCTATTCCCTTGCCATGGGAACGATCATGCCTCTGACCGCTTTTCTGATCACCCGTTTTCCCACCAAAAAGCTGTATATGACGGGTATCGGCTGCTTTCTTGTGGGCCTTTTGCTCAGTATTTTTGCCGGAAACTTTGGGCTGATGATGGTGGGCAGGGTTTTACAGGCCTGCGGCAACGGCGTCATCATGTCCGCGGCACAGGTCATCATTCTGACGGTTTACCCTGCTGAGAAAAGGGGAACCATGATGGGCACCTACGGCCTGGTCACGACCGCCGCTCCCATTATCGCGCCGACGATCGCCGGACTGATGATCGTCGCCTTCGGCTGGAAGTCCATTTTCTATTTGGTCCTGGTCATCATGTCGATTTCTTTTGTCTTTTCCGGTATCGTGTTTGAGGACGTGCTGGAGCTTCAGGACAAAAAGTTCGATTTTCTTTCCTTTGCGGAGAGTATTCTCGCCTTTGGCGGCATTACCCTCGGCATCGGAAATATCAGCAGCTTTGGTCTGTTCAGCGTCCAGGCGGGACTTCCGCTGCTGATCGGCGTGGTGGTCTGCGTCCTGTTTATCATCCGCCAGTGCGGCCTGGAGAAGCCCTTCCTTGACGTGAAGATTCTGCGCAGCCGGGATTACGCGGTCAGTGTGATCGCCAGCATGGTCCTCTATCTGGTGATGATGGGCTCCTCCGTGATGATGCCCCTGTATGTTCAGAACGTCATGGGCTATTCCGCTTTCATTTCCGGCCTGGTCACGCTGCCCGGTTCCCTTGCAACCGCGGTCGTCAGTCCTTTTGCGGGAAGGCTGTATGACAAAATGGGGATCAAAACGATTTTTGTCGCCGGTTCTGCCGCTCTGGTGGTCAGCAATATCGGCATGTTCTTCCTCACCATGAGCACACCTCTCTGGGTGGCCGCCGCCCTCAACGTGATCCGCAATATTTCTATCGGCAGTCTGATGATGCCTCTGCTGACATGGGGGACCAGCAGCGTGGATTCCAAAAAAGTGGCAGATGCCTCCTCGCTGCTGACCTCCTTCCGCACCATTTCCGGGGCAATTGGATCGGCGGTCTTTGTCGGGATCATGACAACGGTGAGCGCGGGCTCCGCGGCCGTATACGGAGACAGGGCCCTGATGCACGGCATGAATGTATCCTTCCTCTGGATGGCGGTCGGTTCTTTGCTGCTGCTGATGATCTCGCTCTGGGGGACAAAGAGCAGCCGTGCCGTAAATCCCGGCAAGTGATCCTTTCACGGGCAAAAGCCGCGTACATCGCTTATGCGTGCGCCGGACAGCCCCCAAAACCCCGGGATCCATCGTCTCAGCCATTCCGGCGGTCCGGGCGCGGAGGGACGGTCCCGCGCTCTGCCGCTGCTTTTGATGGAGCCTCCATAGTGCTGCGGTGCTGCATAAACCGGACGCCGGATTTGGTGCGCCGCGCATCTTCACCGGCGTCCGGTCTTTTCGTTTTACAGGGAAAACCCTTGAGGGCTTGGACGCTGTGCAGCGAAACGCGGAAATCCGCCGGCCGACAAAGCAAGCCGCTTTCATAAGACGGGGCCGGTCCCTGTGCGGGCCGGCCTCTTTTGTCCTTTCGGCGTCCTCCGCGCCGCTTTTTTGAAAAAATTTTCGCGCCGCCGCGACGAAACGCCGCGGCCCGCCGTCTTATTTGTTGCAAGGGCTTTTGCGGCAGCTTCATTTCTCAAAGGAGTGCATATGGAACGATCAGACATTGATACGGCGCGCGGCGCGGACATGTCCCGGGACCGGGAGCGGCCCGGCTGTGCGGAGGACCAGCGCATCATCGACCTGTTTTTTCAGCGGGCGGAGGAGGCTATCACGCGCACCCAAGCGAAGTACGGCGCCTTCTGCCGCGGCGTGGCCCGCCGGCTGCTGGCGGACCCGCGGGACGCGGAGGAATGCGTCAGCGACGTGTACCTGCGCCTTTGGAACGCCATCCCTCCGGAGCGCCCCCGCTCGCTGCAGGCCTATCTCGCCAGGGTCACCCGCAATCTGGCCCTGGACCGCTGCAGCTACAACGCCGCCGCCCAGCGCAGCTCCGCCCTCACCGAAGCGTTCGAGGAGCTGGAGCCGTGGCTGGTCACGGGGCAGGGCGACCCGGCCGCGGAGACGGACGCCCGGGAGCTCCGGGAGGTCCTGAACCGCTTCCTGCGCCGCCAGACGCCGGAGGCCCGGACCTACTTCCTCCGCCGCTACTGGTACGGCGAGAGCATCCGCGAGATCGCGGAGGACTGCCATGTCAGCGAATCCAAGGTAAAAACATCCCTGTTCCGCACGCGGGAGCGGCTCCGTCAGGAGCTGGTGAAAGAAAGGATAGAACGATGAATCAGAAACGCTTTGACACATGGATGAAGGCAGTGGACGACGAGCTGCTGGAGGAGGCGCAGCGGCCGGTGAAGCGGAAGCGCACGGGGCTCCGGGCGGCCGGCGCCGTGGCCGCCTGCCTTGCCCTCCTGCTCTCCGCCGTCGCCTTTGCCCATTGGAACGGGTCGGAGAGCACGCTGACCCCCAATCCCGTGCAGGAATCCACCGCCGCGGACCTGCAGCAGCTCGGCTATTCCCTTCCCCTGCCCGAGGACGCGAAAAACGCGGTGTACTCCCTCATCGACAGCGGCGGCGACAAGCAGGTGGCGGAGGTCAGCTTTGAGCGGGACGGCCGGGAATACTACTGCCGCGCTATGGCCGCCGAGCAGGCGGAGGACATCTCCGGCCTCTACGCCGAGTGGACCGAGAGCCTGGACTGGACCGTGGGGACGCTGGAGCTGCAGCTGCGCCAGGCGGACGACAGCACCGCCTATGTGGGCTGGTACGCCCCGGAGGACGGGATGCAGTGGTGCGTCGGCGGCGATGGGGACGCGCTGGCTCTGCTGCACACGGCCCAGCAGATCGTGGAGGCGCTGGGCTACGACATGGCCGCGGCCCCGGAGAACGCAGAAGAGGTGGTCTACAACGCCTTTGCGCTGGACGGCCTGACGGTGGGCGAGACCTCGTTCTCCCTGGACGGCGTCACCTATTCCTACCGCACCGCCGCCACCGGCGTCATCGAGGAGGACTTCGCCGACATCTCCGGTATGGAGCAGAGCTTCCAGCACCAGCGTGACGGCCAGGTCCTGTACTGCCCCGCCCGGCTCTCCTTTGACGAGGGCGGCCAGGGCAAGATCGTCTGGTTCGACGTGGTCCCCGGCCTGCTGTACAGTCTGAGCATGGACCACGGCGCCTCCGAAGCGGCGCTGCAGTCCATGGCGGAGCAGCTCTTCACCCCCGCTCAGGGAGAGGTGGGCTGAGGCCCGCCGCCCCTCCCGGACGGCAGCGGAAAACGCTTCTTTGCCGCGCGCAGGGCAAAAGCCCTGCGCGCGGCATCGTTTTTCCTTTTTTCTTATCGAAAACAGCAAATCTGATATGAAAAAACGAAATATCAGCTCCGTTTTTGTTGACTTTGCACAATAAATATAGTATACAGGAGTTGCTGGTGCACACATCAGAAAAAGAACAAAAAGGAGAACGAGATATGGCTGACCGTAGAGAAATGTGGCAGGCGCTGGGCATGGACGTGGACACGCACGACGGGCTTTGCGCCGCGCTGCCCGTGGCCTTTGGCGATGTGTTCCTGTCTCAGCAGAACCGCCCGGAGGGCATGGCTTTCTGGGATTTTGTGGTATCCGACATCCACGGCATCCGCCCCGCCGAGCTGATCGAGGCCCAGAAAAACGGCCAGAAGGTCTTCGGCACCTTCTGCGTGTTCGTCCCCGACGAGGTCATCGTGGCGGCCAACGGCATCGTCACCGGTCTTTGCGGCGGCTCTCAGTTCTGGGTGCCTGCCGGCGAGGCCGTGCTGCCCAAGGACACCTGTCCCCTCATCAAGGCCTCCGTGGGCGCCCGTCTGGGCCGCACCTGTCCCTTCTTCCGCATCGCCGACATGTACGTGGGCGAGACTACCTGCGACGGCAAAAAGAAGGCCTATGAGATCCTGGGCCAGGACGTGCCCATGTACATCATGGACATTCCCCAGATGAAGCGGGAAAAGGACATCGTCCGCTGGAAGGAGGAGATCGCCGACTTCGCCCGGAAGGTGGAGGAATTCACCGGCAATCAGATCACGCCGGAGAAGCTGGCGGACGCCATCCGCGTCATCAACGCCAAGCGCAGGGCCCTGTCCCGGGTGGCGGAGGCCCGCAAGAACCCCGACAACATCCCCATCAGCGGCGCCGACGCGCTGCTGGTCACCCAGATCGCCTTCTTCGACGATCCCGTCCGCTGCGCGGAGATGACCAACAAGCTGGCGGACGAACTGGAGGAGCGCAACCGCAACGGCGTCAGCGTCTTCCCCAAGGGCACCAAGCGCATCATGCTCACCGGCACTCCCATGGCCATCCCCAACTGGAAGCTGCACCACATCGTGGAGACCAGCGGCGGCGCCGTGGTGTGCGAGGAGATGTGTACCGGCACCCGCTACTTTGAAAACCAGGTGGACGAGAGCGGCACGACCCTGGACGAGCAGTTCATGGCCCTGTCCCGCCGCTACATGAAGAACAACTGTGCCTGCTTCACCCCCAACACCGCCCGCACCGCCGATATCCTCCGTCTGGCGAAGGAGTACCATGTGGACGGCGTCATCGACGTGAATCTGAAGTTCTGCTGCCTGTACAACACCGAGGGCTATCAGGTGGAAAAGGCGCTGCAGGAGGCGGGCATCCCCGTTCTCGGCATCGAGACCGACTACGACGACGGCGACAGCGGCCAGCTGCGCACCCGCATCGAGGCCTTCATCGAAATGCTGGGCTGAGCCATGGCGGAGACCCGGGTCACAGACTATTACATCCTGTTCCATAACCACACCGAGGGCATGACCCTGTACCGCCATCTGCGCCAGCAGGGTCTCCCCGCCCGCATCTGCCCGGTGCCCCGGGCGGCCAGCGCCTGCTGCGGCATGTCGCTGCTGGTGCTGCAGGAGGACATTGACGCGGTGAAAAGCTGCATCGCCGAAAGCGGCCTTCCCATCCAGGGCATCGCGGCGCTGCCGCGGGATATCGACCCCCGGCGCGACCACTACTGCTGAAGCAGCGGAGGCCCGGCCTGCCTGCGCAGGCCGGGCCTGTTTTTGTCCGCGCGCGGCCCCCGGAGCATCCTCCGGGGGCCGTTTTTTTACCTTCACCGGGAGCGCGGCTCAGGCCGCGCTGCTCACGATGCGTTCATAGGTCCGGGCGGTCAGGCCGTACACCAGGGCGTACACGGCGGCAAAGACCGCCAGCGCCGCGGCCGTGCAGAGGGCGAACAGGCCCACGTCGTACAGGCCGAACAGCTCCAGGATGCGGCAGAGCATGGGGAAGGCAGCCAGGATATGCAGCCCCGCCGCCGCGAGAGGCAGGAAAAACACCAGCAGGATCTGTCCCCGGATGGAGGCACTCACCTCCCGGCGGCTCATGCCCACCTGCTGCATGATCCGGTAGCGGCGCTGGTCCTCGTAGCCCTCGGAGACCTGCTTGTAGTAGATGATGAGCACCGTGGCCAGCAGGAACAGCAGCCCCAGGAAGATGCCCAGGAACAGGAAGCCTCCGTACATGGTGTAAAACTCCTCCGCCGCCTCGGCGCGGCTGACATAGGAATAGCCGCCCTCCGTCCAGTTCCATGCGTCGGTCAGGGTGTGCAGGAAGGCGATCTGCTCCTCGCCGGAGCCGGTCAGGTCGAAGTTCGCCCGGTACAGCGGCGCGCTGGCGTTTTCCCCGCGCTCGCTCACCTGGGCGTCGGCGATGCGCAGCAGCGCCGCTTCATCCGCCACGGCCAGATACAGCACGCCGCTCTCATAGCCGCCGAAGCGGCCGCTTTGCAGCGACAGCGGCATCTCCTCCAGCCGCCCCGCCACGCGGTATGCGCCGCCGGAGGCGGAGAGGGTGAAGCTGTCCGGCAGGATGCCCTCCGGGTCCCAGCAGAGCACCTCCTCTGCCGCCAGGGAGACGTTCTCCCCCGTGAGCCGGGCGTATTCCTCCGCCGTCTGAAAAATGACCAGCCGGTCCGCCACCACCGACGAGACGGAGGCTATGAACTTGTTTTCGGTAAAGCGTACCGTATCGCCCTCCATGGTGAAGGCGCAGGACAGGTACAGCGTATCGTCCATCCGCGTGACAGAGAGGCCCGCGTCCGCCGCCAGCTCACCGATGCGGTTCCGGATCTCCTCGGCCCGCCCCGTCAGGCCCTCTCCCGTGAGGTCGCCGCCGATCTCCACGTCATAGGGGTAATACGCATCCAGGGACTTCTCCGCCCCCAGATACAGGCACACCGTGCCGGAGACCGTCACCAGCACCATGCAGGCGAGAATGCAGATGTTGGCCAGGCCCACGGCGTTCTGCTTCATACGGTAGAGCAGGCCGGAGACGGCGGTAAAATGGCGGGTCTGATAGTAAAAGCCCTTGCTTTCCCGCAGGCGCTTGAGCAGGGCGATGGACCCGGCGGTAAAGAGGCAGTAGGTGCCGAGCATCACCAGGACCACCGCCACGAAAAACAGCGTCAGGGCCTGCACCGGGTCCTCCGTGGTCAGGGCGATGGCGTAGCCGCCCAGCAGCGACGCCAGCCCCAGCACCGCCAGCAGCCGCTTGGTCTTAGGCTCCCGCTCCCCGGCGCTGTCGCTGTGGAGCAGCTCGATGGGCCGGCCCCGGGCCAGGCGCAGCAGGTTCCACAGCAGCGCCAGCAGGAACAAGACCCCCATCAGGGCCGCCGTCTCCCCCATGCCCCGGACGCTGACGGAAAAGCCGAACTGCACCGGGAGCTTCACCAGCTTCAAAAGCAGCAGCAGGATCAGCTTGCTCAGCAGGATCCCCGCCGCGAGCCCGCCGGGGATCGCCGCGGCGGCGCAGAACAGCGTCTCCCACACGCAGAGGACCGCCACATGCCGCTTTTCCAGGCCCAGGATGTTGTAAAGCCCCAGCTCCCGCTGCCGCCGCTTCATGACGAAGCTGTTGGCGTACAGCAGCAGCGCCGCGGAGAACAGCCCCACCACCACGCAGCCAATGAACATCATGGTCTGCAGGTAGGCGCTGCCCCGGACCGTCAGGATGACCTCGTTCCAGGTCAGGAAGCGCAGGATGTAGTACATAGCGGCCAGCGCGCCGCAGGAGAGCAGGTAAGGCCCGTAGTACCGGCCGTTGCGCACCAGGTTCACCAGGGCCAGCCGGGGGAAGAAGCCGCTCTTACCCACGGTCCTCACCCCCCTGGGCCAGCACTGTCAGGGTATCGGAGATGCGGCGGAACTGGCCCTCCAGGCTCTCGCCGCCCCGGTAGAGCTGGTGGTACACCCGGCCGTCCCGCAGGAACAGCACCCGCCCCGCGTGGCTGGCGGCCTTCACGGAGTGGGTCACCATGAGGACGGTCTGGCCGCCGGCGTTGATCTGCCCGAACAGCTCCAGCAGATGGTCGGAGGAGCGGGAATCCAGGGCGCCGGTGGGCTCGTCGGCCAGGACGATCTGCGGCTCCGTGATCAGCGCCCGGGCCACCGCCGCGCGCTGCTTCTGCCCGCCGGAGACCTCGTAGGGATACTTTGCGAGGATGTCGGCGATGCCCAGCTTCTCCGCGATGGGCGCGAGCCTGCGCTCCATCTCCTCATAGGGCCGGCCCGCCAGCACCAGGGGCAGGTAGATGTTGTCCTGCAGGGAGAAGGTGTCCAGGAGGTTGAAGTCCTGGAACACGAAGCCCAGATGACCGCGGCGGAAGGCCGCCAGGTCCCGCTCCGGGACGTCGGACAGCGCCTTGCCGTTGAGCAGCACCTCTCCGGCGGTGGGGCGGTCCAGCGCCGCCAGAATGTTCAACAGGGTCGTCTTTCCGGAGCCCGACTCCCCCATGATGGCCACATACTCCCCCGGCTCCACGGAGAAATTCACGTCCTGCAGCGCCTCCACCCGGCTGCCGCCGAAGCGGCTGGTGTAGACCTTCTGCAGATGCTGTACTTCCAATAACGGCATGCAGGTCCCTCCTTCTGTAGCATGGCTCCATCCTAACAGAAAGGCCGGGCTGCCTGCCATCGATTTGGCTTACAGTCCGGCCCCGTTTCTTACATTTTTGTAAGCTTACTCCGCCATGCGGGCCTCCTGCTCCAGCTCCAGCCGCACCGCGGTCCCCCGCCCCGGCTGGGAGGTCAGGGAGATGCCGTGGTTCAGGCGGTCCATCACCTGGCGGCAGAGGTACAGCCCGATGCCGGTGGATTTCTTGTCCTCCCGGCCGTTGTACCCGGTGAAGCCCTTTTCGAACACCCGGGCCTGGTCCTCCTCCCGAATGCCGATGCCGCTGTCGGCGATGACCACCGCGGCGCCGTCGCCGTAGATGCGGATGCTGCCCCCCGCCGGGGTGTACTTCAGCGCGTTGGAGAGGACCTGCTCCACCACAAACAGCAGCCATTTCTCGTCCGTCACCACGGTCCGCCCGGTCTCCCGGAGGTCCAGCGTGATCTTTTTCAGAATGAACAGCTTGGCGAACTTCCGCACCGCCTGCCGCAGGATATCGTCCACCCGGCACTGCCGCAAAACGTAGTCCGTGGAATCGCTGCCCAGCCGCAGGTAGGACAGCACCATCTCCACATACTGCCCGATCTTCAGCAGCTCCGTCTCCAGCTCCCCCTGGTGGGGGGAGCCGCCCTCCTGCAGCAGCAGGTCCATGGCGGCGATGGGCGTTTTGATCTGGTGGGCCCAGAGGGAGTAATAGTCCGTCATCTCCCGCAGGCGGTTCTCGCTCTCCGCCGCCAGGCGGTTCCGCTCCCGGCAGACCTCCCGCAGCAGCGCCTGGTAGTCCTCCTCCAGCAGCCCCCGGGCGGGCGGCAGGGGCAAAACCTTCTCCCCCGCCTGCCGCAGCAGTCCCTGCAGCTCCCGGTGCCGCCGGAGAAAACGGCTGTAGCCCACCGCGAAGAAAAGCAGCCCCAGCGCCAGGCACAGCGCCCCGGCGTAGGCCACCGCCTCCAGGGGCAGGTCGTAAAGGGCGAACACCGCCGCGAACACGCAGACGGCTCCCGCCAGCAACAGCAGCAGCTTATATTGGCGTTTCAGATAGGCCAGCGCCATCCTCAGCCCTCCACCAGATAGCCCGCGCCCTTCCGGGTGCGGATCAGGTCCGTCAGCCCCATGCCCTCCAGCTTCTTGCGCAGGCGGGCCACGTTCACCGTCAGCGTGTTTTCGTCCACGAAGCTGTCGGACTCCCACAGGCGGGTCATGATGGCCTCCCGGCTGACGATCTCGCCCCGGTGCTCCAGCAAAAGCT
>JBJDYT010000068.1:0-14606 GCA_051867635.1 Oscillospiraceae bacterium
CTACGAAAAGGAGACCATCACCGGCGAGGAGTTCATGAAGATCCTGAACGCCTGACAGCGCCGCGCACACAGGAAAACGCGTAACGAAACAGGCAAGGCAGCGTATGCCTTGCCTGTTTGCTTTTTGCTTGCTTCCGCCGGGGTCAAGGCGTTTTTCCCGCCCGCTGGCTCTCCAGCCAGAGCTCTCCCATTTCCTCGGGCGTCTCCGGCATCCCGCGGTGAAACCACTCGTCGATCCAGCCGTACAGGCCGTAGGCAAGCCACGCGCTGGCATAGGCCTCCGCGTTGGACTGTGCCTCCTTGGGGCCGCACACGTCTTTGATGTTCTGCAGGATCAGATAGGACAACCCCTCCCGATAAAGCAGGGAGAACAGTTCCTTGTGCTGGTAATAGTGGCGGAAGAGGACCTCCCCGAAGTTCCCGGAGGGATCCTTCTCCGCCTCCTTTCCCCAGGCGGTAATGAGCTGGTCCAGATGCTGCCGCAGGATCTCCTCCTTGCTGCCGAAGTTGCGGTAAAAGGACATGCGGCCCACCCCGGCCCTCCGGATCAGGGCCGTGACGGTGATACTCTCAAAGGACTGCCTGCCCATCAGCTCCAGCAGCGCTGTGGTGATGCACTCCTTGACAAAAGCGTTGGCCTCCTGCTTCTTGTTCATGTGATACAAATCCCTCCCGTCGTCCCTCAACCGCCGGCGCGGCTTGTGTGGGGCAAGGCGATGTGGTACCATTGTATCACATGAGGACAGAATCCTGCAAAGAGGAAGGCATCGTTTATGAAAAAAGCACTGAAAATCGTTCTGATCGCGGCCGGCGTCCTGCTGGCCGCCGTGGTCCTGTTCATCACGGCGCTGTGGTTTCTGGCCGGGAACCAGAGCGTGAGGAAAGACTATTACGAAAACGTGGAGGCCGCCCTGCCGCTGGAGCGGCTCTACACCGCCAAAGGCCCCTGCGCCGTTTCCTCCCGTTCCTATGACATGGAAGACGAGGCGGCCAGGCAGTGCAGGGTCTGGTACCCCGCCGAGCTGGAGAGCGGCGGCGGACCGTATCCCCTGGTGGTCATGGTCAACGGCACCGGCGTCCCCGCCTCCCGCTACGAGGCGGTCTTCGAGCACCTGGCCTCCTGGGGCTTCGTGGTGGTGGGAAACGAGGACGAAAACGCCTGGAGCGGCGCTTCCTCCGCCGCCAGCCTGGACCTGCTGCTCCGCCTGAACGGCGACGCCGCCAGCGTGTTCTATCAGAAGATCGACACGGAGCACATCGGCGCGGCCGGCCACTCCCAGGGCGGCGTGGGCGCCATCAACGCCGTGACAGCCCAGGCCAACAGCGGCCTTTACAAGGCCGTCTACACCGCCAGCGCCACCCATGCCGCCCTGGCGGAGCTGCTGGGCTGGTCCTATGACATGAGCCGGGTGTCCATTCCCTGCTTCATGACCGCCGGGACGCTGCAGGCGGACGCCGGAAGCGGAGAGGACTACGGCATCGCGCCGCTGGAATCCCTCCAGCAGAACTGCGCCGCCGTCCCCGAGGGGGTATACCGGGTCCTGGCCCGGCGGAAGGACGCCGACCATGGAGAAATGCTGGCCAAGGCGGACGGGTACATGACGGCCTGGTTCTGCTGGCTGCTGCGCGGAGACGAGACGGCGGCAGGGGTCTTTACCGGCGCGTCGCCGGAGCTGCTGCAAAATACGGACAACTGGCAGGACGCGGCCATCTATCCCGCCGCCTGAGGCAGGGCGCGCCGGGGACACAGAGCGGGCAAAAAAGCCAGGGCTCCCCACAGGGGGCCCTGGCTTTTTTCATTGTTCCGCGGCCATCTGTATCTCGCTGTGCAGGCTGTCAAAGTGCACCTTGTCCAGCAGCATGTTGGAGATGAGGACCAGCCTGCCCTCCCGGGGCGGAAGATCCTCCCGCAGCAGCCGCTCCATGTCCGTCTCCGACGTCAGGTCGGCCTGCAGGCAGGTGTAGTCCCCGCCGGGCGCCAGCAGGATGCGCCCGTCCCCCGGGTCCGGATGCAGGACCTGGAAGCAGAAGCAGAGCTGGCCCGCCCCGCTCTCCCCGCGGAGCAGGACGCCGGCGGGAAAGACGGGCGCCATGCCCTTTTCCTGGGCCTCGCGGAACAGCTCCATGGGGCGGTTCTCCCCCTTTTTCGGGACCCCCCGCCAGCCCTCCGGGACAGGCTCCGCCAGGAAGGCGCGCGCCCCGATCCGGCGGGTGTAGAGCTGTCCGCAGCCGCTGTAGCGCCGGTTCTCCTCGATCCGGTCCAGGTTGAACTGGGTCAGCTCCAGCTTTTCCTGCATCTCCTCCAGTTTCTCCTGCATGACCTGCTTGCCCCTGGTCAGGATGCTCTTCTGGTCCAGCGCGCCGCTCTCGTCCATATAGCTCTTCAGCTCCTTCAGCGGGATGTCCAGCGCGATGCAGGACAGGATGGAATCCAGGACCCCCAGCTGCTCTGGCAGATAGTAGCGGTAGCCTGTCTCCGGGTCGATCCGGGCGGGCGTCAGGATCTGAAGCTTTTCATAGTAGCGCAGCGAGCCGATGCTCACCTTCCGAAGGCCGGCGAATTCGCTGATGGTAAGGTATCCCTGTTTCAAGCGCATCCCTCCTTTCGGCGCAGGCCGCTGCGTTGTCCAAAATGGACAATACGCCGGAGAAAAAAGCGGAAAAGACCGTGAAACATTTCGCTGCGCAGCGCTTGACTCTGCTATTATAGCAGAGTTTATACTGCTGTGCAATCACAGATCGCCGCGGAAACGGGCCCTTGCCCGGAAAGTCCGCGCGCGGGCAAGACAGCCGCGCGGCGCGCAGGCGCGCCCATGAAACACAGGAGACAGACAACATGGCCACATTGGAGCAGACGGAGTTCGTGATCCGTCATCTGCGGGAGCTGCAGCCGGCGGAGGTCCTCGGCCCGCTCAGCGAGGGAGACGCCGGCGCCGGCGCCGTCCTTCGCCTGCTGTACGAATCCTCCGCCAACATCACCGCGGGAGAGATCAGCGCGCGCATGCACGTCAGCACGGCCAGAGTCGCCGTGCTGCTGCGGAACATGAGCGCCAAGGGGCTCATCGAGGAGGAGGCGGACCGCCGCGACGGGCGGCTGAAGATGGTCCGTCTCTCCCCCGCCGGCAGGCAAAAGGCCCGGCAGATTCACGAGCGGGTCTGCGCGGAAGCCGCCGCGGTCATCGACAAGGTCGGAATGGACAAGATACAGCAGCTGCTGCTGATCCTGGACGAGATCAAGGCGGCCGCCGGCCCCGGCCCCTGACCGGGCGGCCTGTTTTTTTGAGAAGATCGCTAACCGCGTTAGGTAAAAACCGAAAAACTGCAAAAGGAGCAAGCAAACCTATGGGGAAAATATTGAAATACCTGAGAAAGCAGGACTGGGCGCTGGCGGCGCTGGCGCTGGTGTTCATCTTCGTATCCGTCTGGATGGAGATGACCATGCCGGAGTACATGTCCGAGATCACCATGCTGGTCCAGACCCCCGGCAGCGAGATGTCCGAGATCCTGACTGCCGGCGGGAAAATGCTGCTGTACGCTCTGGGCAGCCTGGCGGCCACCGCCGCCACCTCCGTCTGCGCCGCCAAGCTGGCCACCGGCCTGGGCGCCACGCTGCGGGGGCGGCTGTTCCACAAGGTGCAGTCGTTCTCCATGGAGGAGATCGGCCGCTTTTCCACCGCCAGCCTGCTGACCCGGACCACCAACGACGTGGTGCAGGTGCAGATGCTCATCGTCATGGGCCTGCAGATGCTGCTGCGGGCGCCCATCACCGCCGTCTGGGCCATCTGCAAGATCCGGGGCAAGGCCTGGCAGTGGACCTTCTCCACCGCGCTGGCCGTGGCGGTGCTGCTGCTGGTGGTCTGCGTGTGCATCTGCCTGACGCTGCCCAAGTTCCGGGCCGTCCAGAAGCTGACGGACAACCTCAACCGGGTGACCCGGGAGAACCTGACCGGGCTCCGGGTGGTCCGGGCCTATAACGCGGAGGCGTATCAGGAGAAGAAGTTCGACGACGCCAACGAGGCCCTGACCTCCACCAACCTGTTCACCCAGCGCACCATGTCCTTCATGATGCCCAGCATCCAGCTCGTCATGAGCGGGCTGTCCCTGGCCATCTACTGGGTCGGCGCCGTGCTCATCAACGAGGCGGGACTGCTGGACAGGATCGCCCTGTTTTCCGACATGGTGGTGTTCTCCCAGTACGCCATCCAGGTGGTCATGTCGTTCATGATGCTGGTCATGATCTTCATGATCCTGCCCCGGGCCCAGGTCTCCGCCCGGCGTGTCAACGAGGTGCTGGAGACCGAGCCCTCCATCCGTGACGGCGACGTCACCGAGGGTAGGGACGGCGTTTGCGGCGAGATCGAGTTCAAAAACGTGTCCTTCCGCTACCCCGACGCGGAGGAATACGTGCTGCGGGACATCTCCTTCACCGCCAAAAAGGGCGAGACCGTGGCCCTCATCGGCGCCACCGGCTGCGGCAAGAGCACGGTCATCAATCTGATCCCCCGGTTCTACGACGCCACGGAGGGACAGGTGCTGGTGGACGGCGTGGACGTCCGGCAGTACACCCAGAAGGCCCTGCGCAGCAAGATCGGCTATGTCTCCCAGAAGGCCACGCTGTTCACCGGCTCCGTGGCCTCCAACGTGGCCTACGGCGACAACGGCAGGCCCGCCCCGGACCGCGAGGCGGTGCAGGCGGCCGTGGAGACCGCCCAGGCCTCCGAATTCGTGGAGAAGCTGGAGGGCGGCTGCGACGGCTACGTCGCCCCCGGCGGGGCGAACCTCTCCGGCGGGCAGAAGCAGCGCCTCTCCATCGCCCGGGCCATCGCCCGGGACCCGGAGATCCTGATCTTCGACGATTCCTTCTCCGCCCTGGACTATAAGACCGACCGGGTCCTGCGCGCCGCCCTGGACCGGGCGTGCCGGGACACCACCCGGGTCATCGTGGCCCAGCGCATCGGCACCATCCGCGACGCGGACCAGATCATCGTGCTGGACGAGGGCAGGGTCGTGGGCAAAGGCAGGCACAGCGAGCTGATGGAAAGCTGCGAGACCTACCGCCAGATCGCCCTGTCTCAACTTTCAAAGGAGGAGCTTGCGTAATGGACAGAAACGAACATACCTTCACTCCGGCCCAGCGGCGCGGCCCCGGCGGCCCCGGTCCGAGACCCGGCGGCGAAAAGGCCGCGGACCTGACCGGCACCTGGAAGAAGCTGCTGGGCTACTGCAGAAAATACACCGCGGTCATCGTCATCGCCCTCCTCTGCGCGGCGGCGGGCACCGTGCTGACGCTGATCGGCCCGGACAAGCTCTCGGACATGACCGACTGCATCACCGAGGGCATCCAGCCGGACACGGCCAAGCTGGAGGAGGTCACGGAGCGCGTCTCCGGCAGCCTGTCGGATAACCTGGAGGCGGTGCTGGCCGGCATCACGGCCCCCCTGGCCGACGAGGCCCGCATGGCGGAGAAGGCGGCGGAGGTCCTCGCCTCTCCCGCCATCCCGGAGGAGGATAAGCTGGCCTTCCGGCAGGCGCTGGCGGGGGCCGGGAGCCAGGAGGAAACGGCGTCGCGGCTGCTGGCGCTGCCCCGGAGCGTGCTGGAGGTCCTCCTGGACGACATTGAGGTCAACGGCGCCGCCATCCCCGCCGCGGACCAGCTCCAGGTCCTGGCGCTGCTGGGGGACCTGGACCCCTCCGACGGGGAGGCCGTGCAGAGCGCTTTGGGCGGTCTGCCGGAGAGCGTGCAGAGCGCTCTTTACACAGACCTGGCCATCGACGGCGTGACAGTCTCCGGCGCGGACCAGCGGGCCATGCTGGAGGCCTTCTCCGGTGTGGACACGGAGGACGAGGAGGCGGCCATGGAGGCCTTGGCGGACCTGCCGGACTCCGTCTCCGGCCTCATCCGCTCCTCCATCGACATGGACCGGGTCTTCACCATTGCCTTCACCCTGGTGGCCATGTACGCCGCCAGCTATGTCCTCTCCGCCATCCAGGGCTGGAGCATGGCCACAGTCACCCAGCGGGTGTCCCGCCAGCTGCGCGGGGACATCTCCCGGAAGATCAACCGCCTGCCCATGTGGTTTTATAACCGCACCAGCACCGGCGACGTGCTCTCCCGGGTCACCAACGACGTGGACATGATCGGCCAGTCCCTGAACCAGAGCATCAGCGGCCTGGTCAGCGCCGTCATCCTCTTCGCGGGCAGCTTCCTCATGATGCTGAAGACCAACGGCATCATGACGCTGACCGCCGTGCTGGCCAGCCTGATCGGCTTTGTGTTCATGTTCGCCATCATGGGCCGGAGCCAGAAGTACTTCGCCCGCCAGCAGCGGAACCTGGGCAAGCTGAACGGGCACATCGAGGAGATGTACACCGGCCACACCGTGGTCAAGGCCTACAACGGCGAGGAGGCCTCCGGCAGGACCTTCGACCAGCTGAACCGCAACCTGCAGGAGAGCGGCTTCAAGGCCCAGTGCCTGGCGGGCCTCATGCAGCCCATCATGGCCTTCATCGGGAACCTGGGGTATGTGGCCGTCTGCGTGGTGGGCGGCGCCATGGCCCTGAAGGGCAGGATCAGCTTCGGCGTCATCGTGGCCTTCATGATGTACGTCCGCTACTTCACCCAGCCCCTGTCCCAGATCGCCCAGGCCATGCAGTCGCTGCAGTCCGCGGCGGCCGCCGGCGAGCGCATCTTCGAGTTCCTGGAGGCGGAGGAGATGGAAGACGAGAGCGGCAAGAGCGCGAGGCTGGAAAAGGCCAGGGGCTATGTGGAGTTCGACCATGTCCGCTTCGGCTATGAGGACACCGACGCCACCGTCATCCACGACTTCTCTGCCGTGGCGAAGCCCGGGCAGAAGATCGCCATCGTGGGCCCCACCGGCGCGGGCAAGACCACCATGGTCAACCTGCTGATGCGCTTCCACGAGATCCAGAGCGGCGAGATCCGCATCGACGGCATCCCCACCCGGGAGCTGACCCGGGAGAACGTCCACTCCCAGTTCTGCATGGTGCTGCAGGACACCTGGCTGTTTGAGGGCACCGTCCGGGAAAACCTGGTGTACTGCGCCGAGAACGTCAGCGACGAGAAGCTCACCGCGGCCTGCCGGGCGGTGGGGCTGGACCACTACATCCGCACCCTGCCCAAGGGCTACGACACCGTGCTGAACGACCAGGTCAACCTGTCCCAGGGCCAGAAGCAGCAGCTCACCATCGCCCGGGCCATGATCGCCGACAAGCCCATGCTGATCCTGGACGAGGCCACCAGCTCGGTGGACACCCGCACAGAGCTGCAGATCCAATCGGCCATGGACAAGCTGATGGAGGGCCGGACCTCCTTCGTCATCGCCCACCGCCTGTCCACCATCAAAAACGCCGACCTGATCCTGGTCATGAAAAACGGCGACATCATCGAAAGCGGCAATCACGACGAGCTGCTGGCCAGGGGCGGCTTCTACGCGGAGCTGTACAACAGCCAGTTCGAGCAGGCGTCCTGAGGAAAGGGGGCAAGGAATATGCATACGAGATACATCGCCATTGAACGGGAATACGGCAGCGGCGGCACCCGCATCGCCCGCCGCCTGTCGGAGGAGACCGGGGTCCCCTGCTACGGCCGGGAGATCCTGGAGGCGGTCTCCCGAAAATACCGGCTCTCCACCGAGGAGATCGAAAAGTACGAGGAGACCGTCACCAACAGCTTCCTCTACTCCATCTACGTCATGGCCCAGGCCAGCAGCGGAAAAGCGGACATGCTCAGCCGGGAGGGCCATATCTACATCGCGGAGCAGGCGGCGATACAGGACTTGGCCCGGCAGGGCCGCGCCATCTTCCTGGGCCACTGCGCCGCGGAGGCTCTGAAGGGGGAGCCCGGGACCGTCCGGGTCTTCATCCGCTGCTCGGACGAAAGCCTGAAAAAGCAGCGCATCCGGGAGGACTACGGCATTCCGGCGCAGCTGCTCGACAGCACTCAGAAGCGCTTTGACCGGAAGCGGGCCAACTACTACGCCGCCAACACCGGCCGCAAGTGGGACGACTGCCGGAACTACGACCTGATCCTGGACAGCGGGGTGCTGGGCCTGGAGGGCTGCGCCGCCCTGCTGAGGACCCTGCTGGAGCAGTGAGCGGACAAGGCAAAACCGCATACGAACAAACGGCAAGGCGTCCCCCACGGGACGCCTTGCCGTTTGTGTATCGCCTGCCGCCGCGCCCGCCGCCGGCAAGGGGCGCCTCCCGCCCGTCCCGTGGCGGCGGCCGGGCTGTACACGCGGGGATGCGTATGCTACAATGATCCGGAAAGGCCTATAGAATTCACACATTTTTCTGCGTAAACGGCCTATCCCCTCCCGGGGAAAAGGACTATACTCCATGTGAGAGGCGGGACGTATGCCGGTCAGGCGGCGGAGAGACAAGGAGGACGGCTATGAAGGACGTATTTCTCATCTATGACAGGTGCTGCTTTTACGAGATCGTGACCCTCAGCTACTTTATGCGCTTTTCCGGCTGCGACATGGCCTTCTGCGCCCCGGCGGGCAGGCCCGTGCGCGCCATGGAGGGCTTCACGGTCCAGCCGGACCTGGCTCTGGAGGAGCTGGATCCGGAGCAGGTCAGGAGCTTTATCCTGCCGGGCGGAGCGGTCTCCGCCGTCAACCGCCCGGAGGTCTGGCGCCTTTTGCAGGAACTGAAGGCGAAGCAGGCGCTCATCGCCGGGATCTGCGCCGGGGTGGATGTGCTGGACGACGCGGGGCTGCTGGGGGACGTCCGCTCCACCCACTCCACCGACGAGGACCTGGTCTGCGACCGGAACATCATCACAGCCCGGGCCAACGCCCACGTGGACTTCGCCATCAAAACCGCCGAGACGCTGGGCCTGTTCTCCGGCGAGGAGGACCTGCGGGAAACCGTCGCCTTCTGGAAGCACAACCAGCGGATGCAGTGAGCGGGGACGGACAGAAAACCACGGGCCTTCGCCCGAAGGAGAGGGAGCGTATGGGCAATATCATCGAGATCGACCGCCTGAGCAAGCGTTTTGGCGAGGTGCGGGCGGTGCAGGAGCTGAGCTTTCATGTGAAGGAGGGAGAGCTGTTCGCCTTCCTGGGGGTAAACGGCGCGGGAAAATCCACCACCATCAACATTATCTGCGGACAGCTGGCCAAGGACGCGGGCAGCGTGCGCATCGGCGGGGCGGATCCGGACAAGGACCCCGACCGCGTCAAGCGCAGCCTGGGCGTGGTGTTTCAGAACTCCGTGCTGGACAAGGACCTTTCGGTGCGGGACAACCTGCAGAGCCGGGCGGCGCTGTACGGTATCCGCGGCGGGGCCTTCCAGCGGCGGCTGGCAGAGCTGGCGGAGCTGCTGGGCTTCGAAGACCTGCTGAAACGCCCTGTGGGAAAGCTCTCCGGCGGCCAGCGGCGGCGCATCGACATCGCCCGGGCGCTGCTGCACAGGCCGGAGCTTCTGATCCTCGACGAACCCACCACCGGTCTGGATCCCCAGACCCGAAGCACGCTCTGGCGGGTCATCGGAGAGCTCCGCAGAAACGAGGGCATGACCGTGTTCCTCACCACCCACTACATGGAGGAAGCCGCCGACGCGGACTATGTGGTGATCCTGGACAGCGGCAGGATCGCCGCCGAGGGCACGCCCCTGGCGCTGAAAAACGCCTATACCGGCGACTTCATCACCCTTTACGGGGCGGAGGAGGCGCAGGTCAGGCTGCTGGGCGCGCCCTATGAGGCCCTCCGGGACGCATTCCGGGTATCGGTCCCGCATACCGCCGCGGCCACGGAGCTGATCCTTCGCTGCCCGGAGGTCTTCCGTGACTATGAGATCACCAAGGGAAAGATGGACGACGTGTTCCTGGCGGTGACGGGCAAGAAGCTGAACGGAGGTGCGGAAAAATGAAGAGCCTGCGGATCGCTTTGGATATCCTGTCCGCCGGGCGCGGGAAAAACGGAGAGGGGGAGCGGAGATGACCGGACTCGGCGCGCTCATAAGGCGCAATACCAAGCTGTATTTCAAGGACACGGGAATGTTCCTCACCTCCCTGATCACGCCCCTGATCCTGCTGGTGCTCTACGGCACTTTCCTGGGCAACGTCTATGAAGATACCTTCCGCGGCGCTCTGGAGGCGGCGGGCGCCGCCGTGCCGGATACGCTCATCGGCGGCTGCGTGGGCGGGGAGCTGGTCTCCTCCCTGCTGGCGGTGAGCTGCGTAACGGTGGCCTTCTGCTCCAATCTTCTGATGGTGCAGGATAAGATCACCGGGGCGCGGCGGGACCTCGTCATCGCGCCGGTGAAGCCGGGCGTCCTTGCGCTGAGCTATTACCTTTCCACCCTGCTCTCCACGCTGCTGATCTGCTTCGCGGCCGCGGGGGTATGCCTGGCCTATCTCTCCCGGGTGGGCTGGTACCTTACCGCCGCCGATGTGGCGGCGCTGCTGCTGGATGTGGCGCTGCTGGTGCTGTTCGGCACGGCCCTGTCCTCCTGCGTCAATTTTCCCCTCTCCACCCAGGGGCAGGCTTCCGCGGTGGGCACTATCGTCAGCGCGGGCTACGGCTTCGTCTGCGGGGCCTATATGCCCATCTCCCAGTTTTCCGACGGTCTGAAGAAGGTCATCTCCTTCCTGCCCGGCACCTACGGCACCTCCCTGCTGCGCAACCATGCGCTGCGGGGCGTGTTCGAGGAAATGGGCGCGCAGGGCTTCCCGGAGGAGGTCGTGGAGGCCATCCGCGACAGCGTGGACTGCAATCTCTATTTCTTCGGCGACAAGGTGGCCCTGTCCTCCATGTACCTGATCCTGACCGCCGCCACCGCAGCCGCGGTCGGCCTGTATGTGGTGATGAACGTCCTGTCCGGGAGGAAAAGAGCTTGAGACGGCGCCGCTTGGGACGCTGCTTCGCCGCCCTGGCCCTTTTTCTGCTCCTGGCGCTCCTGGCGGGGACCCGGCCGCGCGACGGAAGCGGGTACAGCCGCAGGGTGGAGGAGGACCTGTTTTCCCTGGGGATGGAACGGCTGAGCGGCACCGCCGCGGAGTCCTTCTTCCTGCGGGAAGGGGACGCCATCCGCGTCAGCTCAGTCCTGCTTTCCGGCGAGTTCACCCTCTCCATCGGGCAGGAGGGCCGGGAGCCCATCTATGAGGGCAGGGCGCCCGGGCCCGGCACTTTCCAGGTCACGGTCCCGGAGGACGGAGACTATCTCCTTTCCGTATCGGGAAAACGCGCCGAAGGAAGCGTTTCCTTTCAAATAAGCAGGGCGGCGGTCGGACGCTGAATCCGGCGGGCCTGTCCCCCCTCCGCATGGGAACAGAAAAGCCGCAGCCCGAACGGACCGCGGCTTTTTTGCGATATCGAGGCAGGACAAGCCAAGCTGCCGGCGGGCAGAGCAAGCCGGCGGCAGATTTTTTCATATTTCCTGATATACTCTACTCAGCGAAAAAGTGGGACAGAGGGAAATCTAACGGGGTGGCATATGGCTTCAAGTAAAGCATATTTGGATTTTATATTAGCGCAGCTATCCGAATTGGAAGAAATAACCTATAGAGAAATGATGGGGGAATACATCATTTATTACCGTGGTAAAATTGTTGGCGGCATATATGACGACAGGCTGCTTGTAAAACCTGTTAAATCGGCTGTTTCCCTCATGCCAAATGCAGCGTATGAACTGCCTTATGAAGGGGCGAAGGAAATGCTGTCGGTTGATGATGTTGACAGCAGGGAATCCCTGGCAAGGCTGTTCCATGCGATGTATGATGATCTTCCGGCGCAAAGAAAAAGAGATCATCCGGTCCCGGCTGTAAATCCCTTTAGAAGCGAAAGGCGCGCTCCCAGCCGCTCCTGCCTGGCGCACCGTGCGTCCCGGGCCGCTTCCTTCGGCCCCGGCAGGAAAAAAGAGACAGGCCTCGCATGCTGCGTCACGGCCTTACCGTCTGCAAACGGTTTTGGCAAGGCGTTCGCCTCCAGCAGGTTCGAAGGCCAAACATAAACAGATCCTCCGTATGTCCTGCGCCATACGGAGGATCCACTGTTTTACGGACGCCGCGCTATGAGCGCGCTCTGCCTTTTGAAAAAAGCCGGAGCAAGCTGCATATCGCTTGCTCCGGTCTGGTGCCTCGTCGGGGATTCGAACCCCGGACACCCTGCTTAAAAGGCAGGTGCTCTGCCGACTGAGCTAACGAAGCATATGCACAGGTTATGTCGAAACCCGGGAGGGGTGTTCTTCTGGCAGGGATGGCTGGATTCGAACCAGCGGATGAGGGAGTCAAAGTCCCTTGCCTTACCACTTGGCGACACCCCTGTGCGGAAAAGAAATCAGGGATTGGGATCGCTTCCCAATCCCTGATCTTCTGTGGGGTGGGTAAAGGGACTCGAACCCTCGACACCCGGAACCACAATCCGGTGCTCTAACCAACTGAGCTACACCCACCAGATATCAGAAGCTTTCAAGGGCAGCGCGGAAAAATGGCACGCCAGAAGGGATTCGAACCCCTGACCTACTGCTTAGAAGGCAGTTGCTCTATCCAACTGAGCTACTGGCGCATATCGCTACAAGGAATGGAGCGGGTAACGGGAATCGAACCCGCATCCCCAGCTTGGAAGGCTGGTGCCCTGGCCATTGTGCTATACCCGCGCAGTTCGCCCCGGCTCAATCGCCAGCTTGATTATGATATCATGCGCTCACAGTCTTGTCAAGAAATTTTCTCGCTTTTTCTCCCGCTTTTTACGGCGCTTCCCAGGTCCCCAGGGACAAAAAGTAACGGTACACAAGGCTTCCGTCCACCAGTCCCGGCGCCCGCGCCGGCCCCATCTGCCGCTCCGGGTGCCACTCCACCCCCAGCACCGGCAGCGCGCCGTGGGAAAACGCCTCCACCACGCCGTCCTGCGTGCGCTGCAGCGGCCGCAGGCAGTCCGCCAGCCGGCCCACCGCCTGGTGGTGGCAGCTGTTGACGCGGAAGCTGTCGCCCCACCAGCAGGAGAACAGCGACCCGTCCGCCGCCCGGGTCTCATGCACCCGGTCCGTCCCGTCCGGCATGGGGCCGTGCCCCTCCACATGCTGGCGGAGCGTGCCGCCGAAAAAGACGTTCAGCACCTGCATGCCCCGGCAGACGCCCAGGATGGGCCGTCCCGTGCGGGTAAAGCGGGTCATCAGCTCCCACTCCGCCGCGTCCCGCTCCTCGTCCAGGCCGCGGCAGTCCTCCACCTCCTGGCCGTAATACCGGGGATGGATGTCGCCGCCGCCGGGCAGCAGCAGCGCGTCGCACGTATCCGAGCCGTCCACGTCCCGGGAAAAGACCGGCTCCGCCCCGCAGCTCCGCAGCGCCGCCGCATAGTTCGCATATTCCTCTTCCCCGCCCCGGATAAATACCCGCTGTGCCATGGCTCCGTTCCTCCGTTGTTTTTTTATCGTTAACAGGCATTATACACCATGCTATGCCTTCAAAGCAAACAAAATGCGGGAAAAAGACCTTGCCAGAGGGCGAAAACTGTGGCATAATAGGCACTGCCGCAGCGGCCGCGTGCCGCGGCGGCCATACGGAGATGTATCGAAGTGGTCGTAACGAGGCTGACTCGAAATCAGTTGACGGGTCAAACCGTCCGGGGGTTCGAATCCCTCCATCTCCGCCAAAGTTTCCGGTCCTCAAGCGGATTTTGCCGCTTGAGGGCCTTTTTTTGCGCCGGGCGGCGCCGCGCTGCGCCGATATGGCCGCTTTCAGAGCGTGCTTCCGCCCTCTTGCCCGCGGCAGGCTTTTTCGCCGGCAGCGCCGGCCGTTATTGGAAGCGGAAGCCCGCGGCGGCAAAGAAGTCCAGCTGCTTTTGTATGCTCTCCTCCGATTCATAGGTCTGGTGCGGCCACTCGGGGACCTGCCGAAAAGATACGACCTTATCCTGCACGTTGATCCACAGTTCCAGTATTCTCTCTTCCAAGCCGAGTCTTCTCCTTTCCGCGGGCAGGCTCCGTCACGCCCTTTCTTCCGCTGCGGCAGGGCGGCGCGGAGAGAGGACCGGAGCCCCCGCCTTACGCCTTCTGCCCGCAGCCCCCGCAGCCGTGGGCACAGGCCCAGAGCTCCTCCGCCACGCCAGCCCAGGCGGCGGCGGGACCTTCGCACTTCGCCGCCAGCTCCCGCACGTCCTCCGGGTCCTGCAGGTCCGTGGAGTGGGCGCCGGAGCGTTCCACCGCGTCCACCAGCGCCTGGGGATTATCCAGCAGCGGGCAGGGACGCAGGTGGTTCCGGTTCCAGGGCTGCCCCTCCTTATAGGCGGTGAACAGCGGGGCCTGCAGGGCCTGCAGCAGGGTGTGGGTGCGGATATTGGTATCCGCGTAGTGGATGAAGGCGCAGGGCTCGTAGTCGCCGCCCGCGTTGATGTGGAGGTACACCCGGCCGCCGGCCAGGCAGCCCTGGGAATACTCGCCGTCGTTCCAGAAGTCCAGGGTGAACAGGGGCTTGGTCTCCCGGAAGCGGCGCACCGTCTCATACATGAATTTCCGCTGCTCCGGCGTGACCATCAGGTCGGTCATCGCCTCCTTGCCCACGGGCATGTAGGTGAACAGCCAGCAGAAGCGGGCGCCCCAGTCGATCATCTGGTCGAAATATGCCTCGCTGCCGATGACCTCCA
>JBJDYT010000069.1:0-14583 GCA_051867635.1 Oscillospiraceae bacterium
ACCCACGACCTCTAGCGTGACAGGCTAGCGTTCTAACCAACTGAACTACTCGGCCGGATGTCTGGTGGGAACAACAGGGCTCGAACCTGTGACCCCTTGCTTGTAAGGCAAGTGCTCTCCCAGCTGAGCTATGCTCCCGGTTTCGCTGCGTCGCAACACCGAGCAGCGAAGATTATTATACTAACCTTTCCTGCAATTGTCAACCGCCAAAAAATATTTTTTCAGGGTTTTTTCGCCGCCGCCTCCAGGCTCCGCAGCTCCTCCGCCGAAAAGCGGTAGACCCGGTCGCAGAACTGGCAGGTCATCTCCGCCTGGCCCTGCTCCTCGCGCAGCTGACGCAGCTCCTCCGCCCCCAGGCTCAGCAGCGCCCGCTCCACCCGCTCGCGGCTGCAGTAGCAGCGGTAGGAAATGGGCGAGGCTTCCAGGAACTTCAGCTCGAAATCCGGCATCACATGGCGCAGCAGCGCCTCCGCGTCCGCGTCGTGGGAGAGGAACTTCGTCACGCTCTCCGCCGCGTAGATGCCGCCCTCCACCTTGGTGATGACGTCCTCCCCCGCCCCGGGCAGGAGCTGGATGAGATAGCCGCCGGCGGCCTTCACGCTCTGGTCCCGGTCGATCAGCACCCCCAGGCCGCAGGCCGAAGGGATCTGCTCCGACTCCGCGAAATAGGCCGCCACGTCCTCCGCGATCTCGCCGCCCAGGAGGTCCACGGTGCCCACATAGGGCTCCCGCATCCCCAGGTCCTTCACCACGGTCAGCGTGCCGGCGGCGCCCACCGCGGCGCCCACGTCCAGCTTCCCGTCCTCACGCAGGGGCAGGTCCACCGTGGGGTCCGTCACATAGCCCCGCACGTTGCCCTCCGCGTCGGAGACCGCGAGAACGGTGCCGAGGGGCCCGCCGCCCTTGAACTGCAGCGTCACGCTCTCCCCCTCGCCCTTCATGGCGTTGCCCATCATGGAGGCCGCGGCCAGGGCGCGGCCCAGAGCCGCCGTCCCCACCGGCATCGTATGATGGATCCCGCGGGCGCGTTCCGTCAGCTCCGTGCTCACCACGGCGGCGGCCTTCACAAAGCCGTCGGAGGAAATCGCTCTCACCAGCATATCGCTCATAGGGTTCACTCTCCTGTATCATGCAAAATCTCAGGGCCGAAGGGCGCTGGCGTACATCCGCAGCTCCCGCTCCCCCGGCTCCTCCCGGGACAAATCGCCGAACCAGCGCACGTCTGCAAAGCCGGCCTCCGCCAGCCACGCCGTCAGTTCCTCCCGGCTGTAGGCCCGCTCCCGATGCTCCTCCTGGGTGCGGCGCCAGAGCCCGTCGCTCCGGCGGCGGAACAGGTCCATCCCGTAGGTCACGGTGTGGCTGCGGGCGCTGTAGGCCGCCCGCCAGACGCAGTAGGCGTCCTCCGTCTCGTCCAGGAAGACCTGCCCGTCCAGTCCGCGGAGCTTGTAGTCCGTATTCACGTCAAAGACGAAAACGCCCCCGGGGCGCAGGCTCTCGCGCACCCGCCGCAGGGCGCGGCGCACCGCCCGTGGCTCCGTCAGGTAATTGAGGCTGTCCAGGCAGCAGACCGCCGCGTCCACCGTGCCGCCGAGGCGGAGGTTCGTCATGCTCTGCTGCAGAAACAGCGGCCGCCGCTCCGCCGGCAAGGCCAGGGCCTTGTCCGCCGCCTGGGCCAGCATATCCTCCGACAGGTCCACGCCCACCATCTCATAGCCCCGCCGGGCCAGCAGGCAGGTCATAGTGCCGGTGCCGCAGGCCAGATCCAGCACGGAGCGCACGGGGCCGGACGCGCGGCGCAGCAGGCGGCAGAGATAGGCCGCCCGTTTTTCGTAGCCCACATCCCCCGTGAGCTCGTCGTAGCAGCCCGCCAGCGCCTCGTAGCAGCCCGTCATTTCTCCTCGTCCGCCTCCGCCTTCATCCGCTCGAACACCACGCTGTAGCCGCCGCTGCCATAGCTGAGAGAGCGGTTCACGCGGCTGATGGTGGCGCTGGAGGCGCCGGTCTTTTCCAGGATCTCGTTATAGATCAGCCCCTGGTCCAGCAGCGTCGCCACCTCGAAGCGCTGCTCCATGGCCCGCAGCTCGGACACCGTGCAGAGGTCCTGGAAAAAGTGATAGCATTCCTCCTCTGTCTGCAGCTTCAGGATGGCCCGGTAGAGGATGTCGCTCTTTTCTTTCTTACCGATCTTGACCATGATATGCCTCCTTATCGTTGGAATCTCCTCCGGTCGGTACGGGCGCGGACGCTCTTGCCCCGTCCACGCCCCTGCCGACCGGCGCGCCGTACCGCCGCGACGGTGGCAGCATGTAAATAGTAACACTTTGCCTCGTGAAAGTAAAGCACGAATTCCCTTTTCCCCGTTCTTTCTCCCGTCACCCGGGGCTTTTCCCTGCCATAGACTGAAACGACCGGCAAACCGCCGGCTGGAAAGGCAGGGAGGCTCATGAAGAAAATGCCCGCGGATCTGCGTCTGAAGCCGCTGGAGATCCAGCGCCGGTGGGACTGGGAGGACATCCCCGTGCTGGTCATGACCCTGTCGCTCCCGGGCTGCGGCTCGCCGGCGCCCGACCGGCGGGTCAGACGCATGGACCGCTATTACCGGGCCTTCGGGCGCTGCTATGAGCGGTACTGCCAGCGCTTCCTCTACCCGCCGGCGGCGGAGGCCTTTCAGGCGGCCCGGGCCCAGAGCCGCCCCTTCACCCCCTGGACCGCCGAGGTGCGCTGCCGCACCACGCTGCGCAGCGAAACGCTCTGGAGCGTCGCGCTGGAGACGGAGGAGCGCGACCAGGCGGGGAGAGCCCTGCGGCGGCGCTGCTGCGACAGCTGGGACCTGCGCTGCGGCTATCTCCTGGCGCTGGGAGAGCTGTTCGAGGGCGAGCCCTTCTTCCGCCGCGGGCTCATAAAGCGCGCCCAGGCGGAGCTTATGGAGCGGCAGGAGCGGGACGGGCCGCTGCGGGAGGACTGGAAGAAGCGCCTGCGCACGGAGCTCAGCAGCGAGCACTTTTACCTCACGGAGGAGGGGCTGGTCTTTTACTATCCCATGTACGCCCTGGGACCGGAGGCCCTGGGCCTTCCCTCCTTTTTCCTCCCCTGGGACGCGGAAAAGGGGCCGCGCCTGCCCGCGGGACTTTCCGCCGCGGATACTCTTGACAAAAGCGGGCTGCCGGACCTATCATAGGGCTCGGGCCGCCGCAAGGCCCGAAAACGAAAGAGAAGAGAGAGACGATCCCCTATGGAAAAACACGCGAAGCTCATCGTTTTGCTGGGAGTGCTGGGCACCTCGGTCTCCGCGGTGTTCACCCGCGTTTCCACCGCCCCCTCCATGGTGCTGGCGCTGTACCGCATGTGCATCGCCTCGCTGTTGCTGCTGCCGGCGGTGCTGACGAAGCACCGCGCGGACTGGAAAACCCTGGACCGGCGGACGGCGCTGCTCTGCGCCCTCAGCGGCGTCTTTCTGGCAGTGCACTTCACTACATATTTCGAGTCCATCCACCGCACCTCCGTGGCCGCGGCCACGATCCTCGGCAACACCCAGGTGTTTTTCGTGAGCCTGATCATGCTGGCGCTGTTTCATGAGAAGCTGTCCCGCCGCTGCTGGTTCGCCATCGGCCTGACCTTCTGCGGCGGCACGGTCATCGCCCTCTCCAGCGCGGGGGACGGGGCGGCCCTGTCCGGCGACCTGCTGGCGCTGCTGTGCGCGGCGCTTCTGGCCTGCTACACCATGATCGGCCACTCCTGCCGGCGGCACAACGTCTCCACCAGCCTCTACACCTTCCTGGTCTACTCCTCCGCCGCCGTGACGCTGATCCTGCTGCTGCCCCTCACTGGGGCGTCCTACTTCGGCTACGAGCCGGTGAACTGGCTGGCCGCGGGCGGGATGGTGCTGTTCTGCACCTTCCTCGGGCACAGCGTCTTCAGCTGGGGGCTGAAATACGAGCCCCCGGCCCTGGTCTCCACACTGCAGATGCTGGAGCCGGTGTTCGCCTCCGTGTGGGCTGTGCTGCTCTTCCATGAGGTCCCCCGTCTCACGGTGGTGCTGGGCGGCGTCGTGGTCATCACGGGCATCGTCCTCTACTGCCGCTGCGCGGAGGAAGCGTGAAAGGCGCGGCGTCAGGGCCTGCGGCCACAGGGCCGCGGGCCTGTTTTTTTCGCCTCTTCGCCCCTGTGCGTTGACTTTTTCCCCGCCGTCTCTTACAATAAAATTGACAAATTCTTATCATAACCGCTCGGGAGGTGCCTATGAACGTACAGAAGCTGAACATCATCCTGGAAGCCGTGCGCTGCGGCAGCATGACCAAGGCGGCGGAGGAGCTGGGCTACACCCAGTCCGGCCTGACCTATACGGTGAACACGGTGGAAAACGAGCTGGGCTTCCCCATCGTCATCCGGGACGCCAGCGGCATCCGCCTCTCCGTGGAGGGACAGGAGCTGCTGCCCTACATTGAGGAGCTGGTGGAGTGTGAAAAGCGCTTCACCGGGCATGCCCAGAACATGCTCTACCGCCTGGGGAACATTCTGAACGTGGCCTCCTACCCCAGCGCCGCCGACACCATCCTGCCGGAGATCCTGACGGACTTCAACCACCTGGCCCCGGAGGTGAAGGTGAACCTCCGGGTGGGCAGCCAGGACGATCTCATCGCCTGGCTCTCCGAGGGGAACGTGGACTTCGCCTTCGGGGGGCAGGTGCAGGTGGCCGGCTGCGACTGGCTGCCTCTGCTGGAGGACCCGGAGCTGGCCGTCCTGCCGGAGAACTTCCCCACCCGGGGCATGACCGCCTTCCCCATGGAGGAGTTCCGCCGCCATCCCTTCATCATGCCGGTCTACTGGTCGGAGGAGACGGAGCTGGAGCACCTGCTGGAGCGCTACCAGATCGAGCCGCAGTTCGCCGTGGACTTCAGCGACAACGCCCCGGTCATCGCCATGGTGGAGCAGGGCCTGGCCCTCAGCACCCTGCCGGAGCTGACCCTGCACGCCCACCGCTACCGGGTCAAGACCCTGCCGCTGGACCCGCCCTGCCACCGCCTCATCGGCGTGAACTACCGCCAGCAGGGGCCGGGGCAGACCGCCTCCCACAAATTCCTGACCTGCCTCAAGCGCTGGGTCAAGTCCCGCTGACACGCAGGGAATTTGATGTACCCAGCAGTTTTTCCTGTCCCCCGGACTTTCCCATACCTCCATCAGAAAGACCCGTTTCTCAAAGCCGCCGGGTTGTGCTATCGTAAAGGCATGGAAGGAAACCCCTTCCCCTCCCCGCCGCCCCCTGGCGGGAAACGGTCCCCACCGATTTATTCAATTGTTTGGAGGTATCTGTCATGTCTGAAATCCTGTTTATGATCATCGCCGGTATCTGCTGCTCCTGCCTGGCCATCCTGCCCGCTTTCGTGGAGCTCCCCTTCGTGCTGATGCTGGTTCTGGCCATCGTTCCCATCCTGGCCTGCATCCCCTTCATGGTCTCCAAGAAGAGCCCCGCCAAAAAGGACTGATACGTCCCGGGACGGCTCGCTCCGGACCGCGTGTAAACGGCAACATAAAAGGCGCTCCTGCGGGAGCGCCCTTTTCCCCTCCTTGCATTATATTCTCTTATGTTATAATTACAAAAACTTATTTTACAATTTTACGTCCCCGTGGTATTGTGTACTTAGTGAAAAGTGAAACACACTTTCATGCGTGTCCGTGTTGCGGTGGGGACCGTCGACCGGATCATGGAAAACAACAAAAAAATCAGGGGGTAATTTTACTATGTCTGAAAAGCTGTTTATGATCATCGCTGGCGTTTGCTGCGCCGTCCTGGCCATCGCTCCTGCCTTTGTCGAGCTGCCCTTCATCGTGATGCTGGTTCTGGCCATCGTTCCCATCCTGGCCTGCATCCCCTTCTTCGGCTCTTCCAAGAAGGCCTGAGCGTAAAACAAGTAAACCGATAAAAAAGTCAGCGGAGCGTTCCGCTGACTTTTTTATGCGCTGAAAAGACGGGAAAGGCGTGCCTTTCCCGTCTTTTGTTCTGTTTGCGCGGCCGCGGCTTATTGCCCGAACCAGTCGCCCAGGAGCATGAGCTTGCCCACCCGCCGGGTCGCCAGCACGTCCTCCCGCTGGACGGCGGACCACTCCGCGCCGTCGTACCAGCTGTTGTCGCTGAAGAACACGAGCCCGCCGTCGGGGCCGAAGGCGTCGCTGCCAAGATAGGCGGCGTAATCCGCCTCCAGGCCGAAGAGGTTCGCGATGGTGGGGGCCACGTCCAGGCTGGAGGTGACCTTCCCCACCTGCGCCGTGTGCTGCCCGCCGTCATAGATGAACCAGTTGGTGTGGGTCAGCTCGTTCAGGCTGTCCACGCCCTTGATCTCCTGATTCAGCGCGTCGTTCATCAGGTAGTAGTTGTAGTGGTCGGCGTAGAAGATCAGGACCGTGTCCTCCATGTGCCCGTCGGCCGTGAGCTGCTCCACCAGCTCGCCGATGAACAGGTCCGTCTCCATGGCGTGGGCCACGGCGTAGCGGTACACCTCCTCGCTGCGCAGCGCCACGGCGTCGGCCTCCGCCTGATGCGCCTGGCCGATGGGGTTCTCCGGCCCGTAGGGGCCGTGGCCGGAATAGGTGATGACGAAGGAGAAGAAGGGCTCCTGCCCCGTCATTTCTTCATAGCCGCTCATAAGGTAGCGGTCCATCGTATAATTCTCCATCCCCATGCCGCTGCCGGACCAGTACTGCTCATAGCCCAGGTTCTCATGGACCGCCTCCCGGTTATATACGTCCCCCTCACTGCCGTGGAAGGACTGGGCGGTATAGCCCGCCCCGCGGAACAGGTTCGCCAGGGAGTTCGGGAAGGCGTTCTGGGTATAGACGGTGGCGGGGACGCCGCTCTCCGCGGGCAGGAGGCCGCTGTTCACCATGAACTCGGTGTTGAAGGTCCCGGCGGTGATATAGGCCGGGGTGTAGTGCTGGGTGAAGTCGATGCTCTGCTCCTTCAGCGCCCAGAGGTTCGGCATGTAATCCTCCGTCAGCATCCAGGTGTCGATGGCCTCCAGCTGGATGAGGAGCAGGTTCTTGCCCGCAAAGAGGCCGGACATGTCGTTGTCGCCGTGGCTCTTTTCCGCCTGCCAGGCGGCCACCTCCGCCGCCTCCGCGTCGGAGATGTGGGTCCCGCCGATGTTGAGCGCCTTGGTCAGGTCCCGGAAGGTGTACTGATACAGTCCCAGCATGGGCAGGCAGGCGCGGCTGTCAGAGAAATCCTCATAGAGGAAGGCCGCGTCCTGGTTCTGGTCCCAGATGATGACGTCGCTGCTTTTGCCCAGAATGGCGTAGCGAGTCAGCAAAAGCAGCGCCAGGCCCGCCGCCGCGGCCGCGGCGTTCCGGGGCCTGCGCTTTTCCAGCTCCGGCGGGACCAGCAAAACGGCCAGCACGGTCAGCGCGAAGCACAGGAGGATCCAGGCCAGCAGCAGCTTTCGGATCACCAGGTAGGAGGAATCCAGAAAGGCGGCGCCGTCCCCGGCGAAGGCGATGTCGGAAAAGGAAAAGAACTTCCGGAACATATTGATATAGACGCCGTGGACCACGGCCAGCAGGCTGTACACCAGTCCCACCGCCGTCATATAGACCTGCCGCAGCCGCCGGGGCAGCAGCGCGGCGATGCCGGTCAGCAGCAGCGTCCACCCCAGGGTGAAGGGCAGCAGCTTCAGCACGTTCCGCTTGCCCACCGTCATGGCGAATCGGCAGAACCAGCGGAGGCCCAGGTCCAGCGCCAGCAGGGACAGCGCCAGCAAGAGCAGGTGCAGCCAGGGCGCCAGATGCGGCGCCTTGGCTGCCGCCAGGCGGTAGAGCCGGTGCTTTCCTCCGCCGCGGGGGCGGTCAGAAGGCTGTTTCATCAGAGCTTTCTCTCCTTTCAAAATGCCGCGGCCGGCGTTTCTCTCTGCCGGCTGCGGCGCTGCGGCAAAAGGGCCACGCCGCGGGGCGTGGCCCTTTTTTTCAGGGTAAGGACGGCGGCCTGTCCGCCGCTTCTCACGTCCGGTAGATGATGCCGATCATGTTGGGTCCGGTGTTGATGGCGATGATGCAGCCCACAGGGTACTCCGTCAGGGGAGGCTGGTCCATGACCTGGGCGCAGGCCTCCCGCAGCTTCTCATGGGCCTCCCGGTTGGCGCCGTAGACGATGGCGTAGCTGGTGCCGCTCCGCCGCTCCCGCAGGCAGGTCTCCATCAGCGCGGAGACGGCCTTGTTCTCGCCCCGGACCTTGGAGAGGATCCTGGACTCGCCGTCCTCAAAGGTGATGAGGGGCTTGAGCCCCAGCGCGTCCCCCACAAATGCGGCGGCGGCGGAAACGCGGCCGGACTTCTTCACGCACTTCAGGTCCAGCGGCACGAACATGGGCCTTGCGTGGTCCACCCAGTCCTGGATGAGGGCCAGCACCGTCTCCAGGTCCGCGCCCTCCCGGAGCTTTTTCGCGCCCTCGATGACCGCGAGGCCGTAGGACATGCTGTAGGTCCTGGAGTCGATGAGATGGATGCGCAGCTGCTCCGCCGCCTCGGGATGCTCCTCGAAAAACAGGTCCCGGGTCAGGACGGCGGCCTGGTATGTACCGGAGCCCTTGGAGTTCAGCGTCACTTGGATCAGGTCCGTGTAGCCCTCCCGCCAGGTCTGCTCAAACAGCTCCATATAGAGCTGGGAGGACACCTGCGAGGAGACCGGCAGCGTCTCCGCCGTATCCAGAATACCGTAAAACTCCTCCGGCGTGATATCCACCCCGTCCCGGTACTCCTTCCCCTCCGAGAGGATGGTCAGGGGCAGGACGGTGATATCCAGCTCCTCACACAGCTCTCTGGGGATGTCGGCAGTGGAATCTGTCGCAATTCTGATCTTTGCCATATAGCTTTCCTTTCTGTCCTCCCGGCTCCCCGCGGCGCTTTCCCGCCGCCGGGCCGGAAAATCCGGGACAGCCCGTTTGTAGCCTTATCGTATCAATGCAGTATTATACCATTATACGGATTTTCCCGCGGAAATCAAGTCCGCGTCCCCGTCGGCGGCCAGGGCCCGGATGCGCTCCTCCAGGCCGTGGGCCCGGGCGTAGGCAAAGACGGAGGGCGGCACCATCTGGCTCCACGCCTCGCCCCGGACGATGCGCCGGCGCACCTCCGTGCCGCTGTACGCCTTTTCCGCGTTGCTCCTGCGCCACATGACCTCCACCGCGCAGCCCAGACCCTGCAGCGTGCGGAGCTTTTCCTCGCTCCACTCGTCGTACAGCGTCATGTAGAACTTCGCGTCCCGGGGGACGTAGTTGAACAGCAGCTCCGGGTAGTTGATGGGGAAGGGGACGATATCGAACTCCTCCCGGGGCACGCCCGCCTCCAGCATGGCCCCCCGGAGCATCTCAAAGCGCTCATAATAGGTCAGCGGATTGGAGCTGGCGGCGGACCTGTGGGGGTTGGCCGCGCTGTATTTCACCAGCGACGCGTCCGGATTGGACACGCCGATCAGCAGGCGCTCGCACCGCGCCTTTCCCGCCAGCAGATACTCCATGTGTCCCAGATGCAGCATCTGGAACCTGCCGTGGATGACGCCCACCGTGTCTTTCATCGCAGGGCTCCTTTCTCTCTCTTGGCAAAGCCGGTTTTGCATAACTGCAAAAAAGTCGTGAAATCAGTGATTTCACGACTTTCTTTGGTGGACCTGAAGGGATTCGAACCCACGACCTCTCGGATGCGAACCGAACGCTCTCCCAACTGAGCTACAGGCCCATTTCGCTTACAGTTGGTCATTATAACACAGCTTTTTGAAAAAGGGAAGCCTTTGCGCAAAAATTTTTTACGGCACTTTGCCGATTTATCTCCGCCGCCAGATGGAGGGGAAGAGCAGGATCAACAGGGGCACGATCTCCAGGCGGCCCAGCAGCATGGCGAAGCTCATGGCGAGCTTGCTCAGATCGGAGAGCGAGGCGTAGCAGCCCGTGGGACCGAAGGCGCCCAGCGCGGGGCCCACGTTGCTCAGCGCGGAGAGGGCGGCGGTGAAGGCCTCCAGGAAGGGGACCTCGTCCAGGGCGATGACAATGGTGCAGGCCAGGAGGATCAGGATATAGGTGAAGAAGAAGCAGGTGGTGTTGGTCACCGTGTCCTCCTCCGTGCTGCGGCCGTCGACGCGGATGGGATGCACCTCCCGGGGGTGGAGGATGCGCTGCAGCCAGCGGCGCGCGCTCTTGAACAGCAGCAGCACCCGGATGCATTTCAGGCCGCCGGCGGTGGAGCCGGCGCAGCCGCCCACCAGCATCAGCAGGATCAGGATACACTGGCTGGCCGCGGGCCAGAGGGCGAAGTCCTCCGTGGCGAAGCCGGTGGTGGTCACCACCGTCAGGGTCTGGAAGGAGGCCTGGGACACAGCTTCTCCCAGCCGGAGACCCATCTGCCGCACCAGGTCCACGGAGATCAGCGCCACGGAGCCCAGCACCACGCAGCCGTACATGCGCAGCTCCTCGCTGCGGACCACCTCCCTGAAGCGGCGGCGCAGCGTCAGAAACAGCAGGGAGAAATTGGTGCCCGCCAGGAACATGAACACCGTCACCGCCCAGTTGATGGCCTCTGAATTGTAGTAGGCGATGCTGCTGTTGCGGACGGAAAAACCGCCGGTGGCGATGGTGGCGAAGGAGTGGGTCACGCTGTCGAACAGGGGCATCCCCAGCAGGCAGAGCACCGCCGTCTCCAGCACGGTCAGGCCGATATAGATCACATACAGGATCTTCGCGGTGTCCGCCACCCGGGGCACCAGCTTGCTCAGCACGGGCCCGGGGCTCTCCGCCCGCATGAGGTTCACGCTGCCGTCGCTGAGCTTCGGCAGTAGGGCCAGGATCAGCACCAGCACGCCCATGCCGCCCATCCAGTTGGTCAGCGAGCGCCAGAACAAAATGCCCTTCGGCAGGCCCTCCACCGCGGGCAGGATGGACGCGCCGGTGGTGGTGAAGCCGGAGATCGTCTCAAACAGGGCGTCCACATAGTGGGGGATGGCGCCGCTGATCACATAGGGCAGCGCGCCCACGGCTCCCAGCAGGATCCAGCACAGGCCCACGCAGGCGAAGCCGTCCCGCCGCTGCATGCGCAGCCCCGCGGTGTCCATGCTGGCCAGCGGCAGCCCCACGGCAAAGCACAGCACCGCCGTCAGCAAAAACGCCTCCAGCGAGCCATCCTCATAGAGCAGGGAGACCAGGGCCGGCAGCAGCAGGGCCACGCCCTCCACGCACAGCATGGCGCCCAGCACCTTGGCAACAAGTTTGTGGTTCATCTTTCTTCTCTCTCCCCCCGGTCGGGCGCCGCTTCAACCCTCCAGGATCTCGTTGATATCGTGCAGGAACAGGGACTTGGCCATAACGATCACATGGTCCTCCGGCAGGATCTGGGTGTTGCCGTCGGGGATGATGCTGGCTTGTCCGCGCACGATGGAGGCCACCAGCAGGCCCTTGCGCAGCGGCAGGTCCTTCAGCGGGACGTTCACCAGCCGGCTGCCCGCCCGGGCGGTGAACTCCACCGCCTCGATCTTGCCGCCCAGCAGCTTGTAAAGGCTCTCCACCACGCTGCCCTCGGAGTTCACCAGGCCCCGGACATACTTCCCGATCTTGTTGGCGGTGATGTCCTTGGGGCTGATGGTGCTGTCGATCTGGGTCTGCTTGACCAGGTCCCGGTAGTTGTCCCGGGTGGTCTTGGCGATGACCTTCTTCACGCCCGCCCGCTGGGCGCACATGGCCAGCAGCAGGTTCTCCTCGTCCCGGCCCGTCAGCGCCACCAGCGCGTCGGCCCGGAAGATGCCCTCGCTCTCCTGCAGCACGTTGTCGGTGCCGTCGCCCTGCAGGATCAGCGCCCCGGGCAGGACGCCGGCCAGCAGCTCGCAGTTCTCCCGCCGGGCCTCCACGATGGTGACCTGGATGCCCGCCCGCTCCAGGGCCAGGGCCAGGTAAAAGGCGATGCGGCTGCCGCCGATGATGGACACCGTGCGGATGCGGGAGGTGGGGCGGTTCATCAGGCGGAACATCCGGTTCAGCTCCTTCTGGCTGCCCACGAGGTAGGCCCGGTCGCCGATGCGGGGGACGAAGTCGCCGTTGGGGATAATGGCCTCGCCGCCGCGCTCCACCGCGCACAGCAGCGTGCCGTTGGGGTTCCGTTTGTTGTATTCCATCAGGCTGACGCCGGCGATGCCGTCCGTTTCATTGACGGTGAAGCCGATGAGCTCCACCCGGCCCCCGGCGAAGGGCTCCACGCTGAAGGCGGAGGGCACCCGCAGGATGCGCGAGATCTCCTGGGCCGCCGCCTGCTCGGGATTGATGGCCATATCCAGGTCGATCTCGCGTTTCAGCATCTGGGTGTCCCGGAAATAGTCGATGTCCCGGATGCGGGCGATGGTGTGCCGCGCGCCCAACTTCTTGGCCATGAGGCAGCAGACCACGTTCACCTCGTCGTGGCTGGTGACGGCGATGACCAGGTCGGCCTTCTGCACCCCCGCCTCCTTCAGCACCCGGAGGGAGGCGCCGTTGCCCTCCACGCACATGATGTCCAGCGTGTTTTCCGCGTTCTGCAGCGCCGGGCCCTTCGCGTCCACCAGCGTCAGCTCATGCCCCTCGCCGGTGAGCTGCCGCGCCAGCGTATAGCCCACCTTGCCGCAGCCGATGATAACGATCTTCATATCTCTTTCCGGTCCTTTCCCGCGCCGTCCTCCGGCGCCGCGCGGCGCGCCTTTTTGCGCTCCAGCCGCGTCATGGCAAATTCCGCGCCCATGATCATGGATATCGCCGTCAGGTTCAGCCACAGCAGCAGCACGATCACCGCGCCGATGGACCCATAGATCACAGAGTAGTTTGCAAAATGCTCCACATAGAAGGAGAAGCCGTAGGTGACGGCCAGCCAGCTCAGCAGCGCCACCAGCGCCCCGGGCCAGATATCCCGCATAGGCACGCTCCTGCCCAGCGCCCAGCGGTACTGCAGCGCCACCATCACCCAGACCAGCAGCGCCGGCAGGACGAAGCGCAGCTTCAGCCACAGCTCCGCCAGCAGCACGCTGATGGGAAACACCCTTTGCAGCAGCCCCACCAGCCGCCGCCCCAGCACCACCGACGACAGGCCCGCGATGATGGTCAGCAGCAGGGCCAGGGTGGAGAGCAGCACCCGGAGCTGGTAGCGCAGACCCTCCGGCGGCTTCCTGCGGAAGGCGTGCAGCACGGCGCGCATCAGCGTGTTGGCCGCGCGGTAGGGGAAATAGATGGAGAACAGGAGGCTGAAGACCATCAGCGTGGGGCTGTGCTCCCCGGAGACATAGTCCAGGTAGCTCCCGATCAGCTCCGCCGCGGAGGCGGGCATCAGGCTGCGCAGCTGCTCCGTCACCAGCGCCACGTCCAGGTCCAGCGCGCCCAGGAGGTTGCTGAGAAAAATCAGCAGCGGGAACAGGGCGAAGAACAGGTAATACGCCAGCGCGGCGCCCTGCCGGGCCACGTCGTGGGCCCAGTAGCGCCTGAGCAGATCCCCCGCGAGGGTATTCTTCAAAAATCGAAAGCTCCTCACGGCGTCCCCTTTCCCCCGGCCGGGCGTCCTTCTCCAGCCTTTTCCCCTGCGATTCGGTGCACGAACTCAGTTTGAGTATAGCATAGTCTATGTAGAAAACAAGCGTCAGAATTTCCAAATCATGCCCGCCTTCCGCCGCCGGCCGTAGCCGTTTTTTCCGCGCCGCCGCCCCGCCGCAGCTTTTTTTCAAAAAACCGCTCCGGCGGGATGGTAATCGGCGCCGATTTTTTGTATACTATCCTTACCTACTATCGTTTCAAGTAAAGGAGCAAGCACAGTATGAAAAAAAGTGTCCTGAAAAAATACGCCCGGCTCATCGCCCGCGTGGGCGCCCGCGTGCAGAAAGGCCAGCAGGTCGTCATCCAGGCGGAGCTGGACCAGCCGGAATTCGTGAAGATGGTGGCGGAGGAGTGCTATAAGGCCGGCGCGTCCAAGGTCATCGTGGACTGGGACTATCAGCCCCTCACCCGCCCCCATGTGCGCTACCGCAGTCTCAAGACCCTCTCCACGGTGGAGAAGTGGGAGGAGGAGAAGCTGCGCTGGATGGAGGAGACCCTCCCCTGCCGCATCTATCTCGTCAGCGAGGACCCGGACGGTCTCGCGGGGGTGAACCAGGAGAAGATGGCCAAGGGCATCCAGGGCCGGCAGAAGGTCATCAAGCCCTACCGCGACCGCATGGAGGGCCGCTACCAGTGGTGCATCGCCGCCGTCCCCGGCGAGGCCTGGGCCAAGAAGGTCTTCCCCAGGGAGCGGAAGGCCAAGGCCGTGGAGCTGCTGTGGGAGGCCATTCTCGCCACTGTCCGGGTGGACGAGGCGGGCGACCCCGAGGCTGCCTGGGCCGAGCACAACCGGGACCTGCATGACCGCTGCGAATACCTCAACTCCCTCGGCATCGAGAGCCTGCACTACACCGCCTCCAACGGCACCGACTTCACCGTGGGCCTGATCCCCGACAGCAAGTTCAACGGCGGCGAGGACCAGACCATGTCCGGCAACTGGTTCAACGCCAACATGCCCACGGAGGAGTGCTTCATCTCCCCCATGAAGGGCAAGGCCGAGGGCATTGTCT
>JBJDYT010000070.1:0-14402 GCA_051867635.1 Oscillospiraceae bacterium
TGTCGCAGAGCTTCTCCGCCACCTCCAGCACATGGGTGGAGAAGAAGATGGCGCCACCCCGGTCGCAGTGTTCCCGCATCATCTCCTTGAGCTTGTGGGACGCCATGGGGTCTAGGCCCACAAAGGGCTCATCCATGATGATGAGCCTGGGGTCATGGAGCCAGGCGGAGATGATGGCCAGCTTCTGCTTCATGCCGTGGGAATAGGCGGAGATGGGCTGGGCCAGGTCCGCCGTCAGGGCGAAGGCGTCGGCGTAGGTGCGAATGCGCGCCTCCCGCTCCGCCTTGGGCACGGCGAACACGTCCGCCACGAAGTTCAGGTACTTGATGCCGGAGAGATAGCCGTACAGCTCCGGGTCGTCCGGTATGTAGGCCATCATCTGCTTGCAGGCCACCGGCTCCTCCCGGACGCTCTTCCCCCCGATGCGGATCTCCCCCTCGTCAAAGGGCAGGATGCCGCAGCAGGCCTTGATGGTGGTGGTCTTGCCCGCGCCGTTGTGGCCGATGAAGGCGCAGATCTCCCCGGGGGCGATGCGGAGCGACAGATCGTCCACCGCCTTCGTCTCGCCGAAGCGCTTGGTCAGGTGCGTGATTTGCAGCATGGTCGGGACCCTCCTCTACACAGATCGAAATGTAAAGTCTGCTTTACAATCCTCTTGCGGACAGCGTACCACAGGCAGCGCAAAATGTCAAGCACGCTTTCCATTTTTTCCTTTTGATATCAAATTGATATCATATTGGCAGGCATTTGTCAAGTGCTGTCGCGGTTTTTCTGCGCCATTTTTCCGTTTTTGTCAAAAAAAGCCCGGCGTGAGGAAGCTCACGCCGGGCCCGCTTGCTTTTTTCAGGAGATCACTCGTCGAACTGATGGACCAGCTGGTAGCTCTCCCCCTCCACACGGTAGATGTTCTCCGCGTCCTCATCCAGCTGTTCGGCCATGGGGCCGGGGGCCTCGTACGCGACGCAGGTGCCGCAGGAGGAGCTGACCTTCCGGGGGACCGGCATCATACGGGCGCTGAGCCCCAGAGCCGTCAGGGAGCGGCTGGAGCGCAGGGCAGCCAGATGGGTGTGGAAGGTGGCGAGATAGCGATCCATAGGAAACAAACTCCTTACTTCGTCAGCTTCAGGACGAAATCGTCCTCTTCACCGGCGGAAACGGCCACACGGTAGCCCTGCCGTTCGGCAAAGCGGGTGACGTTTTCCACGGCGGTCTTGTTGTCCACCAGCACGGTCAGCTCCGCGGGCGCGGCTTTCAGCGCCTGCTGGGTCATGACCACGGGCGTGGGGCAGCTGTAACCTCTTGCGTCTACCATGGCTTACACCTCCGCGGCAGCTTCCGCCTTGGGAACCGCAGCAGCGGCCTTCTGCATATTGACCAGGGAAACCACCAGCAGGACCACGAGGCCCACCACCACGGCGATCTTACCGGCGTTGGAGATACCGCCCACCACATAGGCGCCGTCCTCGGCCACGGAATCCGCGTTGCCGGCCAGGCCCCAGTTGTGGGAGAACGCCGCGCCGACGATCATGCCCAGCACGGTGATGGCGGAGTCCGCGTTGCCCTCACCGGCGAGGATGAGCTGACGCAGGGGGCAGCCGCCCAGCAGCACGCAGCCCCAGCCGGCCAGGGTCATGCCCAGGAAGTTCCACAGGTGGCTGCTGTGGGCGATGGGCTGAGAGGTGAAGGAGAAGCCGGAGAAGTTGCCGAGGATGATGTTGCCCACCAGGACGACCACGAAGATGGCCACGAAGCCGAACAGCAGCTTGGGATCCTTGAACAGCACCACGTCACGGATGCCGCCCACCATGCAGAGGCGGGCGCGCTGGGCCAGAGCGCCCACCACGAGGGCGATGACCAGAGCCGCGATGGCGGGAGCGTGCATGGAGCCGGGGCCCTCTTCAGAGAACTTGAACAGGGAGGGAACGGCCAGAACCAGAATCAGCAGGCCCGCCATGAGGACGGGAAGGACGGAACCTTCCGCCTTGCCCACGCTGTAGGCGCGCTTGAGGCTGAAGCCCTTCTTCAGGAACACAGTGCCCACCAGGATGCCGACGATGAAGCCCAGCAGGCCCGTCAGGGCGTTCAGGTCGCCGCCGCCGAGGCGGATGACCATGCGCAGGGGGCAGCCCAGGAACGCCAGGGCGCCGATCATGACAAACGCGCCCAGGACGAAGCGGGTGGCGGGGGAGGAGCCGGCCTTGGCCTTGAACTCCTTGGAGGCGACGGACATGATGAACGCGCCCAGCACCAGGCCAATGATCTCGGGACGGACATACTGCACCTTGGCGGCGCTGTGGAGACCGGTGGCGCCCGCGATATCACGCAGGAAGCAGGCGATGCAGAAACCCATGTTCTTGGGGTTGCCCAGCACGGTCAGCGCCAGAGCGGCCACACCGACGGCTACGCCGGCGGCGATGACCCACCAGTTGACTTTCTTGCTCATACACATTTTCCTTCCTTACACAACTTTTTTGCCGGCCAATGGCTCACTTGCACAACTTTGACACAGTTTTAACGGCCAGCGTTTTTATTATAGGCCTCTTTTCCCTATTTTTCCAACAGATTTTCACAGCAGAAAACGGCCCTTGTCATCCCAAATTGCGATAACAAGAGCCGTTTTTCTGCACTTTTACCGGGCAGATTCCCCGGTCTGCCCCTTGATGAAGGCTACGAACTCCCGTTCCAGGGGGCTAGCGTTCATATCCTTCTCATACACCATGTAAATATAGCGGTAGGTGCCGCCCTCCTCCAGATCGAAGGCCAGGACCTTCCCTTCCCGCACCAGGTCGTCCGCCGCATAGGCGGACATGACCGCCACGCCCATGCCGTTGGCCACGTAGCTCTTGATGTTTTCAGGGTTGTCCATCTCCGCGATCTTGTTCAGGGAGCTCACGGGAATACCCATACGCTCCAGACAGCGGTCCGCCACCACGCGGCTGCCGCTGCCCACCTCCCGGAAGATTACCGGCTCGCGCATCAGCTCCGCCGCCTTGACGCCCTGCTCTCGCAGCTCCCGGAAGCGGGGGCTGTTTTCCGTGATGATGACCATGCGGTCCTTCAGCACGGGGAAGACCTCGAACTCGTCGCTCTCCGGCTCGATGCCCACGAAGCCCACCTGGATCTCGCCGCTGCGCAGAAGGCTCAGCACCCGGGCGCTGTCGCCCCGCTTCAGCACGCAGCGGCAGTCGCCGCTGCGCTTGAGGAAGTCCGACAGCAGCCCCGGCAGCAGGTAGATGGCGGCCACGGTGGAGGCACCCACCGCCAGCTCCGCCGTGCGGTTGTTCTTCTCCATGACCTCCTTGAGGCGGCGGCAGCGCACCAGCACGTCCTTGGCATAGGTATAGGCCAGGCGGCCCTCCTCCGTCAGGGAGATCTTCTTTTTCGCCTCCCGGTCGAACAGGCGGCAGCCCAGGCTCTCCTCCAGGCCGCGGATATGGGCGCTGACAGTAGACTGGGTCAGGAACATCTCCTCCGCCGCCCGGGTGAAGCTGTTGTGTTCCACCACCGCCACAAAGGCCTCCAGCTGTTTAAGGTTCATATCCAGCATACGCGTTTCCTCTCTTTCTATCGAAAAAACAATTCCGTTATCGGGGATTTCAGAGTTTACACCGGGATTTCTGCGTGTTACGATACAAAAGGCAGTGACAAACACTTCTGCCACAGGAGGTCTTTTCCATGGATACCATTTATCTGGACAACGCCGCCACGTCCTTTCCCAAGCCGGAGGGCGTCAGCAGCCGCATGAAGGAATATATGGACTCCGTCGGCGCCACGGTGAACCGCTCTGTCTACGGCAGCGCCCAGGACGCGGGACTTGTCCTGCTGACGCTGCGGGAGCGGCTGGCCCGCCTGTTCCATTTCAGCGATCCCACCTATGTCATCATGACCCCCGGCATGACCGCCGGGATGAATATGGTCCTCAAGGGCTATCTGAAGCCGGGGGACCACTGTCTCGTCAGCAGCATGGAGCACAACGCCGTCATGCGCCCGCTGCAGCAGCTCGCGGCGGCCGGCGTCAGCTTCGACCGCATCCCCTGCGACCGGGAGGGCCGTCTGGATCCGGAGGCCATTCCCGGCCTCCTGCGCCCCAACACCCGCCTGCTGGTCATGGCCCACGGCTCCAACGTCTCCGGCACCGTGCAGGACGCGGAGCGGGCAGGCGCCATCTGCGCGGCCCACGGCGTTCCCTTCGTGCTGGACGCGGCCCAGACCGCGGGCCATATCGATGTGGATTTTGAAAAGCTGGGCCTGTCCGCCCTCTGCGTTCCGGGCCACAAGGGTTTGCTTGGCCCCAGCGGCATCGGCGCGCTGCTGCTGCGCAAGGACTTTGCGGAGGCTCTGACGCCCCTCATCGCCGGCGGCACCGGCAGCGCCTCGGACAGCGAGCTGCTGCCCCCCTACATGCCCGACCGCTTTGAGTCCGGCACGCCCAATATGCCCGGCGTCTACGGCTGGGAGGCGGCCCTGGCCTTTATCGAAAAGGCCGGCATTCCCGCCCTCCGGGCCCACGAGGAGGCGCTGACGGAGCGCTTCCTGGCCGGCTTGCGGGAGACCGACTGCGTCCGTCTCGCCGGCACCTGGGACATGGCCCACCGGGTAGGCGTTATTTCCGTTGACTTCAAAAACATCGACAACGCCGAGGCGGCCTACCGTCTTGAGACGGAGTACGGCATCCTGACCCGCTGTGGGCTTCACTGCGCCCCCTCCGCCCACAAAACGCTGGGGACCTTCCCCCAGGGGACGGTGCGCTTCTCCGTGGGCTTCGCCAGCACGGAGGAAGAGGTGGACGCCGCCGTGCGGGCCATCCGGGCCATCGGCGCGTAAGCGCCGCCGCCGTTCAGCTTTCCCCATTCCGAAAAATTCCCCGGCGTTTGCCGGGGAATTTTCTCTTATACAGCGCTCCTTTTCGCGGCGGCCGCCGAAGCGCGGCCGCTATCTGTGCCGCAAGGCGTATGTACCGTGCGCGCCGCCGCTGCGCAGCGAAACGGCCGTCTCAGGCTCAGCCCCGCTTCTCCCGCTGCTCCAGCACATAGCGGATCAGGTCCACGGTGCCCTCGCCGCCCAGCAGCTCCGAATCCAGGCACAGGTCGTAGCTGCCGGTGGCGCCCCACTTCTGGGTGGTGTAGAACTCATAGTACGCCGCGCGGCTGCGGTCCATGCGCTGGATCTTCTGCTTGGCCTCCGCCTCGCTGAGGGAGTCGCGCTCCATCACCGTCCGGATGCGCTTTTCCAGCGGCGCGTACAAAAACACCCGCAGCACGTTCTCCCTATCCCGCAGCACATAGTCCGCGCAGCGGCCGATGATGACGCAGCTGCCCTTGTCCGCCAGGGCGTTGATGGTGTCGAAGGTGGCCATGTACACCTTCTGGTCCAGCGTGTTGGCGGGGATGCCGCCCAGCGCGTAGCCGAAGGGGTCCATGGCGATGGAGTACAAAAAGCTCCGGGGTTTTTCATCGTAGTTCTTCAGAATTTTTTCGCACAGGCCGCTTTCCTCCGCGGCGTGCTTCAGGATCTCCTGATCGTAAAATGGGATGCCCAGTTCCTCCGCCAGACGGACACCGATGCTCCTGCCCCCACTGCCGTACTGCCGGCCAATGGTGATGATGCTTCCGTTTTTCATAAGGGATACCCTCCTGTTCGCGCGATTTGACCTGTTATTTCCTTTTTCCATGGCGGCGGGCCGTCTTTCCCTTTTGCTGCAAGGGTTTGGCGGTCATTGATTTTCAGAGAAATCGTCAAAATCAATATCGTCTGTGCTAATTACTATTATACGAGCCGTTTTCCCAAAGTCAACCGCTTTCCCGAAATTTGGCAGTGCTTTTCCTTTTCGCCTTTTTTCCGCGCCCTGCCGGGGGCGGGCGGGACGCGCCGCGGGGCCAATATATGCTGAAAATCCCCCGGGCATACCCGGTGGCGCGCCGCCTTTTTTCTGAAAAATCGCGCTTTTTTCTGTTTTCCCTCTTGACAGATCCCGATTTATCCGTATAATAATTACTGTTCGACCCATGGCGCACATAGCGGGTTTGTGTAATGGTAGCACACCGGACTCTGACTCCGTTCGTGAGGGTTCGAATCCTTCACCCGCTGCCAGAAAAGCCTTGAATCCAGACGGATTCAGGGCTTTTTCTTTTGCCCATCGGCGCGCCGCCGGCGGAAAAAGCCCGGAAACCATGGCAGGGCACGGTTTCCGGGCTTCATTTTTTGCCGCTGTCTCAGAGTCTGGCCGCGCCGCTGCGTCTCGCAGCCTCGGCCACAGCCTTGGCCACGGCGGGTCCCACCCGCTTGTCGAAGGCCTTGGGAAGGATATACTCGGCGGAGAGCTCCTCCTCGGAGATGAGATCTGCCAGAGCCTGGGCCGCGGCCATCTTCATCTCCTCGTTGATCTCCCTGGCCCGGACGTCGAAGGCCCCGCGGAAGATGCCGGGGAAGGCCAGGACGTTGTTGATCTGGTTGGGGAAGTCGCTGCGGCCGGTGCCTACCACCGCCGCGCCGCCCTGCCTTGCCTCATCGGGCATGATCTCGGGCACGGGATTTGCCATGGCAAACACAATGCCGTTATGCATGGTGGACACCATTTCGGCTGTCACCAGGCCGGGACGGGAGACACCCACAAAGGCGTCCGCCCCTTTCAGCGCATCCGCCAGCACCCCGTGTTCATGGTGCAGGTTGGAGATGTGGGAAATGGCTTCCTGCCCGGAAGTCAGGTCCGCGTCCCCCTCGCAGATGATGCCGTTAATGTCGCACATCACGATATTGCCGAAGCCCATTTTGATGAGCAGGTTGCCGATGGCAATGCCCGCCGCGCCGGCGCCGTTGATGACGATCTTGAGCTGCCCCATCCTTTTCCCCGTCACCTTCACCGCGTTGAGCATGGCGGCAGACACCACGACAGCGGTGCCGTGCTGGTCGTCGTGGAAAACGGGGATGTCGCACTTCTCCTTCAGCTTCCGCTCGATCTCAAAGCAGCGGGGCGCGGCGATATCCTCCAGGTTGATGCCGCCGAAGCTGCCGGAGATGTTGTAGACGGTGTTGACGAATTCGTCCACGTCCTTGGTCCTGACGCAGAGGGGAATGGCGTCCACCCCGCCGAAGGCCTTGAACAGGACGCACTTGCCCTCCATGACGGGCATGCCGGCCTCGGGGCCGATGTCCCCCAGGCCCAGCACCGCGCTGCCGTCGGTGATGACGGCGCAGAGGTTGTGGCGGCGGGTCAGCTCATAGCTCCTGTCAACGTTCTTCTGGATCTCCAGGCAGGGCTGCGCCACGCCGGGGGTGTAGGCCAGGCTCAGATCGTCCTTGTTCTCCACCGGCACCGTGGCGACCACTTCGATTTTTCCCTTCCACTCCTCATGGAGCCGGAGGGATTCTTTTGCGTAATCCATTTCTTTTACCTCCTACTATCTCGTGGCCCGCCGGATACGGGCCTATTCCGTACAGGGAAGCCTGCGCCCCGTCAGGCCATCTGCTCGGGGTGAAACACGGCGTCGAACTCCTCCTCGGAGAGGAAGCCCAGCGCAAGGCAGGCCTGCCGCAGGGTGATCCCCTCGGCATAGGCCTTTTTCGCCACCTTGGCGGCGTTTTCATAGCCGATATACGGGTTCAGCGTGGTGACCAGCATCAGGGAGTTATGGAGGTTCGCCGCCATTTTGTCCCGGTCGGCGGTGATGCCCGCGGCGCAGCGCTCGTTGAAGGAGCCGATGGACTCCGCCAGCAGGCGGGCGGACTGCAGGAAATTGTAGATGCAGACGGGCATGAACACATTCAGCTCAAAGTTGCCCTGGGACGCCGCCAGGCCCACCGCCACGTCGTTTCCCATGACCTGCACGGCCACCATGGTCACCGCCTCGCACTGCGTGGGGTTCACCTTGCCGGGCATGATGGAGGAGCCGGGTTCGTTTTCGGGGATACGGATCTCCCCCAGGCCCGTCCGCGGCCCGGAAGCCAGCCAGCGGACGTCGTTGGCGATCTTCATCATGTCGCAGGCCAGGGCCTTCAGCGCCCCGTGGGCGAAGACCAGCTCGTCCCTGGAGGTCAGGGCGTGGAATTTGTTGGCCGCGGTGACGAAGTCCTTCCCCGTGAGGGCGGAGACCGCCTCGGCCACGCAGGTATCGAAGCCCGCCGGCGCGTTGAGGCCCGTCCCCACCGCCGTGCCGCCCAGGGCCAGCTCCTTCAGCGGCGGGAGCGCGCGCAGAAGCAGCTCCCTGTCCCGCTCCAGGCTGGCGCGCCAGCCGGAGATCTCCTGGCTGAAGCGGATGGGGGTGGCGTCCTGCAGGTGGGTCCTGCCGGACTTCACCACGCCTTCGTTTTCCGCCTCCAGCCGGACAAAGGTCCGTATCAGCCCCTCCACGGCGGGGAGGACCCGGTCCTCCACCGCCAGCACGGCGGCGATGTGCATGGCCGTGGGGAAGGTGTCGTTGGAGGACTGGGACATGTTGATATCGTCGTTGGGGTGCAGCAGCCTCTTCCCCGCCAGCTCGTTGCCCCGGTTGGCGATGACCTCGTTGCTGTTCATATTGGACTGCGTCCCGGAGCCGGTCTGCCACACCACCAGGGGGAAGTGGGCGTTGAGCCTGCCCGCGATGACCTCGTCGCAGGCCCGGCTGACCGCCGCGAACTTCTCCTCCGTCATCTTCTCCGGCTTCAGCCTGTGGTTGGCCATGGCGGCCGCCTTCTTGAGAATGCCGAAGGCGTGGATGATCTCCGCCGGCATGGTCTCGATCCCGGCGCCGATGGGAAAATTCTCGCAGGAGCGCTGGGTCTGCGCGCCCCAGTATCTGTCGGCGGGGACCTTCACCTCCCCCATGGAATCATGCTCGATCCGATAGTCCATACAGCCGCCTTTCCGCCGCGCCCGTCTGCGGCGCAGCCTGTCGTCGTTCGTTCGCACGCGCTGTGCAAGCGGCGCTGTGGGCCGCCTGCAGCTCAAATCAGATTAAATTATATCTTGCGCGGAGCAGTCTTGCAAGCACGGATGAAGCGGTCTTCCCATCCGTTTTCAGGGCCCGCCCGCAAGCGCCCGCCCCTTGCCCTCTCTTTAAAAAGGGGGCAAAGAACGGCAGGCTCATCCGCTCCCTTTTTGCAGCGCCTCCCTGTGCGCGTCGCACCTGGCCTTCACCGCGTTTCCGCAGGCATCGTCCTGCTGCATGGCCTTCAGCTCCTCCAGCAGAGCGGCCGCCTGCGCGTCAAGCCCATAATACCGGTATGCATACGCCGCGTTGACATACGGGGCCTCCGCGGCGTCGGGCCGAAAGCCGATACCCTCCCGCCGCGCCAGGCGGAAGACCTCCAGGCTCTGCGCCATGTGCCCCAGGCACGCCTCCCTGTGCGCCGTGCCGCCCGCCTCCGTGTCCAGCCTGTAATAGGCGCCGCCGATCTCAGAGAGCAGCCTTGCCGCGGCAAAGCGGTCCGGCAGCTCTTTCGCTTTTGACCGACGCGTCAGGATGTCGAGCGCCTGGGTCAGGGCTTCAATGGCCTCCTCCGCGCGGCCCTCCACATGGAGCAGGTGGCCGCCAAGGTGCTGCAGCGCATTGGGGTATGTTTCGGCGTCCACGCGGTTCAGAGGTCTGGCCTCCCCTGCAAGCGCCGCCGCCTCGCGGAAGCAGGCGCCGGCCTCCGCCTGCCTCCCCAGGACTTTGAGGGCGTCTCCTTTCAAAAGCAGCGCACGCGCCCGGTCAAAGTCCCGGCTCTCCGGAAACGACAGGATGCGGTCGCATATTTCCATGGCGGAGACCGGGTCGCTGTGGAGAAGGTTCAATGCCGCGTTGTGGATAAAGGGGATCTGCTGGACGTTGGGGATCCACTCCGGGTGGCGCTCCAGCAGCTGATAGGCCCTGCCGTAGTATGCAGCCTCCTTTTCCGCATCCCCAAACCGGCTCATCAGCGCCATCCGGTTCGCGTAATTGAAAAAGAGAGCCTGCACCGCCCGCGCGTCCTCATAGGCGCTTTCCGGGAGTTCCCGGATCAGCTCCTCGGATTCGCTGTCGGCCTGCATGCAGAGCGCCGTGTTCTCCAGCAGCACCAGTTTGGGGATCATGACCGCCAGACTGTGGAGCGCCGCCGACGCCGCCGGGACGCTGCGGGTCTCTTTCCAAAGGCGCACGCAGCCGGCCTTCACGCCGAACAGCGTTCTTAGAATGCGGGACAGGTACAGCTTTGTGCTGCACGCCTGCGAAAAGGTCTCCGCGATACGCAGGGTCCTTTCCAGCAGCCCCATGTCCGGCGGCAGCTGCTTCCGGACCTCCGTTTCCCAGGTATACACGCCGGACGCCACATAGGTGGACAGGTCGTAATCCGCCCCGTCCGGCAGGGCCTCTCCGGCAAGCCTGTCCTCCCACTCCTCCACCAGCTCCCGGCATTTTTCCGGGTACAGGCTCCGCAGCTGGGCCGCGAACGCAGGATGCCCCAGGACGTACAGGGGCTGTCCGCCGCCGTCCTGCACCCGGGACAGCAGCGGCGACAGGTCCCGCATGATCGCCAGCAGCTCGCCCGGGGGGAGCTGGCCGAAGGACAGCTGGGAGAGCAGCCGGACGCCCAGCGGCTCCACCGCCAGCGCCAGAGTCAGCAGCACCGTCAGCAGCGGCGCATAGTGCGCCGCTCCGTAGAAGCGCTCCAGCAGCGACAGATAGGCGCCCAGCAGGGATGGGCCGGTGAGCGCGCTTTCCAAGTCCTCCGCGTTGGCAAGCACCGCCTTGATGACCGGCAGCCCTGTAAACCGCCAGTCCAGCACCCGGCCGATCCGCTCCGCCTGTTCGTCCTCCAGGGGGCGCCCGGACAGCGTCACGCTTTTGCGGATCAGCTTTTGCAGCAGGCCGGCGTTTTCCGCCGTGCGGGAAAACGTTGCCTGCTCCGTAAAAGCGAAGGAGTCCAGGAAATCCTGCTGGAAGGAGCCCTGCAGCGATTCCGCGCAGCAGGTGACCAGCACATACACGCCCTCTGAAAGCTGCGCCTCTGAGGGGACGAAACAGAGCAGCCCCGTCTCCTCCGGCTGGCACTCGTCTATCCCGTCCAGTATCAAAAGCAGCTTGTCGCGGGAATACCGCTTTTGGTGGAGCTGCTGAAACGCCAGCAGGAACGCCGCCATCTCCGGACCACGCGCGTCGGGCGCGGTATTCGCATCAAGCGACGGGAGACCTCTGCCGTACAGCCCGTCCCCGTTTTCCGGGGCGCCGGAGAACAGGCCCTGCAGCGCGTCTGAAAATTCCGCCGCCGAGCGGAAGGAGAAGCGGCTGAAATGATACGCCCGGCAGGTGAAACCCAGCCCCGCAAGCCCCTTCTTCCCATACCCGTCCAGATAGTGCGCAAAGGCGCTCTTGCCCGTTCCGGTGTCCGAGCGGAGCAGGAAAACGCCTTTCGAATGCCGGTGCAGGCATGAAACCAGCCACTCCCTGTAATGCGGCTGGTCCAGGTACTGCTCCGGCTCGTGATAGTGCTGAAGCGCCGATTCCAGCTTTCCCGTGAACACCGCGTCGTCAAAGCCGCCCTCCGCGGTGATGGCGCAGGCCCCGTAGTACCGGAAGGAAAGGCCCCGGATCAGGGGCAGGTCCACCGTGTTCCGCTGTCCGAGGAGATAGCTCTTCTCCCTGCACTTCTTGCTGCGGTCATAGCTGTCCAGCAGCCAGAAATCATCGGCGCCGGCGCGGATGAACGGTGCCGTGGGAAAGGCGGGGCCTCCGTCTACCGCGCAGCAGAGCGCTCCGCTTTCATCCCGCAGGCAAACGACAGCCGCGGCCCAGGGCTCCAGGTCCGTGAAAAGCCGCGTCAGCGCGCAAAGGTTTTTTGAAAGCGTGCCGAGGAATTCCGGAGAGGTATCCGGCTGCAGCGCCCCGTGGCCGATCGCATAGTTCCGCCACGCCACGATCCCGTCGGCATCATAGCGCCGCCGCAAATGGGCCAGTATCTTCCCAAGGGAGCTGTTTGCGATGACCCTGTTCCTGAGCAGGGCTGTGGGGATGTTCTGGGCCCAGTCTCCGAAGGACAGGGGGTGGTCGGGATCGCAGAAGGCGGCCACCGTCTCCGCGTCCTGCATGCTTTGCGCCAGCGCCAAGCCGCTCAAACAGTACCACTGCGCCAGCGCTTCAAACATATCCTTCAATTCCAGCTGGAACCGGTAGATCTCTCCCGTCTCAGTCGAGCCACGCAGGCGCGCGTAGAGCCGGCTGAGCAGTTCCGGATAGACATGGTGCGCGTCCACATACCACGCGCCCCCGTCCAGCGCCTTTTCCTGCAGCCATTCCTTTCCTGTCAAAGCCGCTCCCCCCTTAACGCCGTATTTTTGAGCCGTTTCCAAAAATTGTATTTCCTGGGCTCTATTTTACTACGGTTCCTCCCCTTCGTCTACGGCGATCTTTTCTGCGGGGGCGCCGGAGCGCCGAAAGCGGGAAGCGGCGGCCCCGTCAGCCTGCGTCTCCGTCCGCTTTCAGGACGGGCGGAAAAAACAGCGCCGCAGGCATCTGCCTGCGGCGCTGTGCCGTACCCTCTTTCAGGAAAACAGCTCCATGGGCGGGGCGACGCTCTCCTCCTGCGCCAGCGCCGCCGCGGCGAGCTTGGACGCGGCGCGCACCGCCCCCTCCAGGGAGAGGCCCCGGCCCCGGGCCGCCACCAGCCCCGCCAGGAAGGCGTCCCCCGCCCCGCTGCTGTCCACCACCTCCGAGGCAAGGGTGGGGCAGCGGCCGGACTCGCCGGTGCGGCGGTCGTAAAACACGGCCCCCTCCGCCCCCAGCGTCACCACCATGGCGGGGATGTCCAGCCGCGCCATGGCCTCCGGCAGCACGGCCAGCAGCTCCTCCGCGTCCATGCGCACGTCGCTGACGCCGAAGAGCCGCCCCGCCTCCACCTCGTTGCATACAAAGCAGTCCAGCACCCTGAGATACTCCGGGTGGGCCAGGATGACGCTCATGTTCCCCACGATGGCATAGGCCTTCTTCCCGTACCGCCGGGCCAGGTCCAGCACCTGGGCTGCCACGGCGGCGCTGAGGTCGATCTCCAGCACCAGGTTGTCCGCCCCGCGGACGATCTCCTCCCCTTTCTCCCGCAGCAGCGCCTCCAGCGCCGCCACGTCCGGCATCTGGGAGATGGAGCCCGCGAGATTCCCCTTCTCATCCAGGATCACCAGCCACATGCCCACGCCGTTTTCCTGCACCTGGGCCACATAGCGGGTGTCCACCCCCTGAGCGCGGAGATGCGCCAGCATGTCCCGGCCCACGGCGCTCTCGTCGCAGAGGCTCACGAAGGTCACCTGCTCCCCCACATGGGCCAGGTCCTCCGCCACGTTGCGGCAGACGCCGCCGTGGACGATGCGGATGCGGCCGAGATTCCGGCCCTCCGCCACATATTTGCCGAAGGGAAAGCCCTTGAGGTCCGCGAAAAACACGCCGATAGCCACCGTTCCCATACCCGCCGTCTCCTTATATATATGTTCCTGTTTATGCTTCGCCGCGGCTGCAGAAGTCGTCGAAGTACCGGTACAGGGGCATCAGCTCGCTGAAGCCCTCCACCAGCTCCTGCCCCAGCGCGGGGGAAAAGCTCAAGTCGTCATAGGGCACGCTGCGCTCCATGGCGATGTGCTTGCGGTTATACCAGGCGCTGAGGGCGCCGCCGGGGTCGCCCTTCTTCCGGACGTACTCCGGCCCGGTGAGGGTGAAGCGGGTCAGCCCCGCCGCCTGCTCCGCCAGGGGGAGGAAGCGCTGGGGCTGCTCGTCCAGCTCCCGGCGGAAGCGCTCCATATCGCCGGAGCGGGCGGTGTAGAAGCCCATGCCGTAGGAGTAGCCCTCCGGGGCCAGCTCGAACCAGAAGGTGGGACGGTCCTGCCACACCTCCCCGCCCCGCCGCAGGCAGAACCAGAGGTGGTCCTTGTAAGGCCCGCGGCCGTGGAGCCGCCGGGCGTCCCGGTAGATGCGGGAGACCTTGCAGATCATCTCCTGTTCGGGAAAGCGCCGGTGCAGCTCCTCGAACACCTGGCCGCTGAGCTCCTTCATAGGCTCGTAGACATTGGCAAGGTAGCTGGGCTTGTTGGCCTCGAACCAGCTCTTTTCGTTGTTGAAGCGGACGCCCCAGAGAAAGGCGATGGTCTCCTCGTTGAAGCCCTGAAACATAGGTCATCTTCCCCCTTTTTCGAGTATCAGTTTACTCAAAAGCGCAGTGGGACGCAAGTCCCCCCGCGAAAAAAAGCGGCTTCCTTCGGAAGCCGCTTTTCATATGCCGTATCAGTCCTGCTCGTCCGGCGGCAGCTGGGAGAAGTCCTCCTCCGAAAGGGCCACGCCGTCGTCGAAGCGCTCCGCCGCGCCGCCCAGCTTCCGCTCCTGCCACTGCGCCCGGGTGATGAGCAGCTGCCGGGGCTTGGAGCCCTCGAAGGGGCCCACGATGCCCCGCTCCTCCATCTGGTCCACCAGGCGGGCGGCCCGGGA
>JBJDYT010000071.1:0-14287 GCA_051867635.1 Oscillospiraceae bacterium
GCCTGGACATTGCCCTCGTTCAGTTCCAGCGGGTGAAAGCCATCATCTTTATGTTCCTCGTTGTATTTTTTCAACTTGTCTTTCAGTCCCACAACGCAAGCCCCCTGACGCGCCCAACGGCGCCGGAATGTTGGATAGTCTTATCATACCGTCTTTTTCCGCCGTTTGCAAGGCGGGAAGCCGCCCGGCCGCCTCTTGCAATTTCCACAGCCCTTGTGTATAATATGGGGTACTGCATAAATAAGCGACAGGAGGACTGCGCGATGAAGAATACCGAAAAGACCATGGAGAAGCTCGTGGCCCTTTGCAAGAACCGGGGTTTCGTCTTCGCCGGCAGCGAGATCTACGGCGGCCTCGCCAACACCTGGGACTACGGCCCCCTGGGCGTGGAGCTGAAGAACAACATCAAAAAGGCCTGGTGGAAAAAATTCGTGCAGGAGAACCCCTATAACGTGGGCCTGGACGCCGCCATCCTCATGAATCCCCAGGTGTGGGTGGCCTCCGGCCATGTCACCACCTTCAACGACCCCCTCATCGACTGCCGCAGCTGCAAGATGCGCCACCGGGCCGACCAGCTCATCGAGAATTGGAACGCCGAAAACGGCGTGACCGACGTGTCGGTGGAGGCTATGAGCAACGAGGAGCTGGTGGGCTACATCCGGGAGAAGAACATCCCCTGCCCCGGCTGCGGCAAGAGCGACTTCACCGACATCCGCAAGTTCAACCTCATGTTCAAGACCCACCAGGGCGTCACCGAGGACAGCGCGGCGGAGGTCTATCTCCGCCCCGAGACTGCCCAGGGTATCTTCACCAACTTCGCCAACGTCCAGCGCACCACCCGCCGCAAGCTCCCCTTCGGCATCGGCCAGATCGGCAAGAGCTTCCGCAACGAGATCACCCCGGGCAACTTCATCTTCCGGGTGCGGGAATTCGAGCAGATGGAGCTGGAATTCTTCTGCGAGCCGGGCACGGACCTGGAGTGGTTCGGCTACTGGCGCAACTTCTGCCGCGACTGGCTGCTGGGCCTGGGGATGAAGGAGGAGAACCTGCGCCTGCGGGACCATGAACAGGACGAGCTGTGCTTCTATTCCAAGGCGACCACGGACTTTGAGTTCCTCTTCCCCTTCGGCTGGGGCGAGCTCTGGGGCGTGGCGGACCGGACGGATTACGATCTGACCCAGCACATCAACGCCTCCGGCAAGGACCTGACCTATTTCGACCAGGAGAAGAACGAGCGCTATGTGCCCTACGTCATCGAGCCGTCTCTCGGCGTGGAGCGCAGCGTGCTGGCCTTCCTGACGGACGCCTACGACGAGGAAGTGGTGGGCCAGGACAAGAACGGCAAGGACGACGTGCGGGTGGTGCTGCACCTGCACCCGGCTCTGGCCCCCTTCAAGGCGGCCATCCTGCCTCTGAGCAAGAAGGAGGTCCTCTCCGAGCCGGCGCGGAAGCTCCAGCAGGAGCTGAGCCGGGAATGGTCCGTGGACTACGACGAGACCGGCTCCATCGGCAAGCGCTACCGCCGGCAGGACGAGATCGGCACGCCTTTCTGCATCACCTTCGACTTCCAGACCGTGGGCGACGAGACCATGCCCGCCGACCACTGCGTCACCATCCGCGAGCGCGACAGCATGGAGCAGGTGCGCCTGCCCATCGAGAAGGTCCGGGACTATCTCGCGGAGAAGCTGGCATACTGATACAGGAAGCAACACTACCGCCGGGGGGGCGGGCAACGCTGCCCGCTCCTCCGCTTTTTTCCATCTCCCCGGAAGGGGAGCGTCTTTAGCAAGCAAGGAGGAACCCATGAAAGCCATCTCGCGTTTTTGGCTGTTTCAAAAGGAGCCGGACCCCCTCTGGCCGGCAAGGAAGCTGCGCTGGTACGCCGCCTGGCGGCTCATCGCGCTGCTGCTCATGTCCGTCTGCTGGGGCGTGGCGCTGCTGGTCATCGCGGCGGGGCGCTATCCCAAGCGGGACATCCTGGGCTATTTTGAAACGCCCCTCATCGCCGCACTGAACATCCTGCCGGTGGTGCTGCTGTCGCTGCTGTTTTACGTCCTGTTTGCCCGGGCCTGGGCGGCGTTCCTGGCCTCGGGGCTCATCACCCTGGGCTTCGCCGCGGGCAACTACTACCTGCTGCTGTTTCGGGACGACCCCCTGATGGCGGTGGACCTGCTGGACCTGTTCACCGGCCTGGGCTTTACGGGGAAGTACGATCTCACGCCGGATATCTGGCTCTCGGCGGTGCTGGTCTGCTTCTGCCTCGCCATGGTCTTTTTGCTGCTTTTGGCCCGGGGAAAGGGGGCGGGGAAGCGGCTGCGGCTGTCCCTGCTGGCGCTGCTGCTGGTCCTGGCCTGGCCCCTGACGCTCCTTTACGGCAGCGGCACGGTGTATCAGAAAAAGGCGGTGAACTTCCACTACTTCAACCAGTGGTCGGACACCCAGCAGTATATCTCCCGGGGCTTTCTCTACCCCTTCCTCCACAGCATCGGCGACCTGATCCCCTCCCCGCCGGCGGGCTATGACGAGGAGGAGGCCGCGGCCATCCTGGCCGGCTATACGGACGAGGACATCCCGGCGGAGAAGCAGGTGAACTTCATCTCCATCCAGCTGGAGGCCTTCGCCGATTTCTCCCGCATGGGGATCGCCGGGGTGGATTTCTCCCTCTATGACGCCTATCACGCCCTGGAGGCGGAGAGCTATACCGGCGACCTCATCACCAACATCTTCGCCGGCGGCACCGTGGACACGGAGCGCTGCGCCATCACCGGCGTGGCGGCGCTGAAAAACTTCCGCGCCCCCTCCAACTCCTACGCCTGGTGGCTGCAGACCCAGGGCTACACGGTGGAGGGGAGCCACCCCTGCAACAACTGGTTTTACAACCGCCGCAACGTCAACGAGTATCTGGGCCTGACGAACTACCGCTATTTCGAGGACTACTATACAAATCTCTCCGGGGACTACTACACCATGGACGACCTCCTTTTCCCGGAGATCCTGCGCCTGACGCGCGAAAGTCTGGAGGAGACGGGACAGCCCTGCTTTTCCTATAACGTCAGCTATCAGAACCACGGCCCCTACAGCGGCGAGGACTCGGCGAAAAACTATGTGACGGGGACGCTCAGCGACGAGAGCCGGAACATCCTCAACAACTATCTCTATAACGCGGAGGACACCGTCACGCAGCTCACCGCCATGGTGGACGAGCTGCGCAGCTGGGAGGAGCCGGTGGTGCTGCTGCTCTTCGGCGACCACAAGCCCTGGCTGGGCTACGGCAACTCGGTGTACCACGAGCTGGGGGTGGATTTCGACCTCTCTACGGAGCAGGGCCTGAAAAACTACTACGGCACCCGCTATCTCATCTGGGCCAACGACGCGGCGAAGGAAGCCCTGGGCCGGGACTTCGCCGGCGAGGGACCGGAGGTCAGCAGCAACTTCCTGCTGAACGTGCTCTTTGACGCCTGCGGCCTCAAGGGCAGCGCCTATATGCAGTTCACCGAGGAGATTCGCGCCGAGCTGCCCGTCCTGACCTCCACGGGGTACTATCTCAAAGACGGCGCGGTGCGCACGGAGCTCTCCAAGCAGGAGGAGGAAGCCCTGCGGAGGTACCGGAATGTCTCTTATTATTGGCGGGAGACCTTCTTCTTTTCGGAAATTTGAATGGGAATTCAAAATTCCTTTCCAGATTGTTCAAAGTTTCTTCATGATTCCGGGGAAAAAATCAGGTATGATACTCTTGCAGGGGAGGACAGGACCCTGCAAGACATAGGACACTTGACTTTTTCCATTTTTCCCTCTCTTTTTTCTCCCCCAAAGAAAAATAAGCGCGGAGGCGTTTCGCCTCCGCGCTTATTTTTTTGTGTTATTTGATTTTTTCGGAGAGTTTTCGACATCTGTGGAAAACTTTTTCAAATTGCCGCCGCCGTGGTACGATCCCTCGTCAGCGGCCACCCATCACGCTTCCTCGTACTGCCCAAGATATTCCGCCACAGAGCGGCTCATTTCCCTGGAAAACGCACTGTTGTATTTCCGCTTGCAGAAGGCCTGCATCCACTCGCGGTAAGACTTGCCGCCGCTGCGGGGCGTCCACATTTCTTCCAGCTCCTGTTCGCTCATGGGGCGGTAGGCGTTTTCGTGGACGATGAACTTCTGCTCCACCCGCGTGGGCTTGGGGCGATCCTTCTGCTGCTGGGTGGGATAGCCGAAAATCAGCATACCCACGGGGAAGACATAGTCCGGCAGATGGAGCAGCTCCCGCTGCTGAGCGCAGTTTTCCATCACATCGCCGATGTAGCAGCTGCCGATGCCGAGACTTTCTGCGGCGGTGGCGGCGTTCTGCGCCGCGATCATGGTGTCGCTCACCGCCAGCATCAGATCGCCCACGCCGGGTTTGCGGGGCTCGCAGCCGGTGGCGAGATAGGCGTCGTACCACTTTTTGCAGTCGGCGCAGAAGACCAGCACCAGCCTGGCTGCGGCGATCATGGGCTGATGGTCGCAGGTCTCCGCAAGGCGGTCTTTGATGCCCTGGTCGGTGATGTCCAGAATGGTGTAGAGCTGCTGATTGCCCGCGGTGGGGGCTTCCGCTGCGGCGCGGAGGATCAGCGCCTTGTCAGCGGGGGAGATCTCCTGTTCGGTATAGACCCGCATGGACTTGCGCTGAAAAAGCTGACGAATGACTTCGTTCATACCGCTGCTCCTTTTTGTAAAAAATGGGGAGGACGCTTACGCGCCGAAAAACGCCCGGATCTCAGCCTCCGTGGCGGCGGCGCTGCCCTGGATGAAGCCGTCCCGTCCGCCGCCCCGGCCATGGAGGGCGGCGTTCAGCGCCTTGGCAAAGCCGCGCTCGTCGCCGCCGCTTTCGAGGCGCACGGCGTACTTATAGCCGCCGTCGCGTCCCGCGAACACGGCGCAGCGCCCGCCGCAGCTCTCGCCCACCGCCACGCAGAGCCGCCGCAGGCTCTCCGCGCTCATGTCCTCCTCCAGCAAAAGCACGTCCCCCGCGCCCCGCAGGGCCTCCGCCCGGAGGGCGCAGAGCCGCTCCTCCAGCGCCGCGGCCCGGAGCTTTTCCGCCGCGAGCTCTGCTTTCAGCCGCTCCACCGCCGCCGCCGTCTCCTTCGGCTTCGCGGAAAGGGCCTGGGAGATGGCGGTGTTCTGCCGGTGCAGCAGCGTCAGATAGTCAAAGGCCCGCTGGCCGCAGAGGATCTCCAGCCGGCTGCCCTCCCGAAACTTCTGGCAGGAGAGGACTTTCACCAGCCCCACCTGTCCCGCGCTCTGCACATGGGTGCCGCAGCAGGCGCAGCAGTCCGCCCCGGGGAAGGTGACGATGCGCACGTCGCCGGGGATCTCCTTTTTGCTGCGGTAGGTCAGGTTTTCCAGTTCCTCATGGCTGTGGACGCGGATGTCCACGGGGGCGTCGGAGTAGATATAGTGGTTCGCCAGGGTCTCCACCTGCCGGGCCGTCTCCTCGCTGACCTCGCCGCTGAAGTCGATGGTGACGCAGTCGCTGCCCAGGTGGAAGCCCACGTTTTCAAAGCCCGTCAGGGCGTGGAGGATGCCGCTGAAGATATGCTCGCCGCTGTGCTGCTGCATGTGGTCGAAGCGGCGGCCCCAGTGCAGCTCCGCCGTGACCTGGGACCCTACCTCCAGCGGCCCCGTGCAGCGGTGGCGGATGACGCCGTCCTTCTCGTGGACCTCCGTCACGATGACGCTGCCGTTTATAAGGCCCTGGTCGCAGGGCTGGCCGCCGCCCTCGGGATAGAAGGCGGTCTGGTCCAGCACGATGTCGAAGCCGTCCTTCGCGCTCTCGCAGGAGAGCACGGCGGCGCTGAAACGGGTGAGGTAGGGGTTTTCGTAGTACAGCTTTCTGGTTTCCATGGAACGTCCTCTCTTTTCTTATACCAGAATTTCATAAAAACCTTTAAAAAGGTTTTTATACAGTCCCGCGCTGCGGCGTGGGCTGCACTTCCGTCACCAGTGTACCACTGGTTCCTCCCTGAGGGCGAAGCCCGTTGCAAGAACGACTTAGCGGCTTTGCCGTTTAGCCGTTCTGCATGCAGAAAATCTAAGTGGCAAAGCCACTAAGATTTTCTAGTACAAATTCTGCATGATGCGATAGCCGTCGGCGGCTTTGCCGCCTTACGGATATCCATACACAGCAGACGGCGCAGCGTGCGCATGCACGATGCGAGCATGCGAAGCATGCGGAATATTTGATTAAAGAATTTAATCAAATATTAGTATTACTGTGTGGAGATCAGGCCCAGCGCCAGCTTCGCCAGCAGGATGCGCGTCACCGCCGCGTCCACGGTGCTCTCCGGGATCTGGCCCGCCTCCACCGCCTGGATGACCAGGGGGATCTGGCTCTGGTAATCCGTGGTCACGATCATATCGTTCCCCGCCAGGACCGCCAACGCCGCCACGGAGCCGTCCTCCGCGTAGGCCTCCACCGCGTCCATGGCGAGATCGTCCGTCAGGATCACGCCCGCGAAGCCCAGCTCCTGCCGCAGCAGCTCATGCACGGCGGGGGAGAGGGAGGCGGGCAGCTCGCCGTCCACGGCGGTCATGATGTTGTGGGAGACCAGCACGAAGGGGGTCCCCGCCTGAATGCCCGCGGCAAAGGGCAGAAAGTCGCTTTCGCGGAAGCTCTCCAGGCTCCGCTCGTCCACCGCGATGCCCGTGTGGGTGTCCACGTTATTGCCGTAGCCGGGGAAGTGCTTGAGAACGCTCGCCACGCCGTCGGCGCGCATCTGCTCCACCACCGCTTCGGCAAAGGCGGCGGTGGTCTCCGCGTCCTCGCCGAGAGAGCGGTCATACATGAAGTCTGCCGGGTCCGTGGTGATGTCCACCACCGGGGCGAAGTTCACGTTGATGCCGAGGGAGCGGAGCAGCTCGTCCTTTTCCGCCGCGTCCGCCGTGACGGCCGCGAGCCCGCCCGCGGCGTAGAGCTTGCGGGGGGAGAGGAAGCGGCTTTCGCGCAGGGCGGGGTTGCTGCTGACCCGGCAGACCGTGCCGCCCTCCTCGTCCACGCCGATGAAGAGCGGCAGCGCGGCCGCTGCCTGATAGCTTTCGATGTCGGAGACGATCTCCTCACGGGTCTTGTCCTTAAAGTCCCGGCCAAAGAGCAGCAGCCCGCCCAGATGGTAGGCCGCCACGTCCTCCGCCGCGTTTATCTCGGGGCAGCGGACGAAAAACAGCTGCCCCACCTTTTCCTCCAGCGTCATGCTGGAGAGCAGCGCGGCGGCGGTCTCTTCCTCCGGCGAGAGCTGGGGCTCCGGCGGAACGGTCTCCTCTTCCCCCGCCGGGGGATCGGGCTCGCCCTCGCTCTCCGCTTCGCCGCAGGCGGCGCAGGAGAGCAGAAGCAGCAGCGACAGGATGAGCGGCAGGATCTGTTTCATGGCGTTCCCTCCTTATACTATTTTCCAATAAAAAGCAGACACTTTTTATTGGAAAGGCGCCGCTTAAAGCGTCGCCCATCTGCGCTAAGAGCGCAGATGCCGTCTTATGCAGACTCCGACGCGCTGACGCGCTATGAAAAGTAGACTTTGTCTACTTTTCATGGGAGTCTAGTATTATCCGGGAAATGTCCGCGGCGGCGAAAGGGGCCGCGTTTTCTACGTGAGGCCATTGTACCATGAACTGGCAGAAAAGGGAAGACGGGGGCGATAGCGCGGGCGGCGGAGAAAAAACCAGCCGCCCGGAAATCCGGGCGGCTGGCGTGAATTTGTGGTTTTATTCTTCCTCTCTGGCAGTGACGGCGATGTGCAGCTCGTCCAGCTGCTTCTGGGTGACCTCGGAGGGGGCGCCCATCATGATATCCTGGGCGTTCTTGTTCATGGGGAAGGGGATGACCTCCCGGATGGACTCCTCGCCGGAGAGCAGCATCACCATGCGGTCCACGCCGGGGGCGATGCCCGCGTGAGGGGGCGCGCCGTAGGTGAAGGCGTTGTACATGGCGGGGAACTTCTTTTTCACGTCCTCCTCGCCGAGGCGCACCAGCTGGAAGGCCTTGATCATGATCTCGGGGTCATGGTTCCGCACCGCGCCGGAGGAAAGCTCCACGCCGTTGCAGACCAGGTCGTACTGCTGCGCGGTGATGGTCAGGGGGTCCAGCTCGCCGGCGATGGCCTTGTCCAGCGCTTCCGCGCCGCCGCCGGGCATGGAGAAGGGATTGTGGCAGAACTCCAGCTCGCCGCTCTCCTCGCCGATCTCGTACATGGGGAAGTCCACGATCCAGCAGAACTCGTAGCGCTCCTTGTCCATATGCTCGGGGCAGGCCGCGCCCAGCATCTTGCGCAGCACGCCCGCGGTCTTCTGGGCCTGCTCCTTCTTGCCCGCGGTGACGCCCACGAAGCAGCCGGGCTTGAGGCCCAGGGCTTCCGTCAGCTCCGCCTTTTTGCCGGCGAGGAACTTGGCCACGCCGCCGGCCAGCTCGCCGTTTTCATCCACCTTGAACCAGTAGGGCTTCTGGCCTGCCTGCACCTCCACGTCGGCGCAGAGCTTGTCGATGGCCTTGCGGGCGAGAGCGCAGTCCGTCACCACCACGGCCTTCACGGTGCTGCCGCCGCCGAAGGCCTCCAGCCCGCAGTCCGCCGCGATGGCGGTGATGTCCTCCACCACCAGGTCGATGCGCAAATCCGGCTTGTCGGAGCCGTAGCGCTCCATGGCCTCGTTGAAGGGGATGCGGCGGAAGGGGGCGGAGGAGGCCACGTTATAGGTGCCGTACTTGGCGAAGATGGGGGGCAGCACGTCCTCCAGAATGGCGAACACGTCGTCCTGCCCCGCGAAGGCCATCTCCATATCCAGCTGATAGAACTCGCCGGGACTGCGGTCGCCTCTGGCGTCCTCGTCGCGGAAGCAGGGGGCGATCTGGAAGTAGCGGTCAAAGCCGGAGGTCATGAGCAGCTGCTTGAACTGCTGAGGGGCCTGGGGCAGGGCGTAGAACTTGCCGGGGTGCTTGCGGGCCGGCACCAGATAGTCCCGGGCGCCCTCGGGGGAGGAAGCGGTGAGGATGGGGGTGGTGATCTCCAGGAAGTCGTGCTCCATCATGGCCTTGCGCAGGGCCGCCACCACCTGGCAGCGCAGGATGATGTTCTGCTTCACGGCGGGGTTGCGCAGGTCGAGATAGCGGTACTTGAGCCGCTGGGTCTCGTCGGCCTCCCGGCTGCGGTTGATCTCAAAGGGCAGCTCGTTGTGGCGGCAGCGGCCCAGGACCTCGATGCGCTCGGGCACCACCTCGATCTCGCCGGTGGGGAGCTTGGGGTTCTTGCTGTGGCGCTCCCGCACCACGCCCTCCACGGAGATGGTGGACTCCTTGTTCAGGCTCTTGATGAGCTTCATCATCTCCTCGTCCTCCACCACCAGCTGGGTGGTGCCGTAGAAGTCCCGGAGGATGACGAAGGCGAAGTTGCTGCCCACCTCCCGGACGTTCTCCATGAAGCCGCTGAGCTTGACCTGCTTGCCCGTGTCCGAAAGGCGCAGCTCGCCGCAGGTGTGGGTACGGTTCTGCATCATAATTTCCCTCTCCTTTTATGGTAAAATTGACTACATTTAGTATTATACTGCCGAAATATTACGAATCGGAGCGGTTTTCCGCCCCGCCGCGGCTTATTCCAGGATGATGGCGCCCTTCTGCCGCTCCGCAAGGCCCGCCTGGATGTGGGCGATGGCCTCCGCCGGGGAAACGGTGATCTGCGTGCCGCTGCGCATGTCCTTGCAGCCCACGGTGCCGGCGGCGATCTCGTCGTCGCCCAGGATCAGGACGTAGGGAACGCCCAGCTTGTCGGCGTAGTTCATCTTCTGCTTGAACTTCTTCTGCTCGCCGTAGAGCTGCACCCGCAGCCCGGCCTCCCGCAGGGAGGTGGCGGCGGCGATGGCGGCCGCCGTGTTCTCCGTCATGGGCAGCACCAGCACGTCGCAGGGGGCGGTGGGCAGGTCCTGGTTCAGCAGGCCCTGCTCGCCCAGCACGTAGAACAGGCGGGTCAGGCCGATGGAGATGCCCACGCCGGGGAGCTGCTTGTCGGTGTAGTATTCCGCCAGGTTGTCGTACCGTCCGCCGGAGCAGACGGAGCCGATCTCCGGGTGGTCCAGCAGCGTCGTCTCATACACCGTGCCGGTGTAGTAGTCAAGGCCCCGGGCGATGGTGAGGTCCACGGCGAAGTTCTCCTCCGGCACGCCGAAGGCGGCGAGGTACTTCGTCACGGCGCGCAGTTCCTCCAGGCCCGTGTCGAAGATCTCGCTGCGGCCCCGGTAGCCCTCGAGGGCCGAGAGCACCTCGGCGTTGCTGCCGCTGATGGCGATGAAGCGGAGGATCTCCGCCGCCTGGGCTTCGGTGAGGCCCAGCTCGTCGCGGAGCAGGGCGCCCACTTTTTCCGCGCCGATCTTATCCAGCTTATCCACCGTGCGCATGATGTCGCCGGACTTCTCCCCCAGGCCCTGCATGGCGTAAAAGCCGGTGAGGAGCTTGCGGTTGTTCACCCGGATGCGGAAGCGGGTGAGCCCTAAATCCCGGAAGGTGCGGTAGATGATGCTGGGGATCTCCGCTTCGTTCAGGATATCCAGCTTGCCGTCGCCGACGATGTCGATGTCCGCCTGGTAGAATTCGCGGAAGCGGCCCCGCTGGGCCCGCTCGCCCCGGTAGACCTTGCCGATCTGGTAGCGGCGGAAGGGGAAGGCCAGCTCCGCGTAGTGCAGCGCCACATACTTCGCCAGCGGCACCGTCAGGTCAAAGCGGAGGGACAGGTCGCTGTCGCCCTTCTGGAAGCGGTAGATCTGCTTTTCCGTCTCGCCGCCGCCCTTGGCCAGCAGCACGTCGCTGCTCTCGATGGCGGGGGTGTCCAGAGGCGTGAAGCCGAAGCTCTCATAATTCTTCCGCAGCACCGCCATGATGCGCTCCATCTGCATCTGGGGGGCGGGCAGCAGCTCCATAAAGCCGGAGAGGGTGTGGGGTTTGATACGTTCCATAGGTCTTGTTCCTTTCGGATGTGTTGTGATGGCGGGAAAGAAAAAGCGCTACCCTCCCGCTTTCACAGAGCAGGCTCTGCAAAAATGGGACGATAGCGCGGTCGCTTCGTGGTGCCACCCAAATTCGGGAGAAGCGCGCGGCGCGCACAGCTCCCCTTTCGCCCTCTGGTACGGGAGGGCGCACCGTGGCCGTTTCCGGCCCCGCTCCGCCGCTGTCTTCTCCTCCTCCGTTCCCCGGACGCTTCCAGCCTGTCTGGCGTCCTTCTCTGGCGGGGCGGCGCGGAGGGTACTCCTGCGGCGTCATGGCGGTCTGCGCCGCCCCGGCTCCGGCCGGAACGGGCGCACGGTATTCAATCTATCGCTCGCGTGGCGCCCCGGCCGTCTGGCCGGCGGGGCCGTTTTGGTCAGCAAGTAGTATTATAGGGGCTTTTTGCCGGAAAGTCAACCGCTCAGGCCGTGAAGGGGGCCCGCTTGGGGTAGAGGATGTTGCGCCAGTCCAGGTCGCCCCGGTCGAGGCCCAGGATCAGCATTTCCGCCGTGGCCACATTGGAGGCGTAGGGGACGCTGTTCTGGTCGCAGAGGCGGGAGATGTAGGCGATATCCTCTGCCACGGTGGGGCTGTTGGGGTCGCAGAAGAACAGCACCATGTCGATCTCGTTATAGGAGATGCGGGCGCCGATCTGCTGGCTGCCGCCGTGGGCGTAGCTCAGAAAGCGGTGGATCTGCAGGCCGGTGGCCTCGGCCACCATGGCCCCGGTGGTGGCGGTGGCGCAGAGGGTATGCTTGGAAAGGATGCCGGCGTATGCGGTGCAAAACTGGACCATCAGCTCTTTCTTGTTGTCATGGGACATCAGCGCAATATTCATATGGCAAACTCCTTTCAAACTCGTTTCACAGGGCGCGTTATTTCAGGCGCATCAAAGGGACACGCTCGCCGGTGATGCGGCGGGCGATGTTGCGGTAGGCGGTGGCGGCGCAGCGGTCGCCGGTGAGGAGCAAAGGGACGCCGCGGTTCAGCGCCACGGTCATGAGCTCGTCCTCCGGCACCACGCCCAGGAGCGGCAGGCCCGCCGCGTCCATGGCGTCGTCGATGGTGGTGTGCATGGTCTTGAGCAGGGACTTGCGCACCCGGTTCACCACCAGATGCACCCGGCCGGTGGGGAAGCGGGAGAGCAGGGTCACGGTGTGCTGCGCGTCCCGGAGGGAGGAGGCGTCGGTGTTGGAGACCACCACCACCCGGTCCGCCCCGGCCAGGGCCAGCTCAAAGCCGAAGCCCAGGCCCGCCGGCGCGTCTGTCAGGCAATAGTCGAACACGCTGGAGGCCGCCTCCAGGAACTGGCGCATCTGCCGGGGGCTCACGTCCTCCTGGCGCAGGCGCACCGGCGCGGTGAGCAGATAGAGGTTTTTCAGCTCCGGATGCTGCACGGCGGCGTTTTCAAAGCGGCAGCGGCCGGTGATGACGTCGGAAAAGTCCATCATGGCCCGGTCGCTGAGCCCCAATGAGAGGTCCAGGTTCCGCAGCCCGATGTCGCAGTCGATGCAGAGGACTTTCTTCCCCAGGAGCGCCAGGGCGGACCCCACGCCGGCGGTCAGCGAGGTCTTGCCGGTGCCTCCCTTACCGGAGACGAAGGCGATGGTCTGTCCCATGGGGCGCTCCTTTCCCGCCGCTCACAGCGGCTGTTTTTTGATCTTCGCAAAGGCGCGGGGATATTTGGCCGGGGTGGGGGAGACCTTTTCGATGACCACCACCCGGTGGGTCACCTCCGTGCCGGGGATCACATAGTCCTCCCGCGCGGCCACGCGGCCGCCCAGGGTGGCCACGGCCCGCTCCGCCGCGCGGATCTCCCCGTCGGAGTCCACGCTCTTCATAGCGAGGAACTGCCCGCCCACCTTTACCAGGGGCAGGGCCAGCTCGCTGAGCACGCTCAAATTCGCCACGGCCCGGGATACCGCCAGGTCGAACTGCTCCCGGTGGTCCGCCGCGAACTCCTCCGCCCGGGCGTGGACGCAGGCCACGTCCGGCAGTCCCAGCTCGGCGCAGCAGTCCCGCAGGAAGTCGATGCGCTTGCCGAGGCTGTCCAGCAGCGTCAGGGAGAAGTCCTCCCGCACCAGCCGCAGGGGCATGCCGGGAAAGCCGGCGCCGGTGCCCACGTCCACCACGGTCTTGCTGCCGAAGTCCGCTATCCGGAGCAGCGAAAGGCTGTCCAGCAGGTGGAGCGTGGCCACGTCCGCCTCCTCGGTGATGGCGGTCAGGTTCATGACCTTGTTCTTCTCCAGCAGCAGCTCCGAAAAGCGGCGGAGCCGGGGGATGCTCTCCGTGGGAAGGCCCCAGGCGGCGAGCCCCTCTTGCAGCAGCCGCTCCATCACTGCCGTTCCTTCAGCAGGTCGCGGATCTCGGTGAGGAGCTTTTCCTCCGCGGAGGGGGCGGGGGGCGCGGCGGGAGCCTCCTCCTTCTTGCGGTGCAGGCTGTTCAGCCCCTTCACCACGCAGAAGATGACGAAAGCGATGATGAGGAAGTCGATGACGGCGGCCAGAAGGTTGCCGTAGTGCACCGCGATCTCCTCCGCGTCCGCCGTGGCGGCCTTCAGCACCCATTTCCAGCTGCTGAAATTCACCCCGCCGGTGAGGAGGGAGACGATGGGCATGATGATGTCGTTCACGAGGGAGGTGGTGATGGAGCCGAAGGCGCCGCCTACCACCACGCCCACGGCCAGGTCGATGACGTTGCCCCGCATGGCGAAGGTCTTGAACTCAGAGAAAAACTTTTTCATAGCGTATAATTCCCACAAAATATTACAGTTAGTATTCGAAATTTGCCGGATCTTGGCCCCTGCCATGGGGCACGCCCCTCAGTTCTTGGGAATCAGGACGGTCTTGCCGCCCATGTAGGGCCGCAGCACCTCGGGGATGGTGACGCTGCCGTCGGCTTGCAGGTGGTTCTCCAAAAAGGCGATGAGCATGCGGGGCGGGGCCACCACGGTGTTGTTCAGGGTGTGGGGCAGGTACATCCTGCCGTCCTCGCCCTTGACGCGCATCTTGAGCCGCCGCGCCTGGGCGTCGCCCAGGTTCGAGCAGGAGCAGACCTCGAAATACTTCTGCTGCCGGGGGCTCCAGGCCTCGATGTCGCAGCTCTTGACCTTCAGATCCGCCAGGTCGCCGGAGCAGCACTCCAGCTGCCGCACCGGGATCTCCAGGGAGCGGAACAGCTCCACGCTCCAGCGCCACATCTTCTCGTACCAGTCCATGGACTCCTGGGGCTTGCAGACCACGATCATCTCCTGCTTTTCAAACTGGTGGATGCGGTACACGCCCCGCTCCTCGATGCCGTGGG
>JBJDYT010000072.1:0-2989 GCA_051867635.1 Oscillospiraceae bacterium
CGGCAACCTTCTGCCGGGTCACGGCGGCGCTTACGACCGTTTTGACAGCTCCATGTTCATCGCGCCGGTGTACTACCTGCTGCTGGTGCTGAAATAACGCGGCGCGCCTGACGCCGCGGCGAGAAGGAGAAGCGTATGGTACGAAGCATTTCCCTCCTGGGCTCCACCGGCTCCATCGGCCGGCAGACCCTGCAGGTGGCCCGGGAGCTGGGACTGACTGTGGCGGCGCTCACCGCGAACAGAAGCGTGGAGCTGCTGGAGCGGCAGGTTCGGGAGTTCCGCCCGCGCCTGGCGGTGCTGTATGACGAAGCGGCAGCGGCAGAGCTGCGCCGCCGGCTCGCGGACACGGAGACGGAGGTCCTCTCCGGCATGGAGGGGCTCATCGCCGCGGCCACGGCGGGGGCGGACGCGGTGGTCACCGCCGTCATGGGCATGATCGGGCTGCAGCCCACCCTCGCCGCCATTGAGAAAAAACGGCGCATCGCTCTCGCGAACAAGGAGACGCTGGTCTGCGCGGGGGAACTGGTGATGGACGCGGCGGAGCGCTGCGGCGCGGAGATCCTGCCCGTGGACAGCGAGCACTCCGCTATTTTCCAGAGCCTGCAGGGCTGCCGGGACATCTCGGAGATCCGGCGGCTCATCCTGACCTGCTCCGGCGGGCCGTTTTACGGCCTGAGCCACGCGGAACTCGAAGGCAAGACCCGGGCGGACGCGCTGAAGCACCCCAACTGGAGCATGGGGGCGAAGATCACCATCGACTCCGCGACGCTCATGAACAAGGGCCTGGAGATCATCGAGGCCATGCGCCTGTACCGCCTGCGCGGCGAGCAGGTGACGGCGGTGATCCACCGCCAGAGCATCGTCCACTCGTTGGTGGAGTACCGGGATGGCGCCATGATCGCCCAGCTGGGCACGCCGGATATGAAGCTGCCCATCCGCTACGCCCTGACCTATCCCGCCCGGGCGGAAAGCCCGGATGCGCCGCTGGATCTGCTTGCCTGCGGGCCGCTGACCTTTGCCGAGCCGGACGAGACGGCTTTCCCCTGCCTGAAGATCGCCAAGGCCTGCGCCCGGGAGGGCGGCACCGCCTGCGCCGTGATGAACGGCGCCAATGAAGCGGCGGTGGCGCTGTTCCTCCGTGGCGAGGTGGGCTTCAACGACATCCCCCGGCTGGTGGAGGAGGCGCTGCAGCGGGTAGAGGTGAAATATCGCCCGGAGCTGGCGGATATACTGGAAGCAGACCGGCTGGCCCGCGCCGCCGTGGAGAACCGAAAGTAAGGAGAATCGAGCTTGGCTATTTATATCATCGTCGCCGTGTTCATGTTCGGCGTCCTCATCGCCGTCCATGAATTCGGCCATTTCATCACCGCCAAGGCCTGCGGCGTGACGGTGCATGAGTTTTCCCTGGGCATGGGGCCGCGGCTGTGGCATAAGCAGGGGGCGGAGACGGAGTATTCCCTGCGCCTGCTGCCCATCGGCGGCTACTGCGCCATGGAGGGGGAAGAGGAAGCCTCCGACGACCCCGGCTCCCTGTCGAACCAGGGCTTTTTCCGGCAGCTTCTGGTCTTTGCGGCGGGGGCGGGCATGAATTTCCTGCTGGGCTTCCTCATCGTGCTGGCGCTGTACAGCACCGCCGGAGGCTTCCTCACGGCGGAGATCGTGGAGCTGAACGAGGGCTTCCCCCAGGAGGGGGAGGACGGCGTCATGGTGGGCGACGTTCTCTATGAGATCAACGGCGAGCGCATCTACAACTTCAGCGACGTGAGCATGGTCATGAGTTACACCTCCTCCGGCGAGGAGGGGGCCATCGACGTGGTGCTGCTGCGCGGCGGCGAGAAGCTGCGCCGCACCCTGTACCTGACGGACTATGTGGATGAAAACGGCGAGACCTACCGGGCCTACGGCTTCACCTATGGCGGCCGGGCGGAGGCCACGGCGCTGAACAAGCTGAAATACAGCTGGTATACCACGCTGGACTTCGTCCGTATGGTGCGGATGAGCCTGCAGATGCTCCTGACGGGGCAGGCGGGCATCCGGGACCTCAGCGGCCCCGTGGGTATCGTGGGCACCATCACGGAGGTGGGCGAGCAGTCCGAGACGAAGGCGGAGGCCTTCAGCAATATCGCCTACTTCGCGGCGCTGATCTCGGTGAACCTGGCGGTGATGAACCTGCTGCCCATCCCGGCGCTGGACGGCGGCAAGATCCTGTTCCTCTGCCTCAACACCGCGGGGCTGCTGCTGTTCAAAAAGAAGATCCCGGAGCGCTTTGAAAACGCCCTGAGCTTTGCGTTCTTCGCCATGCTCATGGCGGTGATGCTGCTGGTGACCTTCTCCGACATTACGAAGCTCGTGACCTGAAAGGGGAGAGAAGCATGACCAAGCGCCTTTCCGTGGGCGGCGTGGGGCTGGGCGGCGGCGCGCCCGTCACCATCCAGTCCATGTGCAACACGAAAACCGAGGACGTGGAGGCCACCGTCCGCCAGATCCACCGCCTGGAGGAGGCGGGCTGCGAGATCGTCCGAGTCACCGTCCCCACCATGGAGGCGGCCAGGGCCGTCAGCGCCATCCGGGAGCGGATCTCCATCCCTCTCGTGGCGGATATCCACTTCGACTACCGCCTGGCCATCGAGGCGGCGGAGCGGGGGGCGGACAAGATCCGCATCAACCCCGGCAACATCGGCGGCGAGGAGCATGTGAAGGCCGTGGCGGAGGCCTGCCGCCGGCGAAACCTCCCCATCCGCATCGGCGTCAACGGCGGGAGCCTTGAGAAAGAGCTGCTGGCAAAATACGGCGGCGTGACGGCGGAGGCGCTGGTGGAAAGCGCTCTGGGCCACGCGGCGCTGCTGGAGCGCTGGGATTTCGGCGATATCTGCCTCAGCGTCAAGAGCAGCGACGTGCGGGTGAACATGGCGGCCTACCGGCTGCTGGCGGAGCGGACGGACTATCCGCTGCACCTGGGCGTCACCGAGGCGGGAACGCCCTCCATGGG
>JBJDYT010000073.1:0-13620 GCA_051867635.1 Oscillospiraceae bacterium
CGCCGGACAGCTCGTTTAATATATCAGGCTTTTTTACCCTTGTCAACCCCCTTTTTCGACTTTCTTCCACTTTTCTTTTCCCGCCCCTCCGATCCTCTCCTTAGCCTGCCCGCTCCGCCGCCCTTTTATTCCCCGCCGCCGCTCCCGGCATGTCCCTCCGGCGGGCCGCATACACTTTCACAGGCACGTCCCCTTCCCGCTCTGCGGGCTGTAATCTTTGTAGCTTTTTGTATGCGTTATTTCACTATTTTCCTGTTGCTTTTTCCTCCTGCAGGTTACATAATATAGTGGCACAGCGGCGACCGTCTTCGACAGCCGTGTTTCTTTTTCGGCCTTTTCCGGCGGGCCGCCGACGCCCGCCGCCTCCAATAACCCCACTCGTCAGGAGCGTGCGCCATGGTCTTTTCCGATCTTCTCTTCCTCTTTCTCTTCCTCCCGCTGAACCTGCTCATCCAGCGCTTTACTCCCACCATCCGCGGCAAGAACTGGGTCATGCTTCTGTTCTCCCTGTTCTTCTACGCCTGGGGAGAGCCGGTGTATGTGCTGCTGCTCATCGGCATGAGCTTTGTGAACTGGCGCTGCTCCCTTGTCATCCGGCGGCGGAAGCGCGCGGGCCTCTCCGCGAAGCCGGCCCTGGTGCTGGCCTGCGTCGTAAGTCTCGGCATCCTCTCCGTATTTAAATATGGTATGTTCCTGCTGGAGAACCTCCAGGCTTTGACGGGGCTCGCCTTCCCCATCCCCGAGATCGCTCTGCCCATCGGCATCTCCTTTTACACCTTCCAGGCGCTGACCTACACCATTGATGTGTACCGGGGCGACGCGGAGGCCCAGGACAGCTTCCCCATGCTCCTGATGTACGTGAGCCTGTTCCACCAGTGCATCGCGGGTCCCATCGTCCGCTACCGCGACGTGGCGGAGGAGATCGGTCACCGCCGCGCCACCACGGAGGACATGGCCCGGGGCGTCCGGCGCTTCACCTGCGGCCTTGCGAAGAAGGCGCTGCTGGCAAACCCCTGCGGCGCGCTGGCGGACAGCATCCTGCTCTCCACCGACACGGCCGCCGACCTGTCTCTCGCGGCGGAAAACCTGGCGGCCCTCTCCGGCGCCGACGCCGCGGCCCTCTGGCTGGGCGTGCTGGCCTGGATGCTGCAGATCTACCTGGATTTCTCCGCCTACTCCGACATGGCCATCGGCATGGGCCTGATGGTGGGCTTCCACTACCGGGAGAACTTCAACTATCCCTACACCGCGGCCAGCGTCTCGGAGTTCTGGCGGCGCTGGCACATCTCCCTGGGTTCCTTCTTCCGGGACTATGTGTACATCCCCCTCGGCGGCAACCGCCGGGGCCAGGCCCGCACCGTGTTGAACCTGCTGATCGTCTGGTTCCTCACCGGTCTCTGGCACGGCGCCAGCTGGAACTATGTGCTGTGGGGCCTGTACTTTTTCCTGTTCATCGCGCTGGAGAAGCTGCTGGCCGGCCGCTTTTCCAGGGCGCCGAAGCTGCTGGGCCACCTGTATCTCCTGTGCGTGGTCTTTTTCGGCTGGATCCTCTTCCGCTTTGAGGACCTGCGCCTGGGCGGCGCGGTGCTGCGGGGGATGTTCCGCTTCGGTGCGGCGTCCTTCGAGACCCGCATCCTCTGGCAGAGCCACTGGTGCCTGCTGCTGGTCTGCATCCTGGCCTGCACGCCGCTCTGCCGCGCGCTCGGCACCTACCTCACCTCCTCCCGGGCGCCCCGCCCGGTCCGGACCGTGAGCCGCCTCATCGGCGCGGTGCTGCCGGTGGCGCTGCTGCTGCTTTCCGCCGCCGCCCTGGCGGGGGACAGCTACAATCCCTTTATCTATTTCCAGTTCTGAGAAGGAGCTGCCATGAACAAGAGATTCTATGAACAGCTGACCGTGGCGCTCTTCACCCTGGCGCTCTTTGAGGGCTGCGTCCTGTCCCAGATCCTTCCCCTGCGCCCCAGCTATTCCGAGGAGGAAAAGCGGGAGCTGGCGAAGTTCCCGGCCTTTTCCCTGTCCTCTCTCGCGGACGGGAGCTATTTCCGGGGCGTCAGTCTCTGGTTTTCCGATACCTTCCCCTTCCGGGAGGAGCTGGTGGAGCTGAACAGCCTGGTGGAGTCCCTGCACGGCAGCTCCCCCATCCAGATCAGCGGCAGCGTGGAGCAGGGTGACGACATCCCGGATCCGGATGCTCCCGACGGTGCGGACAATCCCGAACCGGAGCCCGAGCCGGAGCCGGAAAAGGACCAGAAGCCCTTCCAGGACGACGACGGCATCGACGAGAACTACACCGACCCGGAGGACCCCGGCGCGGTGCAGAAGTTCGGCGCGGTGCTGCAGGTGGGCGACACCGCCTATGAGTACTACGGCTTCTCCGAGTCCGCCGCCAAGTCCTACGCCGGCATGGTGAACAGCGCCGCGGCGCTGCTGGGCGAAAACGTGCAGGTCTACACCATGGTGGTCCCCAACAGCATGGGCGTCATGCTGCCGGACAGCCTGCGGGACTCCGTCAAGACCTCCGACCAGGAGAAGGCCATCGACTACATCTACAGCCAGATGAGCGAGCGGGTGCAGACCGTTCCCATCTACGCCACGCTCCGCTCCCACCGCAGCGAATACATCTATTACCGCACCGACCACCACTGGACGGCTCTCGGCGCGTATTACGCCTATACGAAGCTGGCCTCCCTCCAGGGTTGGGACGCCTGGCCCCTTTCCCAGTACACGGAGGTGAACTACGGGGACTTCCTGGGCAGCTTCTACTCCTCCACCGGCAAAAGCGCGGCGCTGAAGAACAACCCCGACCAGCTCATCGCCTACCTCCCCTTCTATGAGTACGACTTCGTCTACTGGGACCGCTCCGGCAGCGCCCACAATTCGCCGATGATACAAAACGTCTCCAACTGGGCCAAGAGCAGCAAGTACAGCGCCTTTATCTGCGGCGACCAGCCCTATGAGGAGATCGAGAACCACGCCGTCACCGACGGCTCCGCCTGCGTGATTTTGAAGGAGTCCTACGGCAACGCCTTCGTGCCTTTTCTCGCGGCCCACTATCAGCACACCTATGTGGTGGACTACCGCTACTGGGACGGCGCGCTAAAGTCCCTCGTGGAGGGCAAGGGAGTCAAAGACGTCTACTTCGTCAACAACATCATGGCGGCCCAGACCAACGTCCGCATCAACGAGATGAAGGACCTGCTAAAATAAGGAAAGAGCGGCGGAAATCTCCGCCGCTCTCCTTTATTCTTCAAAAATGTGCGTAAGTGCAGGCATCGAAGTCAATCCGGCTCGTTGTGTACCCAGCTCGCTCCTTCTTCATTATATGTGAAGTCTACTTCCCATACCCTTCCTTCTGCATCTTTGATATATATCGGAAAAGAGCCGTAGTTCTTTACAGATACCGATAATTCGCTGCCATCTGTTTGTATCTCAACGCCATCATACGCAGACTGCACTTCAAAAGGAGGCGTACCCTCCAGATCAGTTGCAAACGTCGCATCAAGGGATGCAGTTGCATGATATTCATACCAAGAACCGAACAGAAGCATTGCTCCTATAAGGACAAACGCAAGCAGGCGCACAGGCTTCCTTTTAAACAAAATAAGCGGAAAGAACACCAATTCTCCCATGATGAACAGGGACGAAAGCAGGTAACGGGGAAAGCTCCCGAGCATCATGTGGACAGACGTTGCCAGTGAAATGCACAGGATGACGTTCGCGATGCTCAGGAGGCACACGCTCAGCCAATTCCCTTTTTTGGTATACCATGCCAGCATTCCGCCGGGAAAAGTAAACAATGTGATGACCGCCCACTCCGGATAATAGGCAAAAATTTGCCAGTGAAGCCAGCAAAACGGAACCTGTACCAGATAAATCAGCGGCTGGCTGATCAGAAAGAATACAAAAGTTTTTGTGCCTGCCTCCAGCGGCTTTTCGCAATTCAGGGCGACAAACAATGCCATGCACACCCAGAATTCAAAGCTGATGCCCGGCTGCTGCAAGGAAGTTCCCTGGAGGATCTTCGGAACCATAAGCAATCCCGGTACGATCCCGCAGACAACAGACAACAGGATCAAGCGTTTCCATGTCATATCTGTTTTTGTAAACAGTTTCTCCAATCCGGCTATCATGCTTCTCCTCCCACGGAAAATGAAAACCTTCCGCCCCGACACATTCCGCTTTGTCGGATCCATTATACCATAGCGCGGAATTGCCCGCAACAGAGGCGGTCCGTGAAATGAGAGGAGTTAAAGCCCGATAACGCGCAGGGCAAAAGGGAGCCGATTGCAAATCCGCCGGGAATATGGTACGATGCTCCTGTCAACCATTCCATCACAAAGGAGCCTGCCATGAGCCGCTATCCCTACCTTCTCTTTGACGCGGACAACACCCTTTTCGATTTCAGCGCCGCCGAGCGCCTGGCTTTCCGCGGCGTCTGCGAGGAAAACGACCTGCCCTGGTCCGAGGAGAACTATGACGCCTACCGGCGCATCAACGCCGCCCTCTGGGCGGACTTCGACCGCGGGCTCTGCAGCAAGGACTTCGTGGTGATCGAGCGTTTCCGCCGCTTCCTCGCCCAGCTGGGGCTGGAGCGGGACCCTGCCGCCTGCATGCGCTCGCAGGAGGCGGGCCTTGGCCGGTGCGCCGAGCTGATCGACGGCGCGGAGGAGCTTTGCCGCACTCTCTCCGGAAACCACAAGCTCTATCTCATCACCAACGCCGTGGCCGCGGTACAGCGCAGCCGCCTTGCAAAGTCCGCCATCAAGGACTGCCTCTCCGGGGCCTTCATCTCCGAGGACGCGGGCTGCGGCAAGCCCCAGCGGGCCTACTTTGACTACGTCTTCTCCCACATCGAAGGCATCACGAAGGAAAACTGCCTGGTCATCGGCGATTCCCTCACCAGCGACATCCAGGGCGCCAACAACTACGGCCTCCCCTGCGTCTGGTATAATCCCGAGGGCCGCCCCCTGCCGGAGGGCCTGCGGGCCGACCATATCATCTCCGATCTGCGGGAGCTGTACGCCATCATCGGGGACTGATTCTCTTTGCCGCCTGCCGGGCCTTTCGGCGGGCGGCGTTTTTTAAGTTTTTTCACTTTTCTTTGTCAGAAGTCTCCCGTTTCTTACGTCTATTATAGCAGAGGGGCCCAAACGGGAAAGGAGGGCGGCTGCATGGAGGACCATGACATCATCGCGCTGTACTGGCGTCGGGACGAAAGCGCCATTGAGGAGACCGGGCGCAAATACGGCCCATACTGCTTTTCCCTGGCCCGGCGCATCCTCTCCCGGCGGGAGGACGCGGAGGAGTGCGTCAGCGACACCTGGCTCCGCGCCTGGAACGCCATGCCGCCCCAAAGGCCAAACCGCCTGCAGCTCTTCCTCGCGAAGATCACCCGGAACCTGGCCTTCGACCGCTGCCGCGCGCTTCACGCGGAAAAGCGGGGCGAGGGCCTCACCGTGGCGCTGGAGGAGCTGGGCGACTGCCTCGCCGCGCCGGAGGGCGTGGAGGAGCCGCTGCGGCAAAAGGAGCTGGAGGAGTGCCTGGGCCGCTTTCTCCGCGCCCTGCCCGCCCGGGAGCGGGGCGTGTTCCTGCGGCGCTACTTCTTCCTGGATTCCACGGCGGAGATCGCCGCGCGCTACGGCCTTTCGGAAGGAAACGTGCTGACGCTTCTTTCCCGGACGCGGAAGAAGCTGAAAGCGCAGCTTGGAAAGGAGGGCTTTGACGCATGAACCGCGAACAGCTCTTCGCCGCCGTCGGCGAAACGGAGGAGCGCTTCCTCGCGGAAAGCGAGCGCCGGCGCAAGAAGCGCCGCTGGCGCAGGCCCCTGGCGGTGGCCGCATGCCTGGCGCTGCTCCTGATCGGCGGCGTCCAGACGCTTTTGCGGCTGGAATACCTGACCGCCGGCTGCGGCGCCTGGCCCGGCGACATCGTGGACGGGGTCTACTACTACCGCATGCCCCACAAGGGCCTTTGCCGCTATACCCCGGAGGAGGGGTCGGAGCTGCTGGTCCACACCTTCTGGGAGGACGGCTGCATCGTCAACGAATACGGTGTGTACTACACCCGGGGGCGGAGCCTCTACGTCTGTGTCCACGAGACGGGTAAGACAAAAAAGCTCTATACCGTTCCCCTCTTCACCGCCTCCCACATCGGCGTGAGCTTCCTCGCGGAGGGGACGCTGGACCTGACGGTCTACAACAAGTGGGAGGAGTACAAGTACGACCTGGAGCTGGACGGCGAGACTGGCGAGGTGCTCTCCACTCTCCTGCCTCCCACGGACTACGGCGAAGACGTGCTGCGGCCCACGCAGCGCTCCTATCTCGTGGGAGAGCGGAAGATCGAGAAGGTGAAGGTCTCCCGGGAGGAGACGGACGCCGTGGAGGAGCGGTACGGCCTGACGTTCCACGACCGGCTCTGCGACCTCACGGAAAACGGCGTTTCCCTCCTGCCGGAGGGGGCCTATACCAGCGATTACAGCGGCACGCAGCTGGGCGACTATCTGCTGGTACAGTACTTTTTCCCCGAAACGCTGGAGACGGAGGGGGAGCACACCCTGCTCCTGCTGCCGGAGGGCGGCAGCGTGGAGCTGCCGGCGCTGCATGTCAGCGCCGCGGCGGAGGGCTATCTCTACTGCGTGGCCTACAGCGCTTCCGGTGAGCAGGAGAACGCTGTGCTCTGCTATGAGCTCGCAAGCGGCGAGAGCTGGACGCTGCCGCCGGACCACCCGGAGCTTGCATCCAGCTTGTACGACTTCGCCAGCGACGGGACGCTGCTCTACTCCAGCGCCCCCTGGGCAAAGACGCAGGCCTGCTGGGAGATCGTCCGCGACGAAAGCGGCCGCCCCGCCTCCCTGCGGCTGATCTCCGGGGACATCGCCGCAGAGTGAATACCGGACCGGCCCGCCGCGCAAGCGGCGGGCCATCTCAATATCCGGAAATTCCCTGTATTTTCCTGTTATTGACAATTCTATGCCCCCATACTACACTTGAATCAGGGTATCCGGTCAATAAACCGTCCGCCCAGGCCGAAAGAGCGAAGCAATCAGAAGAAGCTTTTTTCTGCTGCTGTCAGTCATACTCTGCACGAGCTTCTGCCTCGCCATTGGCGCTTACGGAAAAACAATGGAAGAGGCCACCAACTCGGAGAGCCACGAATTGAAAGCCTCTATTTATGCCGATATCCACGAACCATTGGCCGAACAGCGGCTTATATTACTATGTGCTCGGAGGCAGCACCTGTGCCGCCTGGAATATCGTTTCTGACATGGCAACCGTTACGACTTGCAGCTGACGACTGAAGCTTTTTTAAGGAGGCCGCTATGAAGGACCGTCTGACCGCTGTGTCCATCGTCGCCGCGCTGGCTGTGCAGGCGCTGTTTTTCGCCGTGCTGCTGTGCTTCCGTTCCGTGCCGGCGGTGGGAGACGGCTTTTTCCACGTGCTGACCCGCGCCGAGTGGGACTGGCTGGTTTCTCAACCGCAGACGGCGGGCGAGTTGAAGCTGGTCGCCATCGTCACATTCCTGCGCGACATTCTCCTTGTTACGACGCTGCTCTGTCTTGGTGTGCGCCTTGTGCGCCGCCCCCACCGCCTCCGCGACGCGCTCTGCGCGCTGTGGCTCGCGGCCTATCTGCCGGTGTTTTTCGCCGTCCGCACGGTGGAGCATTATGCTCTCTGGATGACGCTGCTGCCGCTGGAGTTCCTGTCCCTGGCCCTGCTCACGCTGACGCTGCTGCAAAGGCCCCGGGAGCCCGCGCCGCAGGGATAGGCTTTTCAAAGCGTATAAAAAGCGCCCTTTCCATACGGAAGGGGCGCTTTGTCATTGCAGGGAAGGGACCGTCACAGGCGCACCAGCTTGGCCCGGTGGCCGATGGCGGGGCAGAACTTCATGAGCAGGTCGTTGGTCTTGATGCGGAAATGGCTGCGGTTGTCGCAGGCGTTGGAGGCGAACCACTCGTCGTTGGCGATCTCCCGGTCGATGACCAGCCGCACCTTCCCCGCCTTGTCATGCATCAGGCAGGGGATGGACGCGGTGCCCGGGGCCACCCCCAGCAGCTCCATCATCTCCTCCTCCGAGGCGAAGGAGGGATGGCTGCACTCCATTTTCTCCTGAAAAGCCTTGGTGTTGAAGGGCTTGTGGGCGGGCATCATCACCAGGTAATACTGGGTCTTTTCCTGGTTGCGGACGAGAGAGCTCTTCCGGATCTCGCTGCCAAGCTTTTCGCTGACGATATCGCAGTCCTCCATGGGACCGGCGGGGTCGTTGTCCACCCGCTCGTAAGGGATGCCCAGCTCCTCCAGCAGGGCGAAGGTCGCCATCTCCGCGTCGCTGCGCGCGTCCGTGGGGGCGGTGGTGAAGATCTCGCTGACGAACATATGCGTCTCCTTTCTTTGCGGCCATATTTTCCTGTTTTTGATAAGAAGAAAGCGGGCCGGCGGCGCCGGCCCGCTTTATGACAATGCCAAATGGCGAGGGACGGCGCTGTCTCAGTCGTCCTCTTCCTCGTCCTCCACGCCGGCGGCGTTGGCGAGGTCGCTCAGGTCGAACTCCAGCCTTTCGCCGCAGTTGGGGCAGATGACTTCGCCGTCCTCCAGAACGGAATCGTCGAAGAAGATCTCCTCCTCGCAGTTGGGGCAGGTGGTGGCGTAGCACTCGTCTTCGTCATCCTCGTCCTCGTCGTCCTCCTCATAGAGGAACTCCTCCACGTCGGAAAGATCGTCGCTGACGGCGTCGATGCCCTCTTCCAGCTCGCAGACCTCGTCCTCCAGCTCCTCCAGCTCGTCGGAGATGTCGCCCAGCAGGTCGATGACGGCGGCCAGGAGCTTGCCCTCCTTGGTCTCCTCGTCCAGCTTCAGGCCCTCCGCCAGGCCCTTGAGATACGCGACCTTTTCAGCAATATCCATTTCGTTCTCCTTTCAGAAAATCACACGGGCGCCGCATGCCGCCCTATGTTCCTGCCGCCGATCAGCCCTTGCTGCGGCCGAGATACTCGCCGGTGCGGGTGTCGATCTGGATCTTGTCGCCCTCGTTGATGAACAGAGGCACCTTGACCTCCGCGCCGGTCTCCAGGATGGCGGGCTTGGTAACGTTGGTGGCGGTATCGCCCTTCACGCCGGGGTCGGACTTGGTGACCACCAGGTCCACGAAGTTGGGGGGCTCCACGCCGAAGACGTTGCCCTTGTAGGACAGCACCTTGCACATGGTGTTTTCCTTGATGAAGCGGAACGCGTCGCCCAGCACGTCCTTGTTCAGGGGGACCATGTCGTAGGTCTCCTGGTCCATGAAGTAATACAGGTCGCCGTCGGCGTAGCTGTACTCCATGTCCTTGCGGTCGATGAACGCTTCCTCAAACTTGGCGGTGGGGTTGAAGGAAGTTTCGGTCACAGCGCCGGTCACCACGTTGCGCATCTTGGTGCGGACGAAGGCGGCGCCCTTGCCGGGCTTCACGTGCTGGAACTCGATGACCTGCATCACCTTGCCGTCCATCTCAAAGGTCTTGCCGTTGCGGAAATCGCCGGCGGTAATCGTTGCCATAGTGTCAATCCTCCATATTCCTGGGGACGGGCGGGCCGCCTCCCGATTCTAAACAGTACGAAATACTCGTATGATAACCTTAATTATTTTATCGCATCTTCGCAGGCTTGGCAATAGGTTTCCCCGTATTTTTTGCGTCAGAGCGGCAAAAATCTGCCAATTTTCACGACAGGCGCTCCCCGCCTCCGGAAACGCTCAGCCCTCCCGCCGCCGCATGTTCTCCTTCGCACGGGCCTTGAAGGGGCGCTGCAGCAGGTGGAGCACATGGTTCCACGCCCCCACGGGGCCCTCCAGCGGCTCCACCATCAGCGCGGGGATGCCCATGCGCTTGGCCGCCAGCACATCCGTCAGCAGCTTGTCGCCGAGGAGGGCGCAGTCCGCCGGCGCTTTCCCCGCCGCCTCCATGGCCTGCACCAGCCCCCGGCGGGCGGGCTTCCCCGCGTGGCGTACATAGGGCAGGCCCAGCGGCGCGCAGAACTCCCCCGCCCGGACGCCGGAGCGGTTGTTGGAGACCACCGTCACGCGGATGCCGGCCCCCTCCAGCTCTCCCAGCCAGCGGCGCAGCGCCTCGTCCGGCTGCCGCCGGGATTTGGGAGCCAGGGTGTAGTCCAGATCGCAGAGCAGCAGCGTCACGCCCAGGCGCTGCAAAAACGCCGGGGTGACGGAACGGTAATCCGGAAAAACATAGTCCGGGACAAGGGTTAGGCTCATAACGCGCCGCCTTTCTGCATACAATCATTTTATCCAGTATAACTAATATAGCAGAAATCTTTTGCCGAGACAAGGGGGCCTCTATGCAGCTCTATCTCACGGCTACCGCCGAATACGAACCCGCCGCCGCCAGGCTCTCCCGCTCCCTGGCCCACATGTGCTACCGGGTGGGGCCGGAGGGGCGGCTCATGCGCAACGCCGCCCCCAAGGGCGGGGTCATGGTGCTGACTGACGCGGGGAGGCCCTCCTTTTCGGAGGGAAAGCTGCTGGCGGAGGACGTTGTGCAGGAGTGCCGGGCGGGGAGCTTCAGCGGCGTGGCGGCGGACTTTGAGGCCCCGCCCAGCGACGATCGCCTTCACTTTCTCCGCCAGCTGGGCGACCAGCTCCGCTACGCGGGCAAGCGCTTCTTCGTGCCGGAGCGCTACGCCCCGTCCTTCCCCACCGCCTCCATCCTGCTCTGCACCGCCCTTTCCGGCGGGGATTTCCAAACGCGGCTGAAAAAAGCGGCCAGGGAGTACGGCGCCCGGCGCGTGGCGCTGGACGTACAGTGGCTGCGCATGGACTTCCCCCTCCCCTGCCCCAGCGGCTGCGGGCGGCCGCTGACGGCGGAAGGTCTCGCGGCCCTCATGCGCGCGCAGCAGCCCGTGGCGCTGTTCTCCGAGGCGCTCTGCGCGGAATACTTCACCTACGCCCGGGGGGCGGAGCATCACTTTGTGCTGTTCGACACGGCGGAGAGCATTCTGAAAAAGCTCCGCTTCGGCGCGCAGCTGGGCTGCGGCAGTGCGTTCCTCCTGTATGCCGAGGCGGACGACCCCGCGGGACTCATGCAGCGCATCCGAAAGGAAAAAGTCCTGTGACGAATGTCACAGGACTCAGGCTGTCGAAAAGCCTTCCGGCCAAAGGTTTCGGAGGGAAAGATAGTGTGAAAGGAAACCGTCAGGGTTGCCTTTCGCGTTCAATCAAGCGACTTTTTGAAACTTCCCAGAAGTTTCAAAAAGTCCGGCAGCTTATCAGAAAAGCCCAAGCGGCTTTTCCGATAAGCTGAAGTCCTGTGACGAATGTCACAGGACTTTTAGCAGACGCATCAATTAATAATATCTCTTGTTGCGATTCTTGCGAGCGGCTTCGCTCTTCTTGCGGCGCTTGACGCTGGGGCTCTCATAATGCTCTCTCTTGCGGACCTCGGCCACGATACCGGCCTTGGCGCAGCTGCGCTTGAATCTTCTCAGCGCGCTGTCCAGAGATTCATTTTCCTTGACATGCACTTCGGACATCTATTTTTCCCTCCCTCCGATGCATTCGGCTCGATCCAGAATGCTCTTTAAGAGTCACAATTCATGACTTAACAACGGATATTATAATAGATGCCCCTATTCTCTGTCAATTCTTTTTTTCACATTCCGGGAAATTTTTTGTCATTTCGCGACAGGACACCCCGCATTTTTCAATCCGTCCTTTCCGGGAGGAGCACGTCTCTGCTCTTTATGCAGAGGAGCGCGCTTTTGTCAGAAACTGCCGGCCGATAAACAGGAATTTAGCGTTGTGTTACCGACGCTATTCTGTAGTTTCTTTTCGAAACGAAATCCAGTTGTCTTTCAATCCAAATCAAGTATTCATCAACGGTTTTTGGCATAGGATTTTTTGATAAATCTCCATCGCCAATCCAGAAGTTTACTGATTGATAATCTGTTGATACGCAATCTTGAAGATAAAAGAAATCTATATATCCTTTAAAGTCTACAAACAAATCAAAAAAACCCTTATTTTTTATCAAAGTTTCAAACAGTGGGCTACTTTCGTTTCTGTAATATCTTCTTATGCACTCCAATGTTAAATCCCACCTGTCTTTTATCAACGGATGAACACCCCGTGCTCTATTAATGCTGTTATCTTTTGGGAATATAATACTTCCACCAATAGTATATGCTCTACGGATAAAATCTTCTATAAAGCTTTGGTAGTTTGGAAGACTCTTTGAAACTTCTTCTAGCATCTTTCGATATCGGACATAGCGAAAACTCGCAAGTATGGAATCGCTTCCAAATCTAAAGTTTTTCCATGTCAAATAGTCGTATCCCTTACCCATTGTCAGATTGATTCGATCTCCGTTTGGCAAAGGTTTACTCCACAAAATTTGATGATACGTTTGTAGCGTTTTGCTTGCCGCGTCTGGGTCGGCACCGCCTCCACCAAGAATACTATCATTCCAAAAACCATTCCAAAAATTTGGAGTGTCTGATGTAAAATCAAAATCTATATCAATGCTCATTTTGAAACCTCTATAAATTCCGATCTGTCTTTCTCTTTACCAGGGCAAATGATATCACAGATCCTGTTCATGCGCAAGAAAGGCTATGGCAAATTCCCTTGCCATAGCCTTTTCTGCTTTATAGCCGCCGGGCTGTTTCCCCGGCACCTTTTTTGTTACTTTACGATGAGGTTCACCAGCTTGTTCTTCACGAGGATGGTCTTGACGATCTGCTTGCCCTCCAGGGCCCGGGCCACCTTCTCCACTTCCTTTGCCGCGGCCACCACGGTGGCCTCGTCGCTGTCCATGGGAACGGTGATAGTGCCGCGGAGCTTGCCCAGGACCTGCACGGCCATCTCCACGGTGGCGTCCACCGTCTTGCTCTCGTCATACTCCGGCCAGGGCTGCTGGCAGGCCATGGTCCCCGTCTCGGCGGCAAAGCCCATCATCTCCCACAGCTCCTCGCAGATATGGGGCGCAAAGGGGCTGAGCATCAGCACCAGGGCCTTCATGTCGCCCCGGCTGGCGCCGTTGGCGTAGAAGTCGTTGACCAGGGCCATGAGCGTGGCGATGGCGGTGTTGAACTTCATGGCCTCGATATCCTCGCTGACCTTGCGGATGGCCTTGTGGATGGCGGATTCGTTGGCCTTGGAGTACTCCTCGCCGCTGTGCTCCATCTCGCTGAGGTTCCACACGCGGTCAAGGAAGCGCTTGCAGCCCTTCACCGCGTTGGCGGACCAGGCGGCGGCCTTCTCGAAGTCGCCGATGAACATGATATAGGTGCGCATGGTGTCCGCGCCGAACTGGTCGATGATGTCGTTGGGGTTGATGACGTTGCCGCGGGACTTCGACATCTTCTCGCCGCCCTCGCCCAGGATCATGCCGTGGCTGGTACGCTTCTGATAAGGCTCCTTGGTGGGGACCACGCCGATGTCGTAGAGGAACTTATGCCAGAAGCGGCTGTAGAGCAGGTGCAGCGTGGTGTGCTCCATGCCGCCGTTGTACCAGTCCACGGGAGACCAGTACTCCAGGGCCTCCTTGCTGGCCAGGGCCTTGTCGTTGTGGGGGTCCATATAGCGCAGGAAGTACCAGCTGGAGCCGGCCCACTGGGGCATGGTGTCCGTCTCGC
>JBJDYT010000074.1:0-13392 GCA_051867635.1 Oscillospiraceae bacterium
CACCGGCAAGGTGGGCGTCTGCTTCGCCACCTCCGGCCCCGGCGCCACCAACCTGACCACGGGCATCGCCACGGCCTACATGGACTCCTCTCCGGTGGTCTTCATCACCTGCAACGTTTCGGAGCCGCTGATCGGGAAGGACTCCTTCCAGGAGGTGGACATCACCGGCATCACCATGCCCATCACGAAATGCACCTATCTGGTCCGGGACGTGAACGACCTGGCGGACACCGTGCGGGAGGCCTTCGCCACCGCTCGCAGCGGCCGGCCCGGCCCGGTGCTCATCGATATCGTGAAGAACGTGACGGCGGAGGAGGGAGAGTATGAGTACCTCCCCCGGGAGGAGCACTCCCACCACGGCCGCCTCCAGGCGCTGATGCGCCGCTCCTCCCGGGACTTCAAGACTCCGGAGCCGGACAGCCAGGACCTGGACCGTCTGGTGGAGATGATCGCGGAGTCCAGGCGGCCGCTGCTGATCTGCGGCGGCGGCGTGGTCATCAGCCGGGCCTCCGAGGAGTTCCTGGAGTTCGCCATGCGCATCGACGCGCCGGTGGCCATCACCGTCATGGGCGGCGGCGGCTTCAAGGGCCGCAATCCCCTGACCACGGGCATGATCGGCATGCACGGCTCCCAGGCCTCCAACATGGCCTGCGACGGCTGCGACCTGCTCATCGCGGTGGGCTGCCGCTTCTCCGACCGGGTGGCCCTGGACCCCAAGAGCTTCGCCAAGCAGGCGAAGATCGTTCAGATCGACATCGACCGGGCCGAGATCAACAAGAACGTCAAGACGGACCACCACATCATCGGGGACGCCAAGCGGGTGCTGGAGCTGCTGAACCAGCGGGTGGCGCAGAAGCAGAACCCCGAGTGGAAGGAATACGTCTTCTCCTTCCCCACGGAGACGGAGTACGACGAGGGGGGCGAGACCCTGACCCCCAAGCAGATCTCCGAGGTCATCGCCCGCATCGCGCCGGAGGACACCATCGTCGCCACGGACGTGGGCCAGCACCAGATGTGGGCCATCCAGCATTTCCACTTCGATTATCCCGGCCAGCTCATCACCTCCGGCGGCTTCGGCACCATGGGCTTCGGCCTGGGGGCCGCCCTGGGCGCCAAGGTGGGTAACCCGAACAAGACGGTGGTCCATATCACCGGCGACGGCTGCTTCCGCATGAACTGCATCGAGCTGGCCACGGAGCAGTATTATGACCTGCCGGTCATCACCTTTATTTTCAACAACAAAGCCTTGGGCATGGTCCGCCAGTGGCAGACGCTGATCTACGATAAGAACTACCAGCAGACCACGCTGGACCGGGGCCCGGACTTCGTGAAGCTGGCGGAGGCCTACGGCCTGCGGGGCCGGCGGGTCACCAACGTGGCGGAGCTGGAGCAGACGCTGAAAGAGGCGCTGGAATGGGGCCACGGGTATGTGATCGACTGCGCCATCGACCAGGATGAGATGGTCCACCCCATGGTGAAGGGCGGAGACCGGATCACAGAGTTTGTACTGTCTTGAGAGGTGCGAAGATGAGTGAGAAGAAAGAGATGAAGCTGTGTACGCTGGCCGTCCTGGTGGACAATGAGGCGGGCGTCCTCTCCCAGGTCTCCCGCCTGTTCTCCCGCAAGGGCTTCAACATCGAATCCCTGGCCGTGGGACCCACGGACGACCGCCGGGTCTCCCGCATGACCATCGAGGTGCTGGCCGACCAGGACATGGTGGAGCTGCTGTGCAACCAGCTGCGCAAGATGATCGCGGTGCACTCCGTGGACCTGCTCTCGGACCAGGCGCTGCGCCGGGAGCTGGTGCTGATCAAGGTGAAGGCCAGCGCGGGCGAGACCCGCAACGAGGTGATGCAGATCGCCAACATCTTCCGGGCGTCCATCATCGACGTCTCCATCAAGAGCCTGACGCTGGCCATCATCGGCGAGGAGGGCAAGGCGGACGCCATCGAAAAGCTGCTGCATGAATTCGGTATACTCGAACTGGTGCGCACGGGTATCGTGGCACTGGAACGTGGCATTACAACCATCAATGATGAATCGAAGGAAAAAGGAGAGTTCAATTATGGCAAGAATGTACTATGAGAAGGACTGTGACCTCAATAAGCTGGACGGCAAGAAGATCGCCATCATCGGCTACGGCTCCCAGGGCCATGCCCACGCCCTGAACCTGAAGGACTCCGGCTGCGACGTGGTGGTGGGCCTGCGCAAGGGCAGCAAGCACTGGGCCGAGGCGGAGCGCAACGGCCTGCAGGTGGCGGAGATCGCCGAGGCCGCCAAGCAGGCGGACATCATCATGATCCTGGTGAATGACGAGGTGGCCGCCGACGTCTATAAGCAGCACATCGCCCCCAACCTGAGCGCCGGCAACGCCATCGCCTTCGCCCACGGCTTCAATATCCGCTATAAGCAGATCGTGCCTCCCGCGGACGTGGATGTGTTCATGGCGGCCCCCAAGGGCCCCGGCCACACCGTCCGCAGCCAGTATGTCGCCGGCAAGGGCGTGCCCTGCCTGGTGGCCGTGGAGCAGGACGCCACCGGCAAGGCCCATGACATCGCCCTGGCCTACATCGCCGGCATCGGCGGCGCCCGCGCCGGCATCATGGAGACCACCATGCACGACGAGACCGAGACCGACCTCTTCGGCGAGCAGTGCGTGCTCTGCGGCGGCCTGGTGGAGCTGATGCGCTGCGGCTTCGAGACCCTGGTGGAAGCCGGCTACGAGCCCGAGAACGCCTACTTCGAGTGCATCCATGAGATGAAGCTGATCGTCGACCTGATCAACAAGGGCGGCGTGGCTGCCATGAACTACTCCATCTCCGACACCGCCGAGTACGGCGAGTATGTCTCCGGCCCCCGCGTGCTGCCTCACGACCAGGTGAAGGCCAACATGCGTGCGGTTCTCTCCGACATCCAGGACGGCACCTTCGCCGGCAAGTGGATCGCCGAGAACAAGAACGGCCGCTGCTTCTTCAACTCCAAGCGCGAGCAGCTGGCGCGCCACCAGATGGAGGTCGTGGGCAAGGAGCTGCGCGAGCAGATGCTCTGGAAGAGCGACGCCGATCTGGACACCGCGTCCAACTGAGCCGTCCCGCAGCAATACCGCCGCAGCGCCGGGGCGGCAGGACCGTCCCGGCGGCTGCGTAGTTCAAAAGACAATGGAGGTGGACGCCATGCGTTCCGACAATATCAAACAGGGAGTCGAGCGGGCTCCGAACCGCAGCCTGCTGTACGCGCTGGGCTTTACGAAGGAGGAGATGGAGCGCCCGCTGGTGGGCGTGGTCAGCTCCTTCAATGAGATCGTCCCGGGCCATATGAATCTGGACAAGATCGTGGAGGCCGTGAAGGCGGGCGTCCGCATGGCCGGCGGCACGCCGGTGGAGGTTCCCGCCATCGCCGTGTGCGACGGCATCGCCATGGGCCATGTGGGCATGAAATACTCCCTGGTCACCCGTGACCTGATCGCCGATTCCACGGAGGCGCTGGCCATCGCCCACCAGTTTGACGGTCTGGTGATGGTGCCCAACTGCGACAAGAACGTGCCGGGCCTTCTCATGGCCGCGGCCCGCCTGAACCTGCCCACCATCTTCTGCTCCGGCGGCCCCATGGAGGCCGGACGGCTGAACGACGGCCGCCGCACCTGCCTGAGCGACATGTTCGAGGCCGTGGGCGCCTACCACGCGGGGAAGCTGGACGCTGAGGGCGTGGAGGAGTATGAGGAGAACTGCTGCCCCTCCTGCGGGTCCTGCTCCGGCATGTACACCGCCAATTCCATGAACTGCCTGACGGAGGCCATCGGCATGGCCCTGCCCGGCAACGGCACCATCCCGGCGCCCCACTCTGCCCGCCTGCGCCTGGCCAAGCGCACCGGCATGCAGATCATGGAGCTGATCCGCCGGAACATCTGCGCCCGGGACATCATGACGGCGGCGGCCTTCCACAACGCCGAGACCGTGGACATGGCCCTGGGCTGCTCCACCAACACCATGCTGCACCTGCCCGCCATTGCCCACGAGGCCGGCGTGCAGATCGATCTGCAGGCGGCCAACGAGATCAGCGAAAAAACGCCGAACCTCTGCCACCTGGCTCCCGCGGGCGGCACCTTCATGGAGGACCTGGACCGGGCCGGCGGCGTCTACGCGGTGATGAAGGAGCTGACCCGCCGCGGCCTGCTGGACACCTCCCTCCCCACGGTCACGGGAAAGACGGTGGAGGAGAACCTGGCGAATGCCCGGATCCGGGACCCGGAGACCATCCGCACGCTGGAGAACCCCTATTCCGCCACCGGCGGCATCGCCGTGCTGTTCGGCAACCTGGCCCCCAAGGGCTGCGTGGTGAAGCAGTCCGCCGTGGCGCCCGAGATGATGCATCACCGCGGCCCCGCCCGGGTCTTCGACTCGGAGGACGCCGCCATCGAGAGCATCTATGCCCGAAAGATCCGCCCCGGCGACGTGGTGGTCATCCGCTATGAGGGCCCCAAGGGCGGACCCGGCATGCGGGAGATGCTGAACCCCACCTCCGCCATCTGCGGCATGGGACTTGGCGAGAGCGTGGCCCTGATCACCGACGGGCGCTTCTCCGGCGCCACCCGCGGCGCGTCCATCGGCCATGTCAGCCCGGAGGCGGCCTCCGGCGGCCCCATCGGCCTGGTGGAGGAGGGAGATATGATCTCCATCGACATTCCCGGCCACAGCATCACGCTGGAGGTGCCGGAGGAGGTCCTGGAGCGCCGCCGCGCGGCGTGGAAGTGCCCGGAGCCCAAGGTCACCACCGGCTATCTCGCGAGATACGCCAAGCTGGTGTCCTCCGCGGACGAGGGCGCCATCCTGAAGATCTGAGAAAGCGCCCCCTGCGGGGGCGCCGGTCCATACAAAGGAGGAAGCACCGTGCATACACTGGTTTCCAAGCTGCTGCTGTACAGCGATTTGGGGGAGGATTCCATCCTGCTGCATTTGGCGGAGATCTACCGGGACTGGGCCCACGATGACGCGCCCAAGGAGGTCCTGATCCAGCGCAGCTTCCGGGAGGTCAAGCGCCTGCTGGATCTCGCCACGGAGTTCGGGTTCGATGAGAACCTGTGGCACGATTACCTCACCTATCTGCTGATCACCAACGAGAATTCCTTCACGCTGACCTGCGAGCGGGTGGGCGCCAGCGAGGGGACGGTGAACCGCCTGGCGAAAAACGACCTGCGGGTCTTCCGGGAGCTGTTCAACTTCGATTTCGCCCCTCTGGAGCAGGATCTCGGCGTGGACTGCTTTTCCACCCTCTGCTGCTACCGGGCCATCCCCAAGAAGGAGCGGCGCTACAACAAGCACGCCAGCGACCAGATCCGGCGGCTCAGCACGGAGCTGGCCGCCGCGGCGGACGAGGAGGAGATGTTCCGCTGCGTGACGGAGTATTACCGCTCCTGCGGCGTGGGGGTCTTCGGCTTTAACCGGGCCTTCCGCATCAAGCGCCTGGGGGAGGAGGGCGTCACCTTCTGCCCCATCAACAACGTGGACGGCGTCAAGCTGGACAGGCTGGTGGGCTATGAGCTGCAGAAGCGGCAGCTGAGGGACAACACGGAGGCGTTTTTGCGGGGCGCGCCCGCCAACAACGTCCTGCTCTACGGCGACAGCGGTACCGGCAAATCCTCCAGCGTGAAGGCGCTGATCAACGAGTATTACGACCAGGGCCTGCGGATGATCGAGATCTACAAGCACCAGTTCCGGGATCTCTCGGACGTGATCGCCCAGGTCAAGAACCGCAACTACCGCTTCATCATCTTCATCGACGACCTCTCCTTTGAGGAGGACGAGGTGGAGTACAAGTTCCTCAAGGCCGTCATAGAGGGCGGCGTGGAGACCCGGCCGGACAACATCCTGATCTACGCCACCTCCAACCGCCGCCACCTGATCCGGGAGACCTGGAACGACCGCAGCGACATGGAGCACTCCCAGGAGCTGCACCGCTCCGACACGGTGGAGGAGAAGCTGTCCCTCTCCAGCCGCTTTGGCGTGCAGATCAATTACTCCAGCCCCAACCACCAGCAGTTCCTGGAGATCGTGGACCGTCTGGCGGAGAGCCAGGGCATCACCTGCGGCAGGGAGGAGCTGTATGCCGCTGCCAACCGCTGGGAGCTGCGCCACGGCGGCCTTTCCGGCCGGACGGCCCAGCAGTTCATCAACGACCTGGCGGGCAGGCAGGAGCCGTGAGGACGGCCCGGCGCTTTCCAATAAAAGGGCCGGTTTCGCAGGCGATTCTGTGCAGAATCACAGTTGACTTTAGCACATTAAATGGTATATAAAGGGGAAAATTGTTTTCATTCGCGCCAAAACGGGCCATTTTCCCCGGCCCGGGAGGAAAAATCGTTGCGATGGTCCTGCCGCGGGAAAGCGGGGGGACGCGCGGACCTTTTCACTTTTGAAAATCATGGAAGCCGCGGGGAATGGCGGGCTTCTGATAAACAGGGAGGAAAACACATGAACATCCGCTATGAAAAAACCACGAATCTGAAGGCAAAACCCGATCCCGACACCCTGAAATTCGGCCAGAGCTTTTCCGACTATATGTTCATTATGAACTACAATGTGGAAAAGGGCTGGTATGATCCCCGCATCGTACCCTTCGGCAACCTCTCCCTGCATCCCGCCTCCATCGTGCTGAACTACGCGGTGGAAGTGTTCGAGGGCCTGAAGGCCTACCGCACGCCGGAGGGCGGCATCCAGCTGTTCCGCCCCTGGGAGAACGCGCGCCGCATGCAGAACTCCGCTGAGCGCATGGCGCTGCCCCCGGTGCCGGAGGAGATCTTCCTGGAGGCTGTGACCAGCCTGGTGAAGGTGGAGCAGGACTGGGTCCCCTCCAAGCCCGGCACGTCTCTGTACATCCGTCCGGTGCTGCTGGCCAGCAACCCGGACCTCTCCCTGCATCCCTGCACGGACTGCCTGTTCTATGTGATCTGCTGCCCCGTGGGCAGCTACTATCCCGGCGGCCTGCGTCCCGCCTCCATCGTGGTGGAGGATCAGGACGTCCGCGCTGTCCGCGGCGGCACCGGCTATGCCAAGTGCGGCGGCAACTACGCCTGCGCCCAGCGCGCCGCGAACCGTGCCGTGGAGAACCACTATAACGACGTGCTGTGGCTGGACGGCGTGGACCGCAAGTATGTGGAAGAGGTCGGCGGCATGAACATCATGTTCAAGAAGGGCAACACCGTCGTGACGCCGGAGCTGATCGGCTCCGTGCTGCCCGGCATCACCCGCCGCTCCCTCATCGAACTGATGCGGGACGAGGGCCTCACCGTGGAGGAGCGCCGCATCAGCATCGACGAGGTGGCCGAGGCGCTGGAGAACGGCGAGATCGACGAGGTCTGGGGCTGCGGCACCGCCGCCGTCATCTCCCCCGTGGGCAAGCTCTGCATCCGCGGCAAGGACTATACCATCAACAACTTCGAGGTGGGCCCCACCGCCCGCCGGCTGTATGACACCCTGACCGGCATCCAGTGGGGCACCGCGCCCGACGCCAAGGGCTGGACGCTGAAGGTGGTCGAATAAAAGGCCCCTTTTCCGCCGGAGAGCAAAATCAAAAGCCGTCCGAAGCAAATGCTTCGGACGGCTTTTTTATACCGTCGCGCAGGGCAGGCGCCGGGCGAGGCAGCTCACAGCAGCCGCCTGAGCGCCGCCAGCAGCGCATCCACATCCTCGCTTTTCGTGGCCCAGCTGGTGCAGAAGCGCACGGCGCTTTTGCCCTCTCCGGCGCTGCCCCAGGGAGAGAAGGTGAAGTCCTTTTCCAGCTCTCGCAGCACCTCGTCCGGCAGAATGGGGAACTGCTGGTTGGTGGGGGAGTCGTTCAAGAAGGCACAGCCGCAGGCACGCAGGCCGTCCCGGATGCGCAGCGCCTGCTCCACCGCGTGACGGCCCAGACGGAGGTAGAGCCCGTCGGTGAACAGCGCGTCGAACTGCAGCCCCAGCAGGCGGCCCTTGGCGAGAAGCCCGCCCCGCTGCTTGATGAGGTAGCGGAAGTCCCGGCGCAGCACGTCGCTGCGGATCACCAGCGCCTCCCCGAAGAGGGCGCCCACCTTGGTGCCGCCGATGTAGAAGGCGTCGGTGAGACGGTAGAGGTCGGGGAGGGTCACGTCGTTCTCCTCCGCCGCCAGGGCGTAGCCCAGCCGCGCGCCGTCGGCATAGAGGACCAGCTCCCATTGGTCGCAGACCCGGCGGAGGGCCTCCAGCTCGGCCTTTGTGTACAGCAGGCCGTTTTCCGTGGGGAAGGAGAGGTAGACCAGTCCCGGCTGCACCATATGCTCAAAGGTGGGGTCCTCCCAGTGGGCGCGGCAGAAATCGTCCACCGCGGCGGCGGTGAGCTTCCCGTCGCCGGAGGGGAGCACCAGCACCTTGTGGCCGGTGTTCTCGATGGCGCCGCTCTCGTGGATGCTGATATGTCCCCCGCTGGGGCAGAGGGCGCCCTGGTGGGGCCGCAGGGCGGCGGAGAGCAGGGTGGTGTTGGTCTGGGTGCCGCCCAGGAGGAAATGCACCGCCGCGTCGGGCGCATCGCAGGCCTCGCGGATCTTCTCCCGGGCGGCGTCGCAGTAGCAGTCCTCGCCGTAGCCGGAGGTCTGCTCCAGATTGGTCTCTGTCAGGCGGCGCAGCAGCTCCGGCGCCGCGCCCTCGGTGTAGTCGCTTTCAAAACGGACCATATGAGTCTTTCCTTTCTTTGCGGCGCGCTGCGCCGTTTCTCTTTTGTGGCGGTGTCTTTCGTTCAGCGGATAAAATTGGTGGCGATGGGCTTCTCCCGCTCCGGCAGGGGGACTCCCGCGGCCTTTCCCGCCGCGAGACAGCGCAGCAGCCAGGCCATGTTCCGGCCCAGCACCCGCATGCCCTGGAGCCCCTCGGCGTCCTGGCGGACCTCCTCCGGCGTGTTGCCGTGGACCATGTTCCAGTAGCAGGAGGAGACCAGGGGCATCTCCCGGATGGTGGGATACTTGTTGAGCTGGTCGAAGGCGGCGGTGGCGCCGCCCCGGCGGGCGCTGACGACGCAGGCCGCGGGTTTCAGCCGCAGCTTGTCGCCGCCGGCGAAGAACAGCCGGTCCATGAAGGCGGTCATGGCCCCGGAGGCGGAGGCGAAGTGTACGGGGGAGCCGAAAACGAAGCCGTCGGCTTCGTCGAGCTTCGCCAGCACCTCGTTGACGATATCCTCCTGTACGCAGCGGCCCGCGCGTTTGCAGTACCCGCAGCCGAGGCAGCCGCCCACGGGCTTTGCCGCGACGTGGAGGATCTCCGCCTCCACGCCCTCGCCCTCCAGCGTGTCGGCCACCTCCCGCAGGGCGGTGTAGGTGCAGCCCTGCTCGTGGGGGCTGCCGTTGATGAGCAGTACTTTCATCTCGCTACCTCCTGTTTCAGCGCGGCCGCAGGGGCCGCGGCGTTTTCTCCTGCGATGAGCCGCAGCTTTTCCTGCCGGCTCAGCCGCTTGATGGCGCACTCCCGGCGGAGGGCCTCCTCCTTGGTGGCGAAGCACTCGTGGTACAGCAGCGTCACCGGGCGGCGGGAGCGGGTGTATTTGGCGCCCGCGCCGGCGTTGTGGGCCGCCATGCGGCGGTGAAGGTCCGTGGTCCAGCCGGTGTAGAGCGTGCCGTCGGCGCAGCGGACGATATAGGTGTAATGCATGCCGCATCCCCTCCCAGAGTTTCATTGTACCCTCCGGCGAGACAAAACGCAACGGCTATTCAGATGAAAAAGAAGCGCCGGCACCGCCGGCGCTTCGTATGCTTTACGCTTATTCGCTGATCTCCCGCACGGTGAGCGTCCCCTCTGCCACGGAAAAGCGCACCTCATGCCCCGCGAAGGTGAAGCCGTAGACCCGCTCCGGGTCGTCCTGGTAGGAGGGGCGGGGGTCCTCCGCCAGCACGGCCAGCAGGGCCCGGCGCTTTTCCTCCGGCAGACGGCGGAGCAGCGCCTCGTCGCAGTCCACGCTGAGCCGGGCCTTCCACGGCGCGGCGGTGAAGCCGGCGGAGGCGTCGGGCCTGGCGTCGGCGTAGGGGAGGTAGGGCTTGATATCATAGATGGGGGTGCCGTCCATCAGGTCGGCCCCGGCCACCACCAGCACGTCCCCCTCCGCCGCCGTGTGCTCCACGCGCAGCAGCCGCACGCAGGAGAGCCCCAGGGCGTTGGGGCGGAAGGGGGAGCGGGTGGCGAACACGCCCATGCGCACGTTGCCGCCCAGCCGCGGCGGCCGCACCGTGGGGGACCAGCGCTCCCGCCTGGCCTCGGAGAACTGCCAGATGAGCCAGAGATGGGAGAAGTCTTCAATGCCCCGCAGGGCCTCCGCCACCCGAAACTCCGGCTCAAACACCACATAAGCGGTCAGCTCCTCCACCACGCCGCTTTGCCGGGGGATGCCGAACTTGCCCGCGAAATCGCTGCGGATGCGGGCGATGACCTGTAAGCTGTGGGACTCGGTGGTTTCCGTCATGCCTTGGGTTCCTCCTCCGCCGTACCGGCGGCCTTTTTTGCCTTCTTTCTCCGCGGGAAAAGGGGCCGTCCGCTCTTCCTCCGTGCACGCAGGAAGCGCCACACGGCGAAGAAGACCGCCGCCCAGAGCAGGATCTGCAGGAAATGCCCGCCCAGGAACAGCACCAGGTCCGCCGCGTCGTCCTTCAGATCCTCCCAGGAGCTGCCGAGGGAGCGGAGGAAGCGCTGGCCGAAGGAGTCCTTGGCCCCGGGGGCGTAGACAGAGGTCTCGCTGAGATAGAGCGTCACGGTGGAGTAGCTGACGCGGTTTTCAAGCACCTTCAGCGAGGAGGTGGTGCTGTCGATCTCGCTGCGGGTCTCGGTGAGCTGGCTTTCGATCTTCAGCACCTGCTCCAGATCCTCCGCCTGGGCCAGCAGCTCCACCAGCCGCTCCTCCTGGGCGGTCAGGTTCTTGATGCGGGCCTCCATGTCCACGTACTGCAGCGTCACGTTCTCCGAATAGAGGTACTGGTCGATGACGTTGCACTCCTCTGACAGACCCGCGAGGAAGTCCTGGAACTGCTCGCAGGGGACGCGCAGAACGTAGCTGGCGCTGCGCCGCCCGCCGCCCTCGTAATAGCTGGAGGAGTAGTAGGAGCCGCCGCTGCTCTCGCTGTAGCTCTCCACATACCCGCCGCAGGCCGCGAGGGCCTCTCCCACCGCGGCCAGCGCCGCGTCATAGTCCAGCGTCTGGGCGTACACCTCCGCGGTGTAGACGAATTTCTCCGAGGAGGCGGCCGCCGCCAGGGCTTCGCCTCCCGTGCCGAGACCCTCCGACTTATTGTCCTCGGTGGCCTGGTCGTACTCCATATCGTAGCCCGCGTCGGCGCTGGCGCCGTTGCTGCCGCAGCCGGCGAGCAGGGTGAGCAGCAGCACGAGCAGCATGCCGAGAGACAGGGCCTGCGTGCGTCTTTTCATCATTCTTCTCCTTTCTCTGCCGCCGGTGGGGCGGCGCTTCCGACCTTGTGAAGCCTCTTATCCATACTCTCGCAAAAAAACGGGGGATATGACGCGCCGGCGAAAAAAAGGAAGATGCGAAAAAGCGGCGGCGCGTATAAGCGCCGCCGCGCGCGGGCGAAGAACTATTCCTCCAGCAGGTGGAGCAGCTCCGGCAGGGCGGTCTCAAACTTCACGCCGTACCAGTGGCTCTCGTCGCCGAGGGTGTTTTCGATGCAGCGGAGGGTGAAGTCCGCGGCGATGCGGGCGGCCTCGTACAGGTCCTTTCCCCGCAGCACGCAGCCGGTGAAAGCGGAGGCGAACACGTCCCCCGTGCCGTGGCAGCGGCGGTCGATGCGCCTGTGGGCGTAGTGGCGGCTGCGGCCCTCCGAGGCGACCATGACGCCGCTCTCCTCCGCTTTGAAGCCCACCCCTGTCAGTACTACGGCCCTGGCCCCCAGGGCGGAGAGCTTTCTGAGCAGCTCCGATACGAAGCTCTCGTCGCAGCTCTCCCGGTAGGGCGTGCCGGTGAGGAGGCAGGCCTCCGTGATGTTGGGCAGGATCACGTCGGCCCCGGCGCAGAGCGCGGCCATCTCCCCTACGAAGGCCTCGTCGAACCCGGCGTACAGGCTGCCGTTGTCCGCCATGGCGGGGTCCACCACGGTGACGGCCCCGGGACGGCCCAGGGCGGCGAAGATCTCCTTCACATAGGCGACCTGCCGGGCGCTGCCGAGATAGCCGGTGTAGAAGGCGTCGAAGCGGACGCCCTGGCGCCGCCAGTGCTCCGCGATGGCGGGCATATCCTCCGTCAGGTCCCGGAAGGTGTAGCCGGTGAAGCCGCCGGTGTGGGTGGACAGCACCGCCGAGGGCAGGATGCAGGTCTCAAAGCCGCAGACGGAGAGGATGGGCAGGGCCACGGTCAGGGAACACTGGCCGAGGCAGGAGATATCCTGGATGGAGAGGACACGTTTGTAAGTCATGAACGCTGCTCCTTGTACGCACTTGGGCGGCGGGCCGCCCTTTGGGGCTATTGTAGCATAGTTTTCCCCGCCGCGCAAGGCGGAGGCGGCCCCGGCCGAGGGAGCGGGCTGCCTGATTTTCTCCGACTCGCGGCATAGTTATATAACAGGGAGCCGGCGCGGCGCGCCGGCTCCCTGTATCCTTTTGCGGGGCTTACTTGCCCTCCTCCTTCCGGTGCTGCCCGGTGATGGAGAATTCCACCCATTCCGCCACGTTCACTGCGTGGTCGCCGATGCGCTCGAGGTACTTCACGATCATCATCATGTCGATGGCGTGCTCGCCCTCCTGCGGCTTTTCCGCGATGAGGGCGATGAGGGAGGCGCGGACCTGGATGAACAGGCCGTCCACCGTGTCGTCCTCCCGGATGACCTGCTCCGCCAGCTCCATGTCCTGCCGGAGATAGGCCTCCACACTCTCCGTCACCATGTGGATGACGGAGCGGGCCATGTCTGCCACGGGGCCGCGCTCCGGGATGGGCTGGCCGGAGGCATGGGCCGCGATCTCCGCGATGTCGGCCGCCTGGTCGCCGATGCGCTCCATATCCGTGATCATCTTCAGCGCCGCGGAGATCTGCCGCAGGTCCCGGGCCACGGGCTGCTGGCGCAGCAAAAGCCGCAGGCACAGCGCCTCGATGCTCCGCTCCATCCGGTCGATCTCCTCCTCCAGGGCGTCCACGCGCCCCACCATGGAGGCGTCCGCCGAGAGCAGGGCCTTCACCGCCGCGGCGATGGCTTCCTCGCAGAGGGCGCCCAGGGATGTGAGCTGCCGGCGCAGCTCGCTGAGCTCTTCTTCAAATTTGATTCTCATTAACCGAACCTCCCGGTGATGTAATCCTCTGTCCGCTTGTCGGAGGGCATGGAGAACAGCCTCTCCGTGTCGCCGAATTCCACCAGCTCTCCCAGCAGGAAGAAGGCGGTCTTGTCGGAGACGCGGGCGGCCTGCTGCATGTTGT
>JBJDYT010000075.1:0-2882 GCA_051867635.1 Oscillospiraceae bacterium
GTGTAGGGGCTGTAAAAGCCGGTGAAGTTCATGGCGGAGAAGAGCCGGGAGAAGACCATCTTCTTCGGCACCCGGTCCTCCCGCTCCAGGAAGGGGAACTCCCGGGAGATGTTGTCATAGATGGAGGTGCTGGCGGCGAAAATTTCCTCCCGGGGCACGGCGAACACGCCGCTATCGTCCCGCTCCACCTGGTCCGCCGTCTCGCCCAGCTTTTCCGCGAAGTACACCGTCACCCGCTCCAGCTCCTCCACCGTCACCGGCTGGGCGTAGACGCCGCTTTTCTCCTGGAACCCGTCGGCGTAGTAGTTGACGCCCCACAGCACGCAGTAGAGCCCCAGGGCGGTGAGGCACAGGCAGGCGAGGCCCAAAAAGCCGCCGTAGGCCGTCCGGCCCTTGTTGGGCCTCGTCCGCAGCCGGTGCAGCAGCACCACCAGCCACACCAGCACCCCCAGGATGAAGGCCACATACAGCCACTCCACCACGGAGAAGGGGAACAGGTACCACAGCCGGGCGTAGCCGTCCTTCATGGCCTGGGTCACGGCGGAGACGGCGTTGGCCGCCTCCCGGCTGCTGATGCCGTACCAGTAGACCCCGAACAGCGCCAGCACGCCCAGCGCCCAGATATGTACCCAGAGATGCCGCTTGAAAAACGCTTTCATGGTCTCCGCCTCCGCCTGCTGTCAGATAGTGTAAAGTATAACCTCTTGGCAAAAATTTGCCAAGAGGTCATTTTTTCCAGATTCGCTCATGGCTGGTTGGGGAGGTCGGGGGCGTTCTCCTCTTTTTCCGCCTTTGCCGGGGCATGGCTGAAATAGCTGGCGGTATCCGTGGGCAGGCCCTTCTTTTTCAGCCGGTAAGCGGCGTAGTAGCGGATGCCGCTGTAAATGCAGGCGAATACGGGCACGCCCAGGAACATCCCCGGAACGCCCCAGAGCCCCCCGCCCACCAGGATGGCCACGATGACCCAGAAGCTGGAAAGCCCCGTGCTGTCCCCCAGGATCTTGGGGCCCAGGATGTTGCCGTCGAACTGCTGGAGGACCAGAATGAGGAGGATAAAGTACAGGCACTTGATGGGGCTGTCCAGCAAGATCAGGAAGGCGCTGGGGATGGCCCCCAGGAAGGGGCCGAAGAAGGGGATGATGTTGGTGATCCCCACCACCAGGCTGACCAGGGGCGCGTAGGGGAACTGGAACCAGCTGGAGAAGATGAAGCACAGAATGCCGATAATGAGGGAGTCTAAGAGCTTGCCCCGGACGAAGCCGCTGAAAATGCGGTCGGTGGCCTTGGCGCCCCGGATCAGCAGCGCCGCCTTCTCCTCCGGAAGAAAGGCGTAGCACAGCTTGCAGCCGGAGGCCGCGAAGCCCTCCTTGGTGGCCAGCAGGTAGATGGACACGATAAAGCCGATGAGGAGGTTTTTGAAAAAGACCACGATGCCCACCACGCCGCCGGTGACCGCCTGCAGCGCCACCTGGACCTGGGGCATCAGCTTGTCCCGCAGCCAGACCAGCGCGTCCTGGTAGTACTCGTTGATCAGCTCGCTGACCCACTGGGCGAACTTGGGGTTGTCCTCCAGCAGGCCGGTGATCCAGGCCACGATGGTGCGGTAGTAGCCCTCCGCGTTGGCGGCCAGCTGCAGGATGCTCTGGTACAGCTCCGGCAGCAGGATCTGCATGAAGGCGTACAGCAGGGCCGCCACCACCAGCCAGGTCAGCAGGATGGAGAGGGTCCGCAGCCATGCCCGCGCCTTCCCCGGCGCTTTCAGCCGGTCCTTCTTGTCGCAGCCCAGGAAAAGCCGCTCGAACCAGTTCACAATGGGGGCCAGGAGGTAGGCCATGGCAAAGCCGTAGATCACCGGGGCCAGAACGTCCAGCAATACGCTCAGATAGTGCAGCACGCTGCTGCTGCGGAAGACCAGATCGTAGAAGAGCATGACCGTGCAGACCACCGCCACGGCGGTGATCCCCCACGCGAGATAATGGTTGTCCTTTTTCATTCAGCTTCACCTGCGTATTTTTTCTTTTTTCCATCATACCCAACTTTTTTCCCGATTGCAATAGTTTCCCGGCTATGTTATACTCCCTTTAACCAAACTTAAACAAATCTTTATCTCTTTGCGAGGTCATCACAGCTATGGCGAAAACTCTTATGCTCATCGTCAATCCCCGGGCGGGACGCGCCCGCGCCACCGGGGCTCTCTTCGACGCGGCCGCCCACTTCTCCGAGGCCGGGTACCTGGTCTCCATCCGGCAGACCAGGGCGCGGATGGACGCCGCCCGGTTCGTCCGGGAGGAGGGGGAGCGGTTCGACGCCGTGGTCTGCTGCGGCGGGGACGGCACCCTCAACGAGACCGTGAGCGGCCTCCTGTGCCTGAAGGATCCCCCGCCCCTTGGCTATATCCCCTGCGGCAGCACCAACGATTTCGCCGCCAGCCTCCACCTGCCGGACCAGCCCCTGGAGGCGGCCCGGCGCATCACGGAAAGCTCCGGCAAGCTGCTGGACGTGGGCTCCTTCAACGGCCGCCCCTTTGTCTATGTGGCCTCCTTCGGCGCCTTCACCAAGGCCTCCTACAGCGCGCCCCAGAACGTCAAAAACGACCTGGGCCACCTGGCCTATCTGCTGGAGGGCGTGAAGGACATCTCCACCCTGCGCCCCTACCGGGCCTCCGTCACGGCGGGCTATGAGACCTTCGACGGCGAATTCCTCTTCGGTGCGGTCACCAACGCCACCTCCGTGGGCGGGGTGATGAAGCTGCAGGAGGACCTGGTGGTGCTGGACGACGGGCAGTTCGAGCTGCTGCTGATCCCCAACCCCTCCTCCGCGGCGGAGCTGCAGTCCCTGGTCCGGAGCCTGGTGCTCCAGGATTTCACCGGGGACGGCGTGAT
>JBJDYT010000076.1:0-12345 GCA_051867635.1 Oscillospiraceae bacterium
TCCAGCACGTCGGCGTTGGTGGACCAGCCGGTCTTGGTCTTTTTCCCGTGGGGCAGCTGCATCTCGCCGAACAGCACCTCTCCCAGCTGCTTGGGCGAGTTGATGTTGAAGGGATGGCCCGCGAGCGTATAGATCTGTTCCTCCAGCGCTTTCGCCTCTTTATCCAGCGCCGCGCCGAAGGCGGCCAGCTCTCCCGCGTCCACCCGGACGCCGGAGAGCTCCATCTCCGCGAGGACGCGGCAGAGGGGCAGTTCCACCTCATAAAACAGCTCGTGCAGGCCCCATTCCTCCAGCCGGGGGGCCTGGTAGCCGTACAGCGCCTCCACCGCGGCGGCGTAGCTGTCCATGGCGGCCTCCGCCTCCGCGCCGCCGCCCATGAGGGAGAACGCGTCCGGCTCCAGGAAGAGGGGCTTTGGCAGCTCCTCATTAAAATAGGAGACGAACAGGCGCTGGATCTCATAGCTCCCCGCCGTAGCGTCCAATAGGTACGCCGCGAGAGCGGTGTCGAAGATAAAGCCCTCCGCCGGGAGGCCGCTTTCCAGCAGCGCCCGGGTCAGGTCCTTCACCTCGTGGGCGACCTTTTTGATGTCGGCGGAGAAAATAGCGGCGAGCAGGGCGTTCCAGTCCCCCTCGTAGCGGCTGAACAGCAGCTCCGCCGTGAGCGCTTCGCCCTCCGCCGTCTCGTAGACCAGGGAAAGGGCCGTCAGGTCCGGCAGCGCCAGCAGCGCCGTATGATCTGCGCCGCGAAGCTGGGAAAGCAGGGTCTCCCCCTCCGCCGCCGTCCGCAACTGCCAGACGCGCATGTCGCGCGTCTCCTGCCGCTCCGCCGGCTCCTCCTGCTTTTTCAGCCCCATCTTCTCGATGAGCTTCAAAAATTCCAGGCGCAGGAACAGATCGTACAGCTCCGGCTTCGGAGGCTGCCGCAGATTCTCCTCCGGGGAAAACTCCAGCGGCGCGTCCGTCACAATGGTGGCGAGCCAGTAGGAGTGGCGGGCGCTCTCCTCCCCCTCCGCGAGCTTGCGGAGGGCGGCGGGCTTCGCCTCCACCTCCGGCATGGCGGCGTAGAGCTTATCGATGCTGCCGTATTTTTGGATCAGGGCCATGGCGGTCTTTTCCCCGATGCCGGGGACGCCGGGAATGTTGTCGCTGCTGTCCCCCATGAGGGCCTTGAGGTCGATCATATGGATGGGGTCGAAGCCGTACTCCGCACGGAAAGACTCCTCCGTCATGTCCTTCGTGGTGGTCTGCCCCATGCGGGTGGAGACCAGCTTGACCCGGGTCTTCTCCGTGATGAGCTGCAGGGAGTCCTTGTCTCCCGTCACCGCCACGCACTCCCAGCCCGCCGCCTCGCACTTGCGGGAGACGGTGCCGATGAGGTCGTCCGCCTCGTAGCCCTCCAGCTCGTAGAGGGGGATGTTCATGGCCCGCAGCACGTCCTTCAGCACCGGCATCTGCTGACGCAGCTCCTCCGGCATGCCCTTGCGGGTGTCCTTGTAGCTCTCGTCCGCCTTGTGGCGGAAGGTGGGCGCGTGCAGGTCGAAGGCCACGCACAGGGCCTCCGGCTCCTCCTCCGCCAGCAGCCGCTGGAGGGTGGTGATAAAGCCGTAAATGGCGTGGGTGTACAGCCCGTCCTTGGTGGTCAGGGGACGGATGCCGTAATAGGCGCGGTTGACGAGGCTGTTGCCGTCCAGGATCATGAGTTTCATAGCTGTCCCTCCCGCGGGCGCGATTTTTTACACTGATTTAAATAGTATACCTCTTTTTTCCGTTCAAAACAAGAGCGGAGGGAGAGCGGTCCCATGAACTTAAAATGCTGCCGGCTCCAACTCCGGCGATCTCACCAACCGTTGCACGGAGCAGCGCGATATGGTAACATGACAGAAAGATAAATCGAACTTAATGGAGGAACGTAGCATGGCTGATTTCAGCATAAACGAAATGCAGGAAATGCAAAAAGCCTTACAAGATAAGTACAAGCATAAATGGGAACCGATATGTCCAGAGATCGGACAGAACAAACTGCTTTGGATGATTGGCGAAATAGGTGAAGTAATTGATATAGTCAAAAAGCATGGCGGAATAAATGCCTCAGCAAATGAAGAACTGAGAAAAGATTTGATTGAGGAAATGGCGGATGTCCTTATGTACTACAATGATGTCCTGCTTTGCTATGGAATTACCTCCGAAGAATTGAAACAAGCATATTCAGAGAAATTCCAGAGGAATATGAAACGTTGGTAAATCCCAATTGATCGGGCAGCCCTGTTTGGGCTGCCCTTCTTTATCCACAGGGGGGCACGCAGCGTGCCCAGCGGATGCACACCGGCACAAAAGGGAACGGCCATCCGCTTTTGCCGCCGGGGCTTTCGCGGCTTTCGACCGGGCTTGACAGCGCGGTGTTTTGTGATACACTTTTGATGCTTGACAAAAATGAGCAAAGCCCCGCGGCCGCCCCGGAGCGGCCACGGGCAGAAAGGCCGATTCCGCCATGCATCACTCCACTTCCCTCCGCCGGTACAACGCCCTGTACGCCGGCGTCCACTCCTTCTACTGGGCGGGCTACGCCACCGTCTGGGCCTATATCGCCGTTCTCCTCTCCCACTACGGCTTTTCCTCCACGGAGACCGGCCTCATCACCTCCCTGGCCACGCTCTTCTCCGTGGCGCTGCAGCCCGTGCTGGCCTCCTTCACCGACCGCAGCAGGCGGCTGGGCCCCCGGGCCATGGCCGCCGCGCTGCTGGGGCTGGTGCTGGCTCTCACCGCCGCGCTGCTGGCGCTGCCCGCCCGGCGGAATGCGGCCACCGCCGTGCTGTTCATCCTGCTGGGCCTGTTTCTGGCCTGCGTCCCGCCGTTTTTCAACGCCCTGGCCATCCATCTCATGCGCCGGGGCGCGCCGGTGGACTACGGCTTCGGCCGGGGGCTGGGCTCCCTCTGCTATGCCCTGATGGCGGCGGGCATGGGCGTTTTGGTGGAGCGCTGCTCCCCGCGCCTGACGCTGCCCGTCTCCTTCGTCCTGATGGGCGGCTCGCTGCTGGTGCTCCTGCTGTGCCGCCTGACTGACTCTGCCGATACGGAGGCGGAGCCGGCGCGGGAAGGCGCCGTCAGCGCCGCCGTGCTGCTGCGCCGCCGTCCCATTCTGCTCCCCATCATGCTGGGCTGCCTGCTGTTCGTGGCCTCCCGCTGCGTCTACACCACCTATCTCAACACCATCGTGGAGCGTGCCGGCGCGGCGGAATCCGTCATGGGCGTCGTCCTTGCCATTTCGGCGGCGGTGGAGCTGCCCGCCATGAGCCTCTTTGTCCGCTTCCGGCGGCGCTTTAGCTGCGAGACGCTGCTGTGCGTCTGCGCCGCCACGGCGGCGGTGCGGCTGCTGCTGTACCTGTTCTTCCCCTCGGTCGGGATGCTCTACGTCAACGCGCCGCTCCAGTTCTTCGGCCACGGCCTCTATCCCACCGCCACGGTGTACCTCGTCAGCGAGCTGGTGGACGGCGCCAACCAGTCCAAGGGCCAGGGGCTGATCTACGCCGCGGGCTACGGCCTGGGCGCGGCTATCGGAAGCCTTGCGGACGGCTGGCTGCTGGACCGCTTCTCCGTGGTGGGAGCGCTGTGGTTCAGCACCGCCTGCGCCGTGCTGGCGCTGTGCTGCTTCGCCTTCTGCGCCCGCCGGAAGGCCCGTACCGCTTGAAAGGGGGAAAACGCCATGCTTTCGAATTTTCTCATCGTGCTGCAGCAGGTCTGCGTCCTCTTCGTCCTGATCCTCATCGGCTACTGCCTGGGCCGTCGGCGGCTCTTCAACGACGAGGTGGTGGGGGGCATGAACGCCCTGGTGCTGAACCTGGCCCTTCCCTGCACCATCCTCCGGGCCTTCCAGCTGGAGCATACGCCGGATATGCTGCGGAACTTCCTGCTCTGTATCGTCGCCTCCGTCGCGCTGGTCTTCCTCTTCTTCGCCGTGGCGGCCCCCCTGGCAAGGCGTTTTCCGCGGGATGAGCGGGCGGTATACGTCCTCTCCTCCGCCTTCACCAACTGCAGCTTCATGGGCTTTCCCCTGCAGAGCGCCCTGCTTGGCAGCGTGGGCATCCTCTACAGCTCCGCCTTTGTGCTCGTCTTAAACCTCGTCACCTTCACCGTGGGCTACTACTACTTCACCGGCGACCCGAAAAGCGTTTCGCCCCGTCAGGTCTTCACCCGTCCCGCCATCATCGGCACGCTGCTGGGCCTGGCCCTGTTCCTGCTGGACATTCCCCTGCCCGGCCCCGTGTCGGACGTCGTGGGACACGTGGCGAACCTGGCGGTCCCCCTGCCCATGTTCATCATCGGCTACCACCTCTCCCAGGTGGATTTCCGACAGGCGCTGAGGAACCGGCGTCACTGGCTGTTCTCCGCCCTGCGGCTGCTGGTACTGCCGCTGCTGTCCCTCCTGCTCCTGCGGCTTTTGGGCCTGCGGGGGGACGTGCTGCTGGCCCTGGCCGTCTCCGCCAGCTGTCCCGCCGCCACCGCCGTCACCATCATCGCCAGCCGCTTCTCCGACAAGGGCCCCCTCTCCGCGGAGCTGGGTGCCATGCAGACCCTGCTGTCCCTGTTCACGCTGCCCGCCATGCTGGCGGTGGCGAGCCTGGTCATGTGACGGCCTCCGCGCAAAAGAATACAAAAAGCCGGCGCAGCTTCCGCTGCGCCGGCTTTTCCGCGCTCATGCGCGGGACGATCCAGCAAAAACCTTATTGCGCCGCCTCTGCCGCCCCGGGCAGCCCGTCCTCCGGGATGCGGCTGATGAGCGTGCGGTAGATCCGGCGGAAGCACAGCAGCGTCGCCGCCAGGGAGACCAGCTCCGCAAAGGGGTAGGACCACCAGACCAGGTCGTTGTTGCCGATGGCCATGCCCACCCGGGCCAGCACATAGGCCGCCGGCAGCAGGGCCACCAGCTGACGCAGGAAGGAGGTCAGGAGGGAATAGGTGCTCTTGCCCAGGGACTGGAACACCGAGCCCAGGACGATGCAGACCCCGGCGAAGGGGAAGGTGGCGCCGATGATGCGCAGGGCGGGCACGCCGATGGCGATCATATTGGGCGAGGCGTCAAAGATGGAGAGGAGCTGGCGCGGCAGCAGCTCGAACACCACGCAGCCGAACAGCATCAGCGCCACGCCCAGGCAGGTGCCGAAGCGGATGGCCTCCATCATGCGGCCGCGCTTCTGCGCGCCGTAGTTGTAGGCGATGATGGGCACAAGGCCGTTGTTCAGGCCGAACAGGGGCATGAACACGAAGCTGTTGAGCTTGAAGTACACGCCGAACACCGTGGCCGTGGTCTCCTTGCCCGCGGTGTAGACGATGAGGATCTTGTTCATGAAGAAGGTCATCACCGAGCCGATGGCCACCATGAGGACCGAGGGGAAACCGATGGCGTAGATCCGGCCCATGGTGTGCAGATCCGGCTTAAAGCCGCGCAGGGACAGGCGGATCTCCGGATTCTTATGGTGGTTCAGGTAGATCCCCAGGCACATGGCCACGATCTGGCCCAGCACCGTGGCGGCCGCCGCCCCCGCGACGCCCCAGCCCATGACGAAGATGAAGATGGGGTCGAAGACCAGGTTCAGCACCGCGCCCACGCCCTGGGTGACCATGGTGTAGACGGTGCGGCCCGTGGACTGCAAAAAGCGCTCGAAGGTGACCTCCCCGTAGATGCCGAAGGAAAGGCCGCAGCAGATGGTGAGGTACTGCACGCCCAGGTCGATGATCTCAGTCACGTCCGTCTGGGCGGCAAAGTAAGTGCGGCTGAAGAACAGGCCGAAAACGAGAAAGACGAGATAGCCCACGCAGGCCAGCAGCAGGCCGTTCTCCGCCGCCTTTTTCGCCCCCTCGTGGTCCCGCGCCCCCAGCGCCCGGCTGAGCAGCGCGTTGATGCCCACGCCCGTGCCGGTGGCAAGGCCGATCATCAGGTTCTGCGCCGGGAAGGCCAGCGACACGGCGGTGAGCGCCTGTTCGCTGATCTGCGAGACGAATACACTGTCCACGATATTATACATCGCCTGCACCAGCATGGACGCCATCATGGGCAGGGACATATTCAGCACCAGTTTCTTCACCGGCATGATTCCCATTTTGTTTTCCTGCACGACCGATCCTCCCGTTTCATTTCTTCCGCATGGCGGCGCACAGCCGCTCAGCGTATTATACCAGCGCCGCGGCGCCTTTGGATATCCCCAAGATAGACAATTTTTGCCCTGTTTTTCGCTTTTCCCCGCACAAAGCTGACACTATTTTCCCTGTTTCCGGCATTTTTTGCCCTCTCCGCCGCCGAAGGGCGTTTGACACCCCGCCCCCGGCCGGGTATAATACAGCCATCTTTCTACGAAAGGCGGGCGCGGGCCGTGCAGAACACCTTTGACAAGATCTATGAGGCCGTAAAGCAGATCCCCGCCGGCCGCGTGGCCAGCTACGGCCAGGTGGCCGAGGCGGCGGGGAACCGCCGCTGGGCCCGGGTGGTGGGCTATGCGCTGCATGTGAACCCCGCCCCCGGCGTCATCCCCTGCCACCGGGTGGTGAAAAAGGACGGCAGCGTGTCGGAGGCCTTCGCCTTCGGCGGGGCCAACCGGCAGGTGGAGCTGCTGCGGCAGGAGGGCGTGGACTTTCTCGACGAGAGCCATGTGGACATGGCGCGCTGCTGCGTCCGCTGCCTGCCGCCGGTGTGGTGACAAGGACAGATACGGCGCCCGGGCGGACGGCCCGGGCGCTTTTTTTGCGTTTTCTCCGCCGGCTCAGCGGGCCAGCAGGAACAGCTCCCGCTCCGAGAGGGAGAGGCCCAGCTTCTGCTGCAGGCGCAGCGAGCCTTCGTTTTCGCTCTCCACCTGTCCGTAGGGGCAAAAGCCCCGGCGCAGCTCCCGCTGCAGCAGCACGCTCTCCAGCGCGGCGGCATATCCCCGCCGGCGGTACTCCGGCAGCACGCAGAGAAGGCCCAGGCAGCCCTCCGGATGAAGGCCCATAAAGCCCGTCACGCGGCCCGCCGCCTCCGCCACCAGCAGGTCCCCTGTCCAGGCGAGCTTGCGCAGCATCTCCGGCGTCTCCTTGTCATAGTGCGCCGTGATGAGGGGCAGATCCCGCTCCTCCGCCTCCCGGACAGTGAGGCCCGGCGGCAGGGGAACGAGTCGCTCGCCGCCACGGGGCGCCACCTGGCGGCAGCGCATCCGCAGTCTGAAGCCCAGGCGCGCCTCCGCCTGGGCGCAGAGCGAGCGCTGGTGGAGCATCAGAAAGGAGCAGTCCCCGTCCAGTTTCTCCAGCATGGTCCGCCCCGCCGCGGGACTCTCCGCCGCAAGAAAGCAGCCGCCGCTCTCCGGCTGACGCAGCAGCACGCCCTCCTCCCCGGCGGCCAGGATCTCCGCCCGGCCGCACAGGATAGGGCCGATCAGGTCGAGGTAAAACAGCTCTCCTCCCCGCCGGCGCAGCCAGCCCAGCGCCCGCTCCGCCAGCGGCTCCCGCTCCGCGATGCAGGTGATGTGGTCCCGCTCCTCCCGCCACTGGAGGCGAACGCCCACAAGCGGGCCCCGGGTATCCTGCCGGCGGAGGGAGGCAAGACCGCCGCCCTCCAGCTTCGCCAGGGCCTCTTTCCCCGTCCAGATGCGCCAGAAGCGGGCCTGCCGCCGCGCCCCGGCAGGGGCCGCGTCCAGGTACTCCCGCTCCAGATCGGAAAAGCAGCGCTCCGCCACCGCCGGGTCGAAGGGCCGCAGCTCCTCCGTGTCCACGCCGAGGGGCAGCGGTCCGGCGGCGCAGACCACCCAGCCGCCGCTGTGGCTGACGCTGAAGCAGCAGCCCTCCGCCCAGGGCTTCCCCCCCGCCGCCCGGAGGATGCGCACCCGCTCCGGCGCCAGGCCTGTCCGCTTCGCCACGGCCCGGCGGGCCAGCCAGTCCCCCGCCGCCGCCTGCCGGCGGCGCTCCGGGCTGCGGATGCCCTCCACCCGGGTCCGGGAGGAGCCGTCCATGGCGGCGAGCCAGCGCGCCTCCTCCCCTGCCGGTACCTGCGTGAGGTCCAGCTCCGTCAGCTCCGCCATAGCGCTTCCCTCCCTTTCCTCCCCGCGCCTGCGCGGGGCAAAATCACGTTATCGTATATTGTAGCACAGCGGATCGGTTTTCTCAATCCTTTCCCCCCTTTCATATTGACACCCCCCGCCCTGCGTGCTACCATGTGGAACGGTAAAAAAACAGAGGCCCTCCGGGGCAAAAGGAGGCGCGGCATGTCGACGCTCGCATGGGTCATTCTCATCACAGCCGTCGCCGGTATCGGCGGCACGGGACTGGGCGGCCTGGTGGGAGCTCTCTTCCGCAAGGATTCCAACAAGACCGTGAGCCTGCTGCTGGCCTTCGCCGGCGGCGTGATGCTGGCGGTGGTCTGCTTCGACCTGATCACTGAGGCTATGGCCCAGGAGACGGAGCTGCCCATCCTGCCGGTGGTCATGATGGGGCTGCTGCTGGGGTACTGCGTGGTGTTCCTGCTCAACGACCTCATCGATGAAAACACCAACCACGAGGTCCCCCACATCGACGAGAACCATCCCCACACCGCGGACTCCCCCGGCGAGCTGATCCACGCCGACCACTTCGAGGAGCACCGCAAGCGGAACGACAACTACCAGCTCTTCATCGGCGGCATCGTCATGGCCGCGGCCATCGCCCTGCACAACCTGCCCGAGGGCATGGTCATCGGCGCCAGCTACGCCGCCGAGGACGGCGCCTCCTTCACCGCGGGAAGCGGCTTTCTCATCGCCATCGTCATCGGCCTGCACAACATCCCCGAGGGCATGGCCGTGTCCGTCCCCCTCATCACCGGCGGCATGAGCAAGGGCCGGGCGGTGCTGCTCACCGCCCTCACCGGCGCGCCCACCATTCTCGGGGCCGCGCTGGGCTACTGCGTGGGCGCGGTGGGTCCTCTGGCCCTGGCCATCTCCCTCAGCTTCGCCTCCGGCGCCATGCTGTACGTGGTGCTGGGCGAGCTGATCCCGGAGGCCATCCTCATGTGGCGCAGCAAGGCCCCCGCCTTTTCCACCCTGGTGGGCATCCTGGTGGGACTGCTCATCATCTATTCCTGAGTCCGCCCCACGGCGGAGAAAGCTGCGAGGTGTACCATGCTCAAACTGGAACTGGAACTCAGTGACATCGACTACGAGGCGTTGGCGGAGCGCCTGCTGCCCCTGCTGGGGGACAAGCTGCGCCAAAACGGCGGCGCGGGAGCGCTGCTGGGCGGCGCCTCCTCCGCCATGGCAAAGGCCGCCCTCTCCGCCCTGCCCCAGGAGCGGAAGGACCGCATGGCGGCGGATCTGATCAACGGCAGCGCCGCCGCCATCGCCGAAGCCATCCAGCGCGCGGCGGCGCAAAACGGCGTCAGCTGCCGGATAAGCGGCCTGCACGCCGAAACGGAGGGCTGAGATGCGCCTGTACTGCGCTCCCATGGAGGGGCTCACCGGCCGGGTGTTCCGCCAAGCCCTCACCCGGCACTTCCCGGGGTCGCTCCGCTTCTACTCCCCCTTCATCTCCCCCACCAGCAGCGGCAGCCTCCGCTCCCACGAGCTGCGGGACGTGCAGCCGGAGGAGAACGAGGGCATCGAGCTGGTGCCGCAGATCCTCTCCAACCAGGCGGAGGAATTCCTCTTCACGGCGGACAAGCTCCGCCGCCTGGGCTATGAGGAGGTAAACCTGAACCTGGGCTGCCCCTCCGGCACGGTGACGGCCCGGGGCCGGGGCGCGGGCTTCCTGCGGCGGAGGGAGGAGCTGGAGCGCTTTTTGGACCGTATCTATGCCGCCGCGCCCCTGCCTGTCTCCATCAAGACCCGGGTGGGCTTTTCAGTGGAGGAGGAATTCCCGGCGCTGCTGGCGCTGTTTGACCGTTATCCCGTGCGGGAGCTCATCGTCCACCCCCGGGTGCGGGAGGACTTTTACAAGGGAAGCGTGCGGCTGGAGGCCTTCGCCCTCGCCATGGCGGAGAGCCGTGCCCCAGTCTGCTATAACGGCGATATCTTTACGCCGGAAGACCTGGCGGCCCTGCGGCGGCGCTTTCCCACTCTCGAGGCCGTCATGCTGGGCCGGGGACTCATCGCGAACCCCGCGTTGGCTCGGCAGCTCGCGGGCGGCGCGCCGCTGACGAAGGGAGAGCTGTACGACTACCACGAGTCCCTGCTCACAGGCTTCCTCGCCTTGGGCTGGAACGACCACAGCGTCATCTCCCATATGAAGGAGTACTGGTTTTACCTATGCTGCCTCTTCCCCGACAGCGCGAAATACCGCAAGCGCATCGGCAAGGCCCAGGACATGACAGGCTACCGCATGGCGGTGGAGGGTCTGTTCCGGGAGCAGGAGCTGCTTCCCGGCGGGGGGTATCACAACTGAAAGCGCAAAGGCGGGAGCAAGCTCCCGCCGTCTTTTTTGCCAGGGCCCTGCCGCGCCGTTCCCTTGACTTTTGAAAAAGGCGCGGCTATCATTACTGCATAAGCACCGCAAAATGAAGCTGTGCCGTGCCCGTCTCCCCGCCGCGGCGCGTTCCCCGTTTCCCCGGAAGGAGGTCTTTTCATGACAGCGACCCAGCGGCGCGACGCCATCCTCTCCGCCCTGCAGGCGGAGCGGCAGCCCGTCAGCGCCTCCGCCCTGGCCCAGCGCTTTTCCGTCACCCGGCAGGTCATCGTGGGGGACATCGCCCTGCTCCGGGCCTCCGGCAGCCGCATCTCCGCCACGCCCCGGGGCTATGTGCTGGAGCGGAGCCAAAACGGCCTGACCCGGCAGCTGGCCTGCCGCCACAGCGCCGCCGACACTGAGGCGGAGCTCAACGCCATGGTGGACTGCGGCTGCACCGTGGTGGACGTCATCGTAGAGCACGCGGTCTACGGCCAGCTCACCGCGCCGCTGCAGCTCTCCAGCCGCTATGACGTGCAGCAGTTCGTCTCCCGCATGTGCGACACGGAGGCCCTCCCCCTCTCCGCCCTGACCGAGGGCGTCCACCTCCACACGGTCCTCTGCCCGGACGAGGCGCGCTTTGACAAGCTGCGCGCCGCCCTGTCCGCCCTGGGCTTTCTGCTGGAGAACGACGGGGATTGACAAATCCAAATCCGGCGCTATAATGGTGTATGCATCTGTCAAGACAGGTACATACACCATTCTTTTACTACTTCAGGAGGCCGTTATGGAAAAGCTGAAAGCCTTTTTCAGAAGAAAGGACGTGGTCATCTCCGGCAAGCGCTACGGCATCGACGCCATGAGCGCCATGGCCCAGGGCCTGTTCTGCACGCTGCTGGTGGGCACTATCCTCAACACCCTCGGCACCCAGTTCCACATCGGATTTTTGACGGAGACGGTGGCTACCATCGGCAAAGGCGACGCGGCTGTCGCCTACCGTGTGGGCGATCTCGCCACCGCTATGGTGGGTCCCGCCATGGCCGCCGCCATCGGCTACGCGCTGAAGGCCCCCGCCATGGTGCTGTTCTCCCTGATCCCTGTGGGCTTCGCCACCAACGCCCTGGGCGGCGCGGGCGGCCCTCTCGCGGTGCTGTTCGTGGCCATCGTGGCGGCGGAGTGCGGCAAGCTGGTCTCCAAGGAGACGAAGATCGACCTGCTGGTGACTCCCATCGTCACCATCCTCTCCGGCGTGGGCCTGGCCTATCTGGTGGCGGCGCCCATCGGCAAGGCCGCCAGCTCCATAGGGCAGATCATCATGTGGGCCACGGAGCAGGAGCCCTTCCTCATGGGCATTGTGGTGTCCGTGGTGGTGGGCGTGGCGCTGACGCTGCCCATCTCCTCCGCCGCCATCTGCCAGTCCTTCGGCCTGGTGGGCCTGGCGGGCGGCGCGGCGGTGGCCGGCTGCTGCGCGCAGATGGTGGGCTTCGCCGTCATGAGCTTCCGTGAGAACCGCTGGGGCGGCCTGGTGTCCCAGGGCATCGGCACCTCCATGCTGCAGATGAGCAACATCCTCCGCAACCCCCGCATCTGGATCCCCCCCACGCTGGCCTCCGCCATCACCGGCCCTCTCGCCACCTGCCTGTTCCATCTGGAGATGAACGGCGCTCCCGTCTCCTCCGGCATGGGCACCTGCGGCTTCGTGGGGCAGATCGGCGTCTACACCGGCTGGGTCAACGACGTAGCCAGCGGCGCCAAGGCCGCCATCACCGGCTTTGATTGGCTGGGCCTCATCCTCATCTCCTTCGTCCTCCCCGCGGTGCTGTCCCTCGTCATCTGCGAGTTCATGCGCAAAAAGGGCTGGATCAAGGAAGGCGACCTGACGCTGTAAGCCGCCGGAACGGGCTGCCCCCTTTCCCGGGAAAAAAGTCAAGACCACGCGTGAAACGCGTGGCTTGAACAAGCCCTGAAAGGGCATAG
>JBJDYT010000077.1:0-12338 GCA_051867635.1 Oscillospiraceae bacterium
CGCCGTGCAATCCGCCGGAGACCTTGTAGCCCCCGCCGCCGAACTTGCCGCCGGCATGCAGCACCGTAAAGACCACCTCGAGCGCCGGGCGGCCGGTCTGCTGCTGGATATCCACGGGGATGCCGCGGCCGTTGTCCGTCACGGTGACGCTGTTTCCCTCGTTGATGGTGACGGTGATCTCCGTGCAGAAGCCCGCCAGGGCCTCGTCGATGGAGTTGTCCACGATCTCATAGACCAGATGGTGCAGGCCGCTGGAGGACGTGGAGCCGATGTACATGCCGGGGCGCTTGCGGACCGCTTCCAGTCCCTCCAGCACCTGGATCTCCGAGGCGTTGTACTCCTCCTGCACGGTCAGGTTGTTTTCCAAATCAGACATAGGGGATCTCCTCCTTGTTTTCTGCCGCTTCTTCGCGGCGGCGCGCCCATGGCGCGCGTGGGAGCCTTGCGTCTCCCGTATCGTCCCAAAAAACGGGACGGACTGCTGTACGTTTTATTCGCTCAGCGGGCCCTGCTCCACACGCTTTTGCAGCGTCTGGGAGGAGAGCTGAGACAGGTATACGATCTCGGGATGATAGGGGTGGTCGCAGACCACAAAGGAGCGGGGGATATCGTCGCAGACGCTAATGACCACGCTCTGCTCCTCCGCGTTTCGCAGAAAGTCCCGCGTCCACCTGGAGTCCGAGGCGTTGTCCAGGTCGAACACGCCGATGATGTCCTCATAGGGGAGCATGACGCCCTGCCCGAGATGCAGATACATAGCTTTCTCCTTATACTACTAAAATTTGATAAAAACCTTTTAAAGGTTTTTATAGGGCGAAGCCCGTCAAATTTTTATGAGACGGCGCAGCGTGCGAATGCACGATGCGAGCGCGCGCAGCACGCGGGATATTTGATGAAAGCATTTCATCAAATATCAGTATCACAAAACCTTTCCCCCGGCGATATGGAACACCTGCCCCACGGGCAGGGCGCCCAGCCGGTCGTCCTCGCAGCAGGTGATGAACACCTGCCCGCCGCCGATGCGGCTGAGGACGAACTCCTGCCGCCGCTGGTCCAGCTCGCTCAGCACGTCGTCCAGCAGCAGCACCGGGGCCTCTCCCAGGGTCTCGCCCATGATCTCCCGCTCCGCCAGCTTCAGCGCCAGGGCCGCCGTCCTGGTCTGCCCCTGTGAGCCGTAGCTTTTGGCGCTGCTGCCGTCGATCTCAATGACAAGGTCGTCCTTGTGAGGGCCAGAGAGACAGAGCCGGGAGGCAAGCTCCGCCTTCGCGTGGGCCTCCTGATGCTCCCGCAGCCAGCCGTAAATTTCCGCGGGCGGCGCGAAGGGGTCCCGCACGGCGCTGACCGTCTCATAGCGCAGCGTCAGCGCCTCCCGTCCGCCGGAGCATTCGCCGTGGGCTTCCGCGGCGAAGCGCGCCAGCTTCTCGCAGTACCGCGCACGGTAATGGATGATGAGCGCCCCGCAGCGGGCCATGCCCTCGTTAAACTCCGGAAGCGTCCGCAGCAGGTCCGGCTTCTCCTCGCTGTCCCGCAGGATCCGGGTCTTGTGCTCGTAGAGCCGGTGGTACTCGGACAGAGCCTCGTCGTACCTCGGCAAAAGCTGCCGCAGCCCCTCGTCCAGAAAACGCCGCCGCTCCGCGGCCCCCTCCCGGATGAGCAGCAGATCCTCCGGACAGAAGTAGACCGTGCTCAGAACGCCGGAGAGGGCGGAAGCCGTCTTCACCGGCACCTGGTTCACCGTGATCTTCCGCCGCCGGGCCCGGCCGAAGCCGATCTCCACCCGAAACTCCCGCTCCCGGCTGAAAACGGTCCCCGCAGCCCTGCCGCTGTCCTCGGAAAAGCGCAGCAGTTCCTTTTCGCTCCGCGCCCGGGGAGAGCGGGCGGAGGAGAGGTAGCACACCGCCTCCAGCAGGTTCGTCTTGCCCTGGGCGTTCTCCCCGTAGATGACGTTGCAGAGGGGGTGGAAGGAAAAGCTTTCGGCGGCGTAGTTTCTGAAGTTTTGCAGCTCCAGCTTATCGATCCGCATAGGCGACCGTGTACGTCTCACCCCGCAGCTCCACCGTGTCGCCGGGGCGGATCTTCTTGCCCCGCATGAGGCAAATCTCGCCGTTGACGCGGACCTCCCCCTCCTGGATGAGAAGCTTGGCCTCGCCGCCGGTGGAGACGAGACTTGCGAACTTCAAAAGGTCCTGCAGCTTGATGAATTCGGTTGTGATGGCGACCTGTTCCATACCCTTCTCCTCACTGTGCCTTCAGCCGCACGGGCAGCACCATGTACAGGAAGTTCTCCTCTCCCTCCACCGGGACGATGACACAGGGGGAGATGCCGGTGTTCAGCTCGATCTTCACCGTCTCCGCCGGGGCGTAGCGCAGGGCTTCCATGAGGTAGCGGTTGTTAAAGCCTATCTCCAGGCCGCCGCCGTCGCCGATGACAGGGCAGACGTCGCTGGCGTCGCCGCTGGCGGTGCGGGCGCTGAGCCGCACGCGGCCGTCCTCAAACACGCAGCGCACAGGGCTTTTCAGCTTCTCGCTGATGACGACGCTGACGCGGTCGATGCTGCTGATGAGGTCCTTCGTCTCCGCCACCACGGAAATGGGGTTTTTCCGGGGGATGGCGTTTTTATAGTCGAGGAAGTCGCCCTCCAGCCGGCGGCAGATGAGCTGGGTGTCGCCCACCTCAAAGAGGATGTGCCGCTGGCCCAGGATGATGTTGGCCAGGTCCTCCGTGTCGCCGCAGATCTTCTCCACCTCGTTCAGCGCGCCGCCGGGGGCCACGAAGGAAAACTCCCCGCCCGCCATATGCTCCAGCTTTTCCCGCCGGAGGGCCAGACGGAAGCCGTCCACCGCCACCATGGTCAGCCCCTCGTCGCTGATCTCAAACAGTGCGCCGGTGTGGATGGGGCGGCTCTCGTTGGTGCTGACGGCGAAGGAGGTCTCGCTGATCATGGCGCGGAGCATATTCTGCTCGATGGCCACGGCGTTTTGCTGGTCCACCTCCGGCAGCTCCGGATAGTCCGCGGCGGAGAGGCCGGGGACCTCAAAGCTGGCGTCGCCGCAGGAAAGGCGCACCACGAATTTGTCGTCCGCCGTGAAGCTCACCACATCGTCCGGCAGGCGGCGCACGATCTCGCCGAAGAGCCGGGCGTTCAGCACCAGCTCTCCGCTCTGGGAGACCTCCGCCTCCACTCGGGTGCGGATGCCGGTATTCATATTGTAGCCGGAGACGGTGAGCCCGTCCCCCGCCGTGAGCAGCACGCCCTCCAGCGCGGGGATGGAGCTCTTCGCGGCCACGGCGCGGCCCGCGGTGGCAATGGCGGCCTGGAGCAGCGCCTTTTCGCAGGAAAACTGTAAGATCGTACTCATCTTGTTTTTCTCCCTTCCTCCCGCCGAAAAAAATGAAGGCGGCGGGAATCTTTTTCAAAAGAAAAGCATATACTTTTAGTTTGTTTTTGTTATTGTAGGAGCGGTGGATTGTGGAAAAGCGGCCGGAGGGACTGGGGCCCTAAGCCCCGGCCGTCCACCGGAGAGACGGGGACTTCTCCCCGCTTTCCACAGTCTGTTCCCTTGTCCGGGGGAGGGGGGCGGAACGTTCCTGTGGAATCCACGGGAAATGTGGAAAATTTCGGCTCATTTCTGAGAATTGATGTTGGTGGTGATCTCCTTGACCACCTCGGCGAAGGCGGGGTCCTTCTTAATGAGGGCGGCCACCTTGTCCCGGGAGTGCATGACCGTGGTGTGGTCCCGGCCGAATTCCGTGCCGATGTCCGTCAGGGACAGGTTCGTCATGTGGTTGATGAGGTACATGGCCACCTGCCGGGCCTTCACGACATTGGCGCTCTGCTGCTTGCCCCGGATGACGGACTCCTCCAGGTTGAAGTAGCGGCAGCACTCGCTGATGATGGAGTCCGCGGTGGGGATGAATTCGTTGCTGCGCTTCAGGATGTCCTGGAAGGCCCGGTTCACGGTGTTTTCGTCCAGGTCCCGGCCCTCCAGGTCCCGGTAGGCTAGAATCTTGTTGATGGAGCCCTCCAGCTGCCGCACGTTGGCGGTGACGTTCTCCGCGATGTAGACCGCCAGTTTTTCATCCAGCACCGTGCCCCGCTGGGCGGCCTTGCTTTTTACGATGGCGAGGCGGGTCTCAAAGTCAGGCGGCTGTACGTCAGCCAGCATACCCCACTCAAAGCGGGTCTGCAGGCGGTTGCTCAGCTTCGTCATCTCCGCCGGGGGCCGGTCGGAGGTCAGCACGATCTGGCGCTTGGACTCATAGAGCGTGTTGAAGGTATGGAAGAACTCCTCCTCCGTCTGCTGCTTGCCGGCGATGAACTGCACGTCGTCCATGAGCAGCAGGTCCGCCTTGCGGTACTTCTCCTTGAAGGCGGCGGTGGTGCCGGACTGGATGGCCTGCACCAGCTCGTTGGTGAAGTCGTCGCCCTTGATGTACACGATGCGGCTGTTGGGGTCCCGCCGCCGGATCTCGTGGGCGATGGCGTAGATCAGGTGGGTCTTGCCAAGGCCGCTGTCGCCGTAGATCAGCAGCGGGTTATAGCGCTCCGCCGGCGCCTCCGCCACGGCCCGGGCCGCCGCGTGGGCCAGCTTGTTGCTGCCGCCGACGATGAAAGTGTCGAAGGTGAACTCCCCGGACTCCAGCAGGGAGGCGGGCTTTTTCTCCTGCACCTTGCCGTAGTTCTGAAACTCCTCGTCCGTCAGCAGGCGCACGCCCATGTCATAGGAGAACAGCTCCTTCAGCGCCGCGCGGATGTTTTTGAGAAAGAGCGACTCGATGTAGCCCTTTTTAAATTCGTTGGGACAGTAGAGCAGCAAAACGGAATCCTTCAGGTCCACCGCCACCACCTCGTCGAACCAGGCGGAGAGGGTGACCTCGGACAGGTCCTTGCGAAGCGTTTTCAATATGGTATCCCAGATATCCTTGATGGAATTCAAACGGATTTTCTCTCCTTTCGGGGCATGCCGCGCACGGCGTCAAGAGCGGTAATAATATAAAATAAGTATACCAAAGATACGCGGAAAGGACAACCATAAATTGCGGGAAAAGGGTGGGGAAAGGGCAAAAAAATTTCACCCGGTAAAGGGATAAATTTCTCCAAAAAACACAAGATTTTGTGGTGCTTTGCCTTTTTGTCCCAAAATCTCCGAAAAAAGGCGCGGTAAGGAGGAAAACGCAAGTTTTTGTTGACAGAAAGCCCGGTTTTATGTATAATGACTACTGCGCCGCGTGGCGGCGTTTTTCTTTTGTCCACTGCGCGGCGGCTTGCAAAAGCGCCGCGTCGAGTAGAACGGGAGCGATCCCGTCCAAATTAACGAGGAGGTGTCACTATGTTCCGTACCTATCAGCCCAAGAAGCGCCAGCGTTCCAAGGTGCATGGCTTCCGCAAGAGAATGGCCACCGCCAACGGCCGCAAGGTGCTGTCCCGCCGCCGTGCCAGGGGCCGCAACGTTCTGTCTCACTAAGAACGCCAGACAAGTGCGCCGCAAAGAAAACAAGCTTTCATCCAGGGACGGAAGATGAGGATTCATCTCTCGTCCCTTGAAGTGCATCGGAGCGTCCCGCCGGCCGGGCCGCCGGAAGGGGAGAGAACGTTTTGAAGGAAACGCGGACCGTCAAGAAAAACCATGAGTTTCGCCGGATGTACCGGAAGGGAAGGTCCGCGGTGAACTCCTACCTGGTCCTCTACTGCCGGCCCAACGCCTTCGGCCACAACCGCCTGGGCGTCACGGTCTCCGCCAAGCTGGGCAAGGCCGTGGTCCGCAACCGGGTGCGCCGCCGCCTGCGGGAGATCTGGAGGTTAAACCAGGGGCAGATGAAGCAGGGTTACGATATGATCGTGGTGGCCCGTTCCCGGGCGGTGAAGGGCTCCTACCAGGAGCTGGAGCGCGCCTTTCGCCGGGCCGCCGGCGAGCTGAAGCTGTGGGAGGACCGGAAATGAAAAAGCTGCTGCTTTGCCTGATCCGCTTTTACCGGCGGGGCATCTCGCCCCTGCGGCCCTCCTGCTGCATCTTCGTCCCCACCTGCTCGCAGTACGCCCTGGAGGCCATCGAGAAGTACGGGGCGCTGAAGGGCGGCTGGCTCACGGTGAAGCGTCTTTTGCGGTGCAACCCTTTCAACAAGGGAGGCTATGACCCAGTTCCCTGACGTGGGAACGCCGAATTTTCAGAATGACGGAGGAGAACCGAATGTTTTCCCAACTTGGATACATCATTTGTATCCCCTTCGCGGCCCTGCTGCGCCTGTTCTATAACCTGACGCAGTCTTACGGCCTTTCTCTGATCTTCTTCACGGTCATCGTGAAGCTGGTCATGCTGCCCTTCCAGCTCAAGAGCAAAAAGAGCATGGTGCGCATGAACCGCCTGCAGCCCAAGATGCAGGAGATCCAGAAGATGTACGCCAACAACCAGGCCAAGCAGAGCGAGGAGATCACCAAACTCTACCAGGAGGAGGGCGTGAGTCCCATGGGCGGGTGCCTGTGGAGCTTTTTGCCCATGTTCATCATCCTGCCGCTGTACAGCATCATCCGCATGCCCATCACCCGCTTTATGATGCTGGCGGACGAGGTGGTCACCCAGGCCCGTGACGCCCTGACCGCCGCGGGCGTGGAGCTGTTCATGCAGACCGGCAGCAAGAGCGCTTATGCCCAGATCGAGCTGGTGGAGAAGATCGGCACCTACCTGCCGGAGTTCGGCGAAAAGGTGGAGGGCTGGTTCAACATCAACTTTGACTTCCTCGGCATCAACCTGGCCTCCAACGCCTCCGACGCGTTCAAGCAGCTCACCAGCGGCAACGTCAGCTGGAGCGTTATTGGCCTGATCATCCTGCCCCTGCTCTGCGCCGGCGTCAGCCTGCTGCAGTCCCTCATCAGCATGAAGGGCCAGCCCACCAACGCCAGCTCCAAGTCCATGCTCATCGTCATGCCGCTCATGTCCATCTGGATCTGCTGGTCCTTCCCTGCCGGCATGGGCATCTACTGGCTGGTGCAGTCCATCCTCTTCTGTGTGCAGGAGAGCGTTCTCGGCAAGTACTTCACCAAGAAGATCGAGGCCGAGGAGGAGGAGCGCGCCCAGAAGCGCGAGGCCGCCCGCAAGTACCGCATGGAAGCCGCCAGGCAGCTCCAGCAGGAGCAGGCCAAGCGCGACAAGGAGCGGGAGAAGGAGCGCAAGGCCAAGAAGGCCGCCGAAGCCGCTTCCGGCAAGAAAAAGAACTCTACCTCCGAAGCCGGCCGCGTGGGGGACAGGCCCTACGCCAGAGGCCGTTCCTTCAGCGAGGACCATTACGGAAACTGATAAAGGAGCCACATCATGAGTTATATTGATGTAACGGGCAAGACGGAGAGCGAGGCCATTGAAAAGGCGCTGCTGCAGCTGAACATGGACCGCGACGACGTCTCCGTTGAGATCCTGGAGCGGGCCCGCAGCGGCTTCCTCGGCATCGGCGCCAGCCCCGCCAAGGTCCGCGTGACCTACGGCGAGGAGGAGACGGCCGCCGACGTGGGCCGCAAGCCTCTCTTCACCCCGGAGAAGATCGCGGAGCGCAAGAGCCCGGAGGAAAAGCCGGTGAAGAAGCCCGCCGCCAGGCCCGCCGCGCCGGTGGATAAGGAGAGCCTGCGCCGGGAGCTGGCGGAAAAGCAGGAGGTGCTGCAGAAGGCCCCCACCAAGGGCGAAAAGGCCGCCGAGGGCGAGAAGCGCACCAAGGGCGAAAAGCGCGAGCGCGACCGGCAGGAGAAAAAGGAGCGCGCGCCCCGTCCGGAGAAGGCTCCCCGGGAGCCGAAGGAGAAGGCGCCCTTCGTCCCCGTGTACGAGGGGACCGAGGCCGCGGCGGACGACGCCAAGGCCGGACAGATCCGGACCTTCCTGGCGGGCTTGCTGCAGCAGATGGACTGCGAGGCGGAGATCAAGATCTTCGAGACGGAGAAGAACCAGTACAAGGTCTATCTCGAGGGCGAGAAGCTGGGCCAGCTCATCGGCCGCCGGGGCGAGACCCTGGACGCCATCCAGCAGCTGACCAACTACAGCGTCAACCGCGGCAGCTCCAGCCGCGTCCGCGTCCATGTGGACGCCGAGAACTACCGCGCCAAGCGGGAGGAGAGTCTGGAGAACCTGGCGCAGAAAATGGCCGCCAAGGTGGTGAAGTACGGCCGCAGCATGACCCTGGAGCCCATGAACGCTTACGAGCGCCATGTCATCCACACCGCGCTGCAGGACCACCCCAAGGTCACCACGTATTCCACCGGCACCGAGCCCAACCGCCGCGTGGTGGTGGCCATCGACCGCACCAAGGCCCAGTAACTGTGAACATGTGGAAAAGACCGGAGCAAAAGCTCCGGTCTTTTTTGCTTTCCGGCGGGAGGGGGCCTCACAGGCCCAGCAGCCGCATGGCGTAGATGCCCACCTGCAGGCGGAACACGCTCTGGGCGTCCGACAGATCCACGGACAGCAGGGCGCGGATATCCTCCAGGTAATTGTTCATGGTGTTGCGGTGGATAAACAGGGACCGCGCCGCCCGGGAGACGTTGTACTGGCTGTTGATGTACGCCTCCAGGATCGCCACATAGTCCGCCGCGCCGCCGGAGCTCTCCCGCAGGGGCCGCACCGTGTCGTCATAGAGCTTTTGCAGCTCGCTTTTTGTGCAGGTGGTGGAGAGCCAGTGGCAGATCTGATAGCGGGCAAAGAGGTGGACGCTCCTGCCGGGATACAGCCGGGTCCCCAGGTCCATGGCGTCCAGCGCCTCATGGAACGCCGCCGCGATGCCGTCCAGGCCCTCCCGGCAGCTGCTGACGCCGACGCTGCTTTCAAAGCCGTATTTGCCCAGGGTCTCGTGTATCCGCTCCGCCGCCTCCGCCGCCTGGGCCGCCGCGTCCTTCGCCGCCGTCTCCTTGGGGAAGAAGAGGTAGAGGATCTGGTCGTCGTTGAAGTCCGTGTGATAGGTCTCCCCGCCGTAGGTCCGGGAGAGCTCCCGGCGAAGCTGCGAGAGGATGCCCTGCAGGGCGTTGCGGGTCACCATGGAGGTCTGCAGGTAGCTGCGGAAGCGGATGACCAGGCAGACGCGCTTGTCCTCATAGTTGAAGCCGCAGAGCTTGCACTGCTGCAGAATGACGGAGGGGGAAACGCTGTCGGGGAGGAGGACCTGGGAGACAAAGGAGGAGGGCGCGCAGCTCCCGGCGTCCTTTCCGCTTCCGCGCAGGGCCAGGGCAAAGAGGGTGGAGACGTTCTGCAGGAGCTGGAGCTGCCACGATTCCAGCTCTTTTTTCAGCTCCGGGATCAGGAGGTAATGGCTCCCGCCTTCCCCCCGGGGGATGGCCGCCACAGCGCAGGGAACGCCGCGCTCCGGCCCGGAGACGGTGAACTGGCGCAGCAGGAAGCCCTGGTCCCGCTGCTGCTTCTGCAGCTCGCAGACCAGCGCCTCCCCCAGCACGGGGACGCGGGCCTCCAGCCGGAACAGGGCGGGGAGCTGCCGGCGGCTCTCTTCGTCGGCCTCCATGCCCAGCAGGCGGAAGGACCCGTCCAGCAGCAGCACCGGATCCTCCAGAATGATGTGCAGCTCGTACAGCAGCCGGTCCGGGCTTTGGTACTTGCAGAAGGCGGAGATCATATGGATATAGAGCTGGGAGACGGCCTGGTCCAGGCCCAGTTCGTACTGGAACACATACTTGTGCAGCGCGTAGGCAAAATCGCAGAAGGGCGTCTCGTAGGGGATGGCGACCACGGGGAAATCGTACCGGTCCCCCTCCTCCAGGATCTCCGGGGGGATCTCGTCGAAATAGCGGTGGATCTTCAGCCCGTAGGCGGCGCAGCCCTTTTCCCTGAGGGCGCGGATCAGCCCCGGGATGATCCCGGGACAGGTCTTGGTGATATACCCCGCGTCCACCACGAATTCGCCCCCGCGCAGCCACTTCAGGATCTCCGGGGTGTCCACCACGCTGAAGGAGCTCAGCTCCCGGTTCAGCCCCCGGAAGCCCGCCACGCAATGCAGCCGGGGATTGTCCAGTCCCGCGATGAATTGGCCGACCGTCAGCAAGGAGATCACATCCTCTCTCTTTGGTGTGTGCGGTACCATGCTATCACAGCGGCGGCCCTTTAGCAATATGCACTTTTTCCTGATATGGGCGGATATCTTGTGCAGCTTGCCCTTGTCAGGGACGGAAAAATCCTGTACCATGAAACTGATAAACAACGCTCGCAAGCCTACAAATGATAAAGCTACAGGAGGTTCCGTCATGTTGAAAAAGGCAGATCCAGAGAGGATGCTCAGAGAGCTGAACACGCTGAAGACCTTCGACAGCCGGCCGGATCAGGAGGGGACCACCAGGGTCCTGTTTTCGGAGGAGGAGATGAAGGCGCGGGAGTATGTGAAGTCGCTCATGCGGGATGCGGGAATGGAGGTGGCGGAGGACGCCGCCGGCAACATCTACGGCACCCTGGCGGGCAGCGACCCGACGCTGCCGCCGGTCTGGAGCGGCTCCCACATCGACACCGTGCTGAACGCCGGGATGTATGACGGCATGGCCGGCGTCATCGCGGCGGTGGAGGCCTGCCGGCTGATCCGGGAGAGCGGCGAGAGCCACCGGCGCAGCATCGTGGCCCTGGTCTTCTCCTCGGAGGAGCCCACCCGCTTCGGCACCAGCTGCATCGGCAGCCGGGCCATGGCGGGCCACCTGACGCTGGAGCAGACGAAGGACCTGCATGACGACGACGGCGTTTCCCTCTACAGCGAGCTGGTGCGTCTGGGATATACGAAGCTGGACCCCAAGACCGTGCGCAAGCACCCGGGGGATGTGTTCGCCAGTGTGGAGCTCCATGTGGAGCAGGCGCCGTTCCTGGAGGAGCTGGGGGTCCCGGTGGGCATCGTGGAGGGCATCTGCGCCTCCACCCATATCTGCGTGACGGTGGAGGGCCAGCAGGAGCATGCCGGTTCCACTCCCATGAACGCCCGGACGGACGCGCTGACCGCGGCCGCGGAGCTGATCCTGAAGGCGGAGGAGCTGGCCAGGAGCTACGGGAACACCTATACCGTGGCCACGGTGGGGAAGGTGGAGGTGTTCCCCAACGCCTCCAACGTCATCCCCGGGCGGGTCAGCTTCACGGTGGACATCCGGGACATCGACCGGGACACCAAGGCCGACCTGACGCGGAAGCTCTATGCCTACATGGACAGCGTGGCGGCGCTGCGGGGCGTCCGCATCCGCCATGAGGAGGCCATCAACGACACGCCCTGCTGGTCCGACCCGAAGGTCATCTCCGTCATCGAGCGGAGCTGCCGCAGCCAGAACGTGACCGCCCACAAGATGATCAGCCGGGCGTACCACGACTCGCTGCTGATCGCGGAGTTCGCGCCCATGGCCATGATTTTCGTGCCCAGCCATCTGGGCATCAGCCATGACCCGGCGGAGTACACGGACATCGGGCAGATCGCCTGCGGTACGGACGTTTTGACGGAGACGCTGCTGACGCTGTCCAATATGGAGACGCTGGACTGAGCCCCGAAAGGCGCAAAAAACCAAGCGGCGGAGACCCCGGCTGTCCGGGCGTCTCCGCCGCCCTTTTATCCTCTGCGCCGCCGTGCCGCCCGCGCCCGTTTATTGGGCGCGCTGCCCGACTCCCGGCCGCAAGCAGGGCAGCCCTCAAACAGGGCGGCCCTGCAGATCGGCAGCTGTCAGGCGCTTTTCGGTTTCCGCCATGTCCTTTTCGATCAACGGACGCATGCTGTCTTTGTATTTTGACAAATCAGCGCCCTCCAGGGCTGACAGTATTTCCGGGATATACCGGGGCTTTGCCAGCCCCACCTGTGAAAGCGGACGGAAAAGTCCCGCGGGATTCCCGTGGGGCGTGCGATTCTATTCTGTTTTACGCTTCCCATTCGGCCTTGTGGGCCTCCCACCAGGCGGGGAAGGCGGGGTCTTTCGGGGAGAGGGTGGGCTTGACTTGTGGGCTAATTATGGAAGTGCTGTCCACCGCCCTGAAAGGAGAAACGAGCAGGGTGTCCTTTGTTACACCCAAGTATAAAAATTGCAACATGACGGACTTGTCCCTTGTCCAGTGTTTGCCGTCATATGTCATATTGTAGTCATCAATCGTGATACGTTTTCCCGTCTGCAAGGTGTGGACTTTTTGTAATTGCCCATAAAGGTATTCTATGGATTTCTTGTTTTTCAGCAATAATTCGTGGTCAAATCGTATCATCCGCTCTGCATCATCCGCATACCCATGGGACGGCGGAAACAGGATTCCTCCTGACATTTCCTTGGTGACCTCCGTCGCCAAGCACCGGTTGAAGATAGCCTGGACATTGCCCTCGTTCAGTTCCAGCGGGTGAAAGCCATCATCTTTATGTT
>JBJDYT010000078.1:0-11927 GCA_051867635.1 Oscillospiraceae bacterium
TGCCCATCTCGCTGCGGCAGATGAACAGCTCGAAGCGCTCGGTGAGCCGGGGATCCTTGGGGGAGCGCTTGGCCAGCGGCGACACGTCCACCGGGTGCATGGTGATGAAGGTGGGCTGGATAATCTTCTCCTCCACCTTCTGGTCGTAGCACTCATAGAGGGCATGGCCCCAGGTGGGCTCCACGCCGTCCATGTCCACGCCCACGCGCTTCGCGGCGGCCACAGCCTCAGCGTCATCGCTGATGGCCATGAAGTCCACGCCCAGGTACTCCTTCACCGCCTCCGCCATGGTCATGCGGCGGAAGCCGGGGGCGAGAGAGATCTTCTCTCCCTGCCACTCCACCTCGTAGGTACCGAGGATCTCCTTGGCCGCGCCGGAGAGCAGGTCCTCGAACAGGTCCATCATGTCGTTGAAGTCGGCATAAGCCTGGTACAGCTCCACCGTGGTGAACTCGGGGTTGTGCTTGGTGTCCATGCCCTCGTTGCGGAAGATGCGGCCCACCTCGTACACCCGCTCCAGTCCCCCCACGATGAGCCGCTTCAGGTGCAGCTCCGTAGCGATGCGCATATACATATCGATATCCAGCGTGTTGTGGTGGGTGATGAAGGGCCGGGCGGCGGCGCCGCCGGCGATGGTGTTCAGCACCGGGGTCTCCACCTCCATGTAGCCCCGGCCGTCCAGGAAATTCCGGAGGTACTTCACGAAAGCGCTGCGGATCTCAAAATTCCGCCGGGACTCCGGGTTCATGATCAGGTCCACATAGCGCTGGCGGTAGCGCAGCTCCTTGTCCGTCAGGCCGTGGAACTTCTCCGGCAGGGGCTGCAGGGACTTAGAAAGCAGCTTCACGTCCTTGCAGCGGACGCTCATCTCGCCGCGCTGGGTGCGGAACACCTCGCCCGTCACGCCCACGATGTCGCCGATGTCGTACTTCTTAAAGCGGTTATAGACCTCCTCGTCCATCTCGTCCTTCCGGGCGTAGAGCTGGATGCGGCCGGATTTATCCTGCAGGTCGCAGAAACTGACCTTGCCCATGCCGCGCTTGCTCATCAGGCGGCCCGCCACGGTGACGGCAGCGCCCTCCAGCGCGTCGAAATTGTCCTTGATCTCCTGGGCATGGTGGCTCACGGCGAAGCGGGTCTCCTGGAAGGGGTCGCGGCCCTCCTGCTGGAGCGTATGCAGCTTTTCACGGCGGACCCGGAGGATCTCGCTCAGGTCCTGCTGCGCGTCAAAAGTGGGATTTTCAGCATAATCAGCCATAATTGGTTCTCTCCCTTGTCTATTTCTCGCTGGTTCAGCGCTCGATGCTCTCGATGCGGTAGGGGATGACGCCGCTGGGGGCTTCCACCCGCACTTCGTCTCCCGCCCGGGCGCCCATGACAGCCTTGCCGAAGGGGGAATCCTCGCTCATGGCGCCATGCATGGCGTCGGCCTCCTGGGAGCCCACGATCTTGAAAGCGGGCATGGTCTTGCCGGAGTTCAGGTTCGTCACCACCACGCGGCAGCCGATGGTCACGCGGTCGCCGTCCGCGGCGCCCTCCTCGATGATGACGGCATGCTCCAGGATCTCCTCCAGCTCCGCAATGCGGGAGTAGAGCTTGCCCTGCTCGTTCTTGGCCTCATCGTACTCGCTGTTCTCGCTGAGGTCGCCGAAGCCCCGGGCGATCTTGATCTGCTCGGAGACCTCGTCCGCGCGGGTGGTTTTGCTGTACTCCAGCTCCGCCTTCAGCTCGTCGAAGCGCTCTCGGCTCATCTTGAATTCCTTTTTCATGATCGTCGTCCTTTCTGCTGCTCGTATCGCGCTTCCAAAGCGGGGCTTGGAAGCGCGTATTCTTTTATAATAATGTATCAGATTGCATTATAGTGAGGATTCCCTGTGCTGTCAAGAAAAGTTTTTGTAAAACAGGGGGCGGAAAAGCGGGAAAAACAGGTCAGATCCCACCCCCTCCGCTCCTGACGCCGATCTCCTCCGCCGCGAGGGCCCCGCCCCGCCAGAGGGCGGTGAAAAACGCCCCCGTATCCACCCCCTGCGGCACCTCTCCCATCCGCTCCGGCGCCAGGACGAAGCGGGGCGGCTTCGCCCGCTCTTCCCCGCCCAGCCGCAGGGCCGGGAAGCGCTTTCCCTCCCGGGCGGTGAAGTCCAGCAGCGTCTCCGCCCGGGCGGCCTGCGCCATGTCGATGAGCCGCAGCGGCGCGCCGCTGCCGCGCAGAAGCTTTCGCTGCAGCGCCTCCGCCCCGGGGCAGAGCGTCAGCTCCACCCGGCCCACCCGCCGCGAGAGCCGCTCCACGGCCCGCTCCACCTCCGGCGTCACCCGCTCCGCCGCCACGGCCACGGGGCCGCCGAGTCCCCGGGCCGCCCGCTCCGCCAGCGTCCACTGGGCCGCCTTCTCCCGCCAAAGGGGCGAGGGGTCCACCGGCAGTACGCCGCAGCGGCGAAAGCGCTCCGTCTCCCGAAAGCCCTCCGGGAACACGCAGTACCGCACGCCCTGACGCCGCAGCAGCCGCGCCGCCCGCTCCGCCGCGAGGCGTCCGCGCAGCCCCCCGCCTTTGGGCAGACGGACCGTGTAAAACCGCAGCCCCAGCCGGCTCTCCTCCCCGTGCGTCTGCCGGCCGTCTTCCTGCAAAACCAGTCCCGTCATAAAAAACATCGCCTCCCGCACCATGGTATGGCGCGGAAGGCGATGCTATACATTTCTATGCTGCCGCTTACCAGGCCTTGACGTAGTCCGTCAGGTAGGTCAGCGGGTCGATGCGGCTGCCGTTCTCTGTGATCTCGAAGTGGAGGTGCGGGCCGGTGGAATTGCCGGTGGAGCCGGTGATGCCGATGACGTCGCCCTGATTCACCTTGTCGCCCACGGAGACGTTGCGCTGGCTGAGATGGGCGTAAAGCGTGGTGTTGCCGGAGCCGTGGCTGATGACCACATAGTTGCCGTAGGAGCTGCCCTTCTGGGAGATGATGACCGTGCCGGCCTTGGCGGCGAGGACCTTGCTGGTGTAGCCCACGCCGGCGATGTCCACGCCCTTATGGGTCTCCGCCCGGCCCGTCACGGGGTTGATGCGGGAGCCGAAGGGAGAGCTGATGCGCTTGCTGGTGGTGACAGGCCAGATATAGCCGCCGTAGGTGGGCGCGGGGGTGCTGCCGGAGCCGGCCAGCTGCTGCTGCATCTGGCGGATCTGGGCGTCGATGCTGGCGGCCTCCTTCTCCTCGGCCTGGAGCAGCTTGAGATAGGTATCCTTGTCCTGGGAGAGCTGATTCACCAGCTCGGCGGCCTCCGTCATCTGGCTTTGCAGCTCCTGCCGCTTCTGCTCCATCAGGGATTTCTGCTCCTCCGCCTCCCGGAGGCTCTCCTCCAGCGTGGCCTTCTTCTCCTGGATCTCCTGGCGGACCCGGCGCATCTCGTCAAAGACCCGCTGGTCGGCCTCCATGACCTCTCCCACGTCGTCCAGGGTGCTGAGCAGCTCGGAGAAATCGCTGGCGTTGAACAGCACCGCCCAGTAGGACACCGTGCCGTTCTCCTCCATGGCGCGGACGCGGCTGCAGAAGAGGTCGTGCTGCGCCTCCTCCTCCGCCTCGGCCTCCGCCAGCTCCTCCTTGGTCTGGGCGATGAGGGTCTCATACTGGTTGATCTGGGCCTCGGCGTTGGCGATCTCCGCGCGGATCATGTCGCTCTGCTGGTCCAGCAGCTCCTTGCGGGCGGTGGCGTCGGCGGACTCCGCCTTCAGCCGGTCGATCTCCTTTTGCAGCGACGCCTTGTTGGAGGCGATCTCCCCCGCCTGCTCCTTCAGCTTGTCGATATCCGCCTGGGTCACGGCCCGGGCGGGCAGCGCGCTTTCGGTAAACAGCGCCAGGACCATCAGCAGGGCCAGGCTCAGCGCCAGAAATTTGTACTTTTTTCTCATAGCAGCCTCCTTTACACCTGCAGGAATTTCCGGATGGCGGAGAGGCTGCCGCAGACGCCGATGAACACGCCCGCCGCGGCGAACACGCCCGCCACCGGCAGCCAGATCGTCTTGAAATCAATGATGTGCAGCAGCTCTATGGTGTCGCTCCCCGAGACGCCCTGACTCACCGCCGAATACAGCAGCCACTGCAGCGCGAAGGCGATGGCCGCGCTGAGCAGGCCGAACAGCAGCCCCTCGAACACAAAGGGCCAGCGGATGAAGCCGTCCGTGGCGCCCACCATCTTCATGATGGCGATCTCGTCCCGCCGGTCGAAGGTGGTGAGCTTGATGGTGTTGGAGATGATGAACATGGAGACGACAAAGAGGATGACGATGAGGGCCAGGCACACCACCCCCGCGATGTTCCGCACGGCGATGAAGCCACCCGCGATCTCCTCATAGGCGTTGACCTTGGCGATGCCCTCCACCGCCTCCACCGCCGCCCGCGTCTCCGCGGTCTTTTCGATGTCCAGCGTGCGGATAGTGTAGCGGTGCCGGAAGGTCTCCGCGTCCAGGTCCTGGAACAGGGGGTCGTCCTCGTACTTCTCCTGGAAGGCCTTCATGGCCTCCTCCCGGGAGATGAAGGTGACCTCCCCCACGTTGTCCAGCTTCTCCAGCTTTTTCTGCAGGGCCCGGGCCTCCTCCTCGGACAGCGACTCGTCCACATAGGCCAGGATCTCGTTTTCGCTCTCCAGCTCGTTCAGCAGATTCTGGGCGTTCAGCGCCACCAGGGAGAAGGTCCCCATGATAAGCAGGCAGGCCACCGTGATGCCCACGGCCGCGAAGGACATGAAGCCGTGGGTGAACATGTTGGACAGGCCCTCTTTGAAGAAATATCCCAATTCGTGCTTCATGCCCGGACCGTCCTTTCCCCGGCGCCCTGCGCCTCCTCCGCCGCGGCGGGAGCCGCCGCGGGCCGTTCCGCCTTCCGACCGTTGTACTGCCCGTAGCGGTCGCTGACGATCTTCCCCTGGTCCAGGCTGATGACCCGCTTGTTGAAGCGGTCCACCAGCGTCTTTTCATGGGTCACCACCACCACCGTGGTCCCCAGGGTGTTGATGCGCTCCAGCAGCGACATGATCTCAAAGCTGCGGGCAGGGTCCAGATTGCCGGTGGGCTCGTCCGCGATGATCATGACGGGGTTGTTCAGCAACGCCCGGGCGATGGCCACGCGCTGCTGCTCGCCGCCGGAAAGCTCGTCGGGATACCGGTCCTCCTTGCCGCTGAGGGCCACCAGGTCCAGCACATAGGGGATGCGCTTGCGGATCTCCCGGCTGGGGGCGCCCACCGCCCGCATGACGAATTCCAGGTTCTCATACACCGTCTTCTTCTCGATGAGGCGGAAATCCTGGAAGATGACGCCGATGGTGCGGCGCAGCAGCGGCACCTGCCGGCGGCTGAGCCGGTTGGTGTTGAAGCCGTTGATCTGCACGCGGCCCGCCGTGGGGCGCACCTCCGCCGTCAGCATCTTGATGATGGTGGATTTTCCGCTGCCGGAGGGGCCCACCATGAACACAAATTCCCCGTCATCTATCTGCATCGAGATCCCGCGCACCGCCTCGGTGCCGTTCTCGTACGTCTTTTCCACGTTGGTCAACCGGATCATCCGCACCTGTCCTTTCCTGTCTCCGCCCCGCGGCGGAGGTCTCTATCCCCGGCGACTGCGCAGCAGTCGACATAAAACCATTCTATTCCCCATTATATAGAATCCCCTCCCCGGGCGCAAGTGGTTTCCTCTGGAAATCCGGCAAAAAGTCCCCGGGGCGAACTGCCCCGGGGACTTGCGCGCGTATTCCACCCCGCCGTCAGAGCCGCTTTTCCGGCGCAGGCTGCCGGCGAAGGAACGGTACAGCGCCGGCGCGGCGGCGTCCCACGGGCGCAGCCTGCGGAGCATCATGGAAACGTATCCCCTCCCCCGGCCTGCCGCCGGACACAGCTTTACGGCCCCGCGGCGAAAGCCGCGGGGCCGCTGTTGAGTCTTTCCTTTTTGCTCAGGCGTTGATGCCGCGGGAGGTGAGGTACTTCTTCACCATGAGCGCCACCTTGAAGGTGATGGCGTCGTCGAACTCCCGCAGGTCCAGCCCCGTCAGCTTCTTGATCTTCTCCAGCCGGTAGACCAGGGTGTTGCGGTGGACGAAGAGCTTGCGGGCGGTCTCGGAGACGTTCAGGTTGTTCTCAAAGAACTTGTGGATGGTGAACAGCGTCTCCTGGTCCAGGGAATCGATGGGGTTCTTCTTGAACACCTCCTGCAAAAACATTTCGCAGAGGGTGGTGGGCAGCTGGTAGATCAGCCGTCCGATGCCCAGGTTGTCGTAATTGATGATGAACTTCTCGGTGTCGAAGACCTTGCCCACCTCGATGGCGATCTGGGCCTCCTTATAGGACTTGGCCAGCTCCCGCAGGTGCTCCGCCACAGTGCCGACGCCGATGACCACATGGTTCTCCTCGCCGTTGGAGAGGGCCCCCTCCAGCTGGGCGGCCACGCGGTTGAGCTCCTTCAGCCCGGAATTCTCCGGCATCTGATGGATCAGCACCACGTCCCCCTCGCCGATGCTGAGGACGAAGTCGGTCTGGCGGTCCGGGAACAGAGCCTGGACCGTCTCCAGATGGGAATCGTCCGTCTTCTTCAGCGGGCGGATGACGAACACGCCCCGGGGCACCTCCGCCGTCACGCCCAGCTCCTTGGCGCGGGTGTAGATGTCGCCCAGCATGATGTTGTCCGTCACGATGTTCTTGATAAAGGTGCCGCGGTCATGCTTCTCCTCGTAATAGACCTTGGCCGCGTTGAGGGATGCGGTGGACATGGCGCAGACCGTGCGGCTGATCTCGTCGTCGCCGATGACGAAGGCCAGGTAATCATACTGACCGCCCCAGCCGCTCAGCGGCTTGAAGGACTTGCCGTCCACCGTCGCCACGCCGCCTTCCGTCAGGTTCAGCGCGTGGATCTGCCGCTCCCACCTCTGGCCGATCAGGGAAAGGTCGCTGCAAGCAACGACGGCGCCCTCGCTGTCCACCACGCCGATGACACGATCCGTGTTTTCCTTCAGCTGTAATACCACATTTTGGAAAATCCTGCCTGACATTGGTGTATCCTCCCCATTCTCTCCGGTTTTCTCTTCTTTGTGCAATTTTACTGTCATCAGTATAGCGGAGTTTAGGAAAAAAAGCAAGAAATTTTTTATCTTTCACACAAAAAAACCGCTCATTTTTCGTCGATATTTTTTTATCAAACCTCGTCTTTCCGCTTTTTGCACAAAAGCGCCGTTTCCTCCTCCGTCAGGAATCGGTAGGCTCCAGGGGCGAGGGCCGGATCCAACGTCAAATTGCCCATACGGACGCGCTTGAGGTACGTCACGGGCTTGCCGCAGTCCAGCAGCATCCGCTTGACCTGGTGGAATTTCCCCTCCCGCAGCGTCACATAGGCCTCGCTCTCCTCCCCCGCCCGGAGGATCTCCAGCTCCGCCGGCAGGCAGCGCAGGCCGTCCGCCAGGACGGCGCCCTCCCGGAAGCGGCGGCAGTCGTCCTCCGTCAGGCGGCCCTCCGTCCGGACGTAGTACTGCTTGTCCACGTGCTTTTTCGGGGAGAGCAGCGCATGGGCCGCCGCGCCGTCGTTGGTGAGCAGCAGCAGACCCTCCGTGTCCTTGTCGAGCCGCCCCACGGGGAACAGCTCCTGCCGCCGCAGTTCCAGCGGCAGCAGGTCCAGCACCGTCCGCTGCCGGCTGTCCTCCGTGGCGGAAAGCAGCCCCGCGGGCTTGTTCATCATGAGCCAGGTATAGCGCCGCCAGGTGAGGGGCTGCCCCTCCGCCGCGATCGTCACGGCCTCCGGGTCCACCTTCTCCTCGCCGCCGCGCACCGCCCGGCCGTCCACCGTGACGGCTCCCGCACGGATGAGCTTTTTCACCTCGCTGCGGGTGTAGCGCCCCGTGGACGCCACCAGCTTGTCGATCCGCTGCTTTTCCGCCATGGCTCCGCTCCTCCTTCTCCGCCGGACCGCCCCGAAAGGAGGCGGCCGTCTTTCCTTCGATTGTATCATAAACCCCGCGCGGGGGGAATAAAGAAATAGCAGGAAAGCGCGCCCGTCAAGGCGCGCACAGGGAGGGAAGCTATGTTTATCATCACCAAACGTCTGACCCGGGGCAAGGCTGTGGGGGCCGTGCTGGTCCTGGGAGGGCTGCTTATGGCCCTGATCCTGCTGGTGGGGGGCTGCCACCGGGGCGAGGAGGAAACGCCCCTTTCTGCGGAGAGCGCCGCCGACCGCCTGGCCTATCTCGCAGAGCTCGGCTGGGAGGTGGAGAGCGAGCCGGTGGAGACGCTGCGGCTGCAGCTGCCCGACTCTCTCGCGGGCAGCGACTATGAGGCGTACAACGAGCTGCAGCTGTCCCAGGGCTTCGACCTCGCCGCCTACTGCGGCAGGCAGGTGGTCCGCTACACCTACACGGTGCTGAACTATCCCGGCCGGGAGGCGCAGGTGCAGCTGAACCTTTACTGCTGCGACGGCGCGGTCATCGCCGGGGACGTGATGGCCCTGGGCGCGGACGGCTTCCAGGGACCGCTGGCCTTCCCCGCGGGGGCGTAACGGCCGGATACCCCGCCGCCGGGCGGTGGAAAGCAAAAGCGCCTGCGGGGTGAGACCGGTCGAAAACAGGGCGCAGGCGCTCCGCCTTGCCGCCCGCGCCCTCCAAAAAAGCGGCACATGCCTTCGCATGTGCCGCTCACGTTTTCTCGCTCCCTCAGCCGTCCAGGCCCTCCGCCGCGGCGGCGTCCCCGCAGAGGGGCAGCACCTTTTTCTTCAGCTCGGACCGGACACTGAGGACGCTGTACAGGGCGGCTGCGCTCTCGGAGACCCACATGGCGTACCACACCTTCCCGACCCCGCCCAGGCGGAGCAGCAAAAAGGCCAGGGGCAGCAGCAGCACCAGCTGCCGCAGGGCGGCCCCCACCATGTTCACCAGGCCGTTGCCAAGGCCCGAGGCCGCGTAGCCCAGAAGCATGGTGGCCGCGGCCAGGGCGAAGGTGGCGGAGATGATGCGCAGGGCCGGAACGCCGATGGCGAGCACCGCTTCGCTGGCCTCGAACAGGCCCAGCAGCTGCCGGGGAAACAGCATGAACACCACCGTGCCTGCGAGGGCGATGCCCACGGCGGCGGGCAGGGCGGTCCGCAGGGCCTGCCGGACCCGTCCGCCGTTTTTCGCGCCGTAATTGTACCCGATGATGGGGATGGCCGCCTGGCCCAGCCCGTTCATGGGCATGAACAGGAAGCTCTGGAGCTTATAATAGGCCCCGAAAAAGGTGACCGCCGCCTGGGAGACGGGCATCAGAATGGCGTTCATGGCCGAGAGCATGACGCTGCCCATGGCCTGCATGATGATGGTGGGCGCGCCCACCTTGTAGATGGCCAGTACGGTGCCGCGGTCCCAGCGGTAACCGCGCAGGGAGATGCGGATCTCCGGGTTTTTGAAGTGGTGCAGGAGCAGGGCCACGGCCGCGCCCAGCCACTGCCCCGTCACCGTGGCGATGGCCGCGCCCCGGATGCCCAGGGCCGGGCAGCCCAGCAGGCCGAAGATGAGGATCGGGTCCAGAAGAATGTTGGTCCCGGCCCCCACCACCAGGGAGATCATGCTCAAAAGCGTGTTCCCCGTGGCCTGCAGCAGGCGCTGGGCCAATGTCTCCACGAAGATCCCCAGGCAGAAGGCCATGCAGATGCGGAGATACCCGGCGCAGAGCGCGGCGGTCTCCGCGTCCCGGGCAAACAGGGCGGCGAAGCGTCCCGCGAAGCAGAGCCCCAGCAGCATGAACAGCGCCGTGCAGCCCAGGGACAACAGCAGACCTGTGGCGGCGGCCTGGTTCGCCTCAGCCTGCCGCCTCGCCCCGAGCCGCCGGGAGATCAGGGCGTTGACGCCCACGCCGGTGCCCACGGACACCGCCACCATCAAAAGCTGCACCGGATAGGCCAGGGTGGTGGCGGTGAAGGCGTCCTCGCTGAGCCGCGCCACAAAGATGCCGTCCACGATGTTGTACAGCGACTGCACCAGCAGCGAGACCATCAGCGGCAGCGACATGGTCAGCACCAGCCGCCCCATGGGCATCACCGCCATTTTATTCTGTTTGGCCGTAGGTTCCATCAGTATCGCTCACTCCTCTTTTTCGCGTTCCGCCGCGCGCCTTCACGAAAGCGGGGCGGGTCCTTTTCCCGCCGGCAGGCGCGCCGGACAAAAAGACAGCGTGGGGCGGTCAACCGGATTTACGCAGTCACTGCCACACGCTGTACCTTTATGATATCACATGTTTGCTTCGTTTTCAAAAGGGATTTTCAAGCCGCGCCTTTCCCGGCGGCCGGTCAATAGTCAAAGGCCTCCTCCCGGGTCATCCAGAAGTAGATGCCGGGAGCGGACTCCAGCCAGCGGTCGGGATTGAAGCGCGGCTCCGTCACCCACTGGCCCACGGGATAGACGAAGTTATCCGTCTGGAGGCTGGTGGCCTCGTCAAAGCGTTCCTTGCCGTCAAAGCTCCAGATGCTCAGGACCTTGGCCTTGTCGCAGCGGCCCCAGGGCGAGGTGGGGCTGACACGGCGGGCGTCCGCCGGAACCAGCAGCTGCACCAGACGCATATCAAAGCACTTTTTATAGGCGACAAAGGCGCCGGTCTCCGGGCAGTGCATTCGGTACCACTTGGTGGTGTCGTCGATGACGATGCCGTCGTTGACGGTATACTCCATGACGGCGGTGTAGAAATTGGCCCCCTCGGCACGGGCATTGGTGAAGTCGCACCAGCGGAGGTTCGCCCCCTCCAGATCGATGCGGCGGAGCGACGCGCCGCGGAAGCTGGCGCGGGACATCAGGGTATGATCCAGGGAGCAATCGTCCAGAACCGCGCCGTCGAAGCGGCAGCCCTCCAGATCCGCCCAGGAGAAATCGCAGTTGTGGAGGTCACAGCCGGAAAAGTCCGTGTGCTTCAGCGCCACGCGGGAAAAGTCCAGCCTCTCGCCGTCCTTTCGCGCCGCGACCTTTGCCAGCAGCTCTTCCTTTGTCATGACGGATCACCTCGCCCTGTTCATTTTCTGCTGCCACGATACCGCTTTTTCTTTTCCCTGTCAAGGGACGGCGGCCGCGCCGCGGCGCTTTTCGCCGCGCGGGGGCAAAAAAAGAGACAGAGCTTTCGCTCTGTCTCTTTTCAGTCCGTTCAAAGCGGAATTAGCCCTCGCACTCGATGACGACGCCGGAACCGACGGTACGGCCGCCCTCGCGGATAGCGAAGCGCAGGCCCTTCTCGATGGCGATGGGGGTGATCAGCTCAACGTTCATGTCGACGTTGTCGCCGGGCATGCACATCTCGGTGCCCTCGGGCAGGGTGATGACGCCGGTCACGTCGGTGGTACGGAAGTAGAACTGAGGACGATAGTTGTTGAAGAAGGGAGTGTGACGGCCGCCTTCTTCCTTGTTCAGGACGTACACCTGGCCCACGAACTTGGTCAGGGGATGGATGGAGTTGGGCTTGCAGAGGACCTGGCCGCGCTCGATCTCGCTCTTGGCCACGCCGCGGAGCAGAGTACCAACGTTGTCGCCGGCCTCAGCGTAGTCCAGCAGCTTGTGGAACATTTCGATACCGGTGACGACGGTCTTGCGGCGCTCCTCGGTCAGACCGATGATCTCGACTTCCTCGCCGAGCTTCAGCTGGCCACGCTCCACACGGCCGGTAGCGACGGTGCCGCGGCCGGAGATGGTGAAGACGTCCTCGACGGGCATCAGGAAGGGCAGGGAGTCATCGCGGGGAGGAGTGGGGATATAGGAGTCAACAGCGTCCATCAGCTCCTTGATGCAGGCATACTCGGGAGCGTTGGGATCGGTGGACTCGGACACCAGGGCGTTCAGAGCGGAACCGCGGATGATGGGGGTGTCGTCGCCGGGGAAGCCGTAGAAGTCCAGGGTCTCGCGGACTTCCATCTCCACCAGCTCCAGCAGCTCCTCATCGTCGACCTGGTCGCACTTGT
>JBJDYT010000079.1:0-2596 GCA_051867635.1 Oscillospiraceae bacterium
GGAATCCAAAAATATAACATATTTTAGAACGGTGTTATTAGTTTGTTATGATAACATACATGCGAAAAAAAGGCAACAAATTGGCGGGGATTCACATTGACTTTTTTCCTCCGGAAAATATAATGGTATGAAGAGAAATGTTTGCAAAAACAGGGCGGAGCGGCGGTTTTTCCCGGCAGTCCCCGCCCTGCGGCGCAAGTAATCAAAAAACGGAGGAGACCGTATGGCTTTGGATATGCGCTATTTCGAGGAACTGGAGTCCCGCATCCCCCGCGGCAAGGTCCGCACCCGCTTCGCCCCCTCTCCCACGGGCTACATGCATGTGGGCAATCTCCGCACGGCGCTGTACACCTGGCTCATCGCCCGCCACGCCGGCGGCACCTTCATCCTCCGCATCGAGGACACCGACCAGACCCGCTTCGTGGAGGGCGCCACGGAGGTCATCTACCGCACCATGGCGGAATGCGGCCTGACCCACGACGAGGGGCCCGACGTGGGCGGCCCCACCGGCCCCTATGTCCAGACCGAGCGCCGGGGCCTCTACGGTAAATTTGCGGAGCTGCTGGTGGAAAAGGGCCACGCCTATTACTGCTTCTGCGAAAAGACGGAGTCCGAGGAGGATTCCGGCGAATTCGGCCGCGCCGCCGATCCCTGCCGCAGCCTCAGCATCGAGGAGGCCCGGGCCCGCGTGGCCGCCGGGGAGCCCTACGTCATCCGCCAGAAGATCCCCGAAAACGGCACCACCACCTTCCGCGACGCCATTTTCGGCGACATCACCGTGGAAAACAGCACTCTGGACGACCAGGTGCTGCTCAAGCGGGACGGCCTGCCCACCTATAACTTCGCCAACGTGGTGGACGACCACCTCATGGGCATCACCCACGTGGTGCGCGGCAGCGAGTACCTCTCCTCCGCCCCCAAGTATAACCTGCTGTACGAGGCCTTCGGCTGGGAGATCCCCACCTACGTCCACTGCTCCCCCGTCATGCGCGACGCCCAGCACAAGATGAGCAAGCGCCACGGCGACCCCAGCTATGAGGACCTGAAGGCCATGGGCTATCTGACTCCCGCCATCCTCAACTATGTGGCGCTGCTGGGCTGGTCCCCCAGGGGCGAGCAGGCGGAAAAGGAGTTCTTCACCCTGGAGGAGCTGGCGGATTCCTTCGACATCGCCGGCGTTTCCAAGTCCCCCGCCATCTTCGACATCGAAAAGCTGCGCTATTTCAACGCCAACTATATCCGCTCCATGAGCCCCGAGGCCTTCCACGCCGCGGCCCTTCCCTACATCCGCCAGGGCGTGAAGGACGAGCGCTTCTCAAGCGAGTCCATCGCCGCCCTGCTGCAGGCCCGCTGCGAGGTGCTGACGGAGATCCCCGAAAAGGTCGATTTCTTCGACGCGCTGCCGGAGTATGACGTTTCCTTCTTCACCAACAAGAAGTCCAAGACCGACTCCGCCGTGTCCCTCGCCATGCTGGAGGCGGCCGTCCCCGCGCTGGAGGCGCTGGAGGACTGGAGCAACGAGAGCATCCACGACGCGCTCATCGGTCTCGCGGCATCCCTCGGCGTGAAGAACGCCACCCTCATGTGGCCCGTGCGCATCGCCGCGGCCGGGAAGCTGGTGACCCCCGGCGGCGCCGTGGAGATCTGCCAGATCCTGGGCAGGGACGAGACGCTGCGCCGCCTGCGCCTGGGCATGGACAAGCTGAGATGAGGGTCGAGTTCCGCCCTTCGCAGCTGGACACGGATTTCCTGCGGCGGGAGTTTCTCCCCGCGCTGTACGACTGTCTGGCGGCCTTTCTCATTCTCTGCGCCATCTTCGCCGCCGCGGCGCTGCTGTTCCCGGACTTCGGCCGGGACTATCTCCGGCTCGTCACCGAGTCCATGGCCCAGTCCGGCCTGCTGGAGGCGGAGAGCAAGTGGGAGATGTTCTCCCTGCTGTTTGCCAACAACCTGCGGGCCACCATCAACACGGTGATCTACGGCTTTCTGCCCTTTTTGTACTACCCCGCCCTGGTCCTGGGCAGCAACGCCCTGACCCTTTCCGCCATGGGCGTCTACGGCATGCAGGACGGGCAGCTGACCCCCGCGCTCTTTTTCGCCGGCATCCTGCCCCACGGCGTCTTCGAGATCCCGGCCCTGGCCGCCGCCTGCGCGGTGGGACTCTGCCACTGCCGGCTCGTCACCCGGGCCATCCTGAAAAAGGCACAGCCCGCCCCCTGGCGCGTGCAGACCGTGTCCCTCAGCTGGGCCTATCTCGGCCTTGTGGTGCCGCTGCTTTTGCTGGCGGCGCTGGCGGAAGCCTTTCTTACCCCGTTGGTCATGGGGCTGTTCCTGTGAACGCCCCTTCCTTTTTTATTTCGTTTTTGAAGGAGTTGAACCCCCATGCGTGAACACAACATAAACGTTCCCGAGCTCTTTGGCAGTCTGGTCTTCAATGAAGCCACCATGCAGCAGCGCCTCAGCAAAAAAACCTACTCCTGCTGGAAGCAGTGTGTGGAGAACGGCGGCGCGCTGGACACCTCCGCGGCCAACGAGATCGCGAACGCCATGAAGGACTGGGCCATCGAAAAGGGCGCCACCCATTTCACCCACTGGT
>JBJDYT010000080.1:0-11650 GCA_051867635.1 Oscillospiraceae bacterium
AGGGGCCCACGATGCCCCGCTCCTCCATCTGGTCCACCAGGCGGGCGGCCCGGGAGTAGCCCAGCTTCAGCCGCCGCTGCAGCATGGACACGGAGGCCTGCCCGGTCTCCAGAATAACCTCCACCGCCGCGTCCAGCAGCTCGTCGGCCTCGCTGTCCACCTCGCTCTCCGCTCCGGCGGCGCTCTTGCCGCCCTTGTCCTTCTCCGCCACGGCCTCCTCGATTTTCCGGATGACCTCGTCGCTATACTGGGCCTCGCCGCTGTTCTGCTTGACGAAGTCCACCACCCGCTCGATCTCCTCCGCCGTGATCATACAGCCCTGCACCCGGCGGGGCTTGCCGCCGCCAAGCGGCGCGTACAGCATATCGCCCCGGCCCACCAGCTTCTCCGCGCCGGTGGTGTCCAGGATGATGCGGGACTCAAGACTTGAGGCCACGGCAAAGGCGATGCGGCTGGGGATGTTGGCCTTCATCAGGCCGGTGATGACGTCCGCCGAGGGACGCTGGGTGGCGATGACCAGGTGCATGCCGGCGGCGCGGCCCATCTGGGCCACGCGGCAGATGGATTCCTCCACCTCCTTCGCCGCCACCAGCATCAAATCCGCCAGCTCGTCGATGACCACCACCACGGAGGCCAGCTTTTCCAGCTCCTCATGGCTCGCGGCCAGGGCGTTATAGCTCTTGAGGTCCTTCACGCCGTGCTCGGAGAAGAGCTTATAGCGCTTCATCATCTCAAACACCGCCCACTGCAGCGCTCCCGCCGCCTTCTTCGGGTCGGTGACCACGGGAATGAGCAGGTGGGGGATGCCGTTATAGGGGGCCAGCTCCACCATCTTCGGGTCCACCATGATAAAGCGCACGTCCTCGGGGGAGGACTTGTACATGAGCGAGACGATGAGGGAGTTGGTGCAGACGGACTTGCCGCTGCCGGTGGTGCCGGCGATGAGGATATGGGGCAGTTTCGCGATGTCGCCCACGATCTGGTTGCCGCCGATGTCCTTGCCCACGGCGAAGCAGACCGGGGAGCTGTGGGCCGTGAAGGCCTTGGACTCGATGATCTCCCGGATGGTGACCACGGAGACCTGCTTGTTGGGCACCTCCACGCCTACCACGGAGATCTTGTTGGGGATGGGGGCGATGCGCACGCCGCTGGCCCCCAGGGCCAGGGCGATATCGTCCGCGAGATTCGTCACCTTGCTGAGCTTCACGCCCTGCTCCAGCATAAATTCATACCGGGTCACGGAGGGGCCGCGGACCACCTCCCCCGGCGCGGCCTCCACGCCGAAGCTGCGCAGCGTCTCCGCCAGACGCCTGGCGTTGTTCCGCAGCTCCGCGTCCGCGCTCTGGGGGTTGCCGCCGCGGCTCTGTGTCAACAGGGTCACCGGCGGGAACTGATAGTCCGCCCGGCCCTGCTCCGCCTGCTTCTCCTGGATCTCCTTCGTCACCAGGGCCGCCTCCGCCGCCGCGGCCGCGGCGCCCATGGCCGCCTTTTTGCCGCGGCTCTCCGGCTCCGGCTGCAGCGGCACAGGGGGCTCCACGCTCTTGGACGGGAAAGCGGCGCTCTCCCGGACGGGGAACGCCGGCTCCCGGGTCGCGGGGACCGTCTCGGCGGCGCTCTCCGCCGCGGGCTTATCCTCCGTCCCGCTCCGCAGCAGCTCGTCCGGCCGGCGGATATGGTCCGGCTTTTCCTGGAAGAAGCCGCCGAACAACCCGCCCTTCTTCACCGCGGGCTTGGCCGGGGCGCTCTGGGCGGGGCTCTCCGGCTCCAGAGGGATATCGATGGCGCTGGCGACGGGAGCGGCGGCTGCGGCCTTGCTCTGCCGCTTTGCCGTCGGCAGAGCCGGCTCCTCCGGCTCCTCGGGATACTCCAGACGCTCCCGCTCCTCCCACTTCTGTCTGAGCTCGCTGGGGGTCAGCCGCAGGGCCGCCATGACAGTGGCCATGAGCAGCACGCCGAAAATGACGATGCTGGCCGCCTGGCCCAGCACCGCGTCCAGAGCGATGGCCAGCGAGCCGCCCAGCACGCCGCCGCTCTGCAGTTCGTTGCCCGAGAGCCAGAGCTTGGTCACCGCGCCCAGGGCGGAGGGGATCTCCGTCCGGCAGAAGATGGTGTGCCAGAGGGCGGAGCCGAACACCGGCGCCAGCAGGGCCGATGCCGTGGCCAGCCGCACCGGGCGGCCCCGGTGCAGCAGCAGGATATAGCCCGCCAGCAGCAGCGCCGGCAGCATCACCCAGTAGCCGTAGCCCACCAGGCCCTTCAGCGCCACCGTCAGCCAGTGGATGAAGATGGCGTCCTCGGCGCTGAAATAGCTCACGCCCACGCACAGGGCCAGCAGCAGGGCCACCACGCCCCCCACTTCCCGCCGGATAGGCCGCTTCGTGTTTTTCTTATTGTTTTTGGCATTTTTGGCGCTGCCGCTCTTCGCGGAGGAGGCGCGCTTGCCCGCGGTGGAGCTCTTCTTCGTTTCCGCCAAAACAGTTCCTCCTTTGCAGGATCATCGCAGCGCGGTGAGGAGCAGCGTCAGCGCGCCCACCGCCCAGCAGTAATACGCGAACGCGCCGAAGCGCCCCTTGTCCGCGATCATCTTCAAAAGCCGGATGCAGAGATAGCCGGAGACCGCCGCCGTCACCACGCCCACCGCGTACACCGGGATGAGCGACCATTCCACGCCCTCCGCCGCCGCGTCCGCCAAGCTCAGGATATTGGCGCCCAGCACCGCCGGCAGGGACAGCAGGAAGGAAAAGCGCACCGCGAAGCGCCGGTCAAAGCCGCAGAAGCATCCCGCCGTGATGGTCATGCCGCTGCGGGAGATACCGGGCACGGTGGCCACGGCCTGGGCCAGGCCCACCGCCAGCGCGTCCACGACCCGGGCGGTCTTTTCGGTCTTGCGGCCCCGGCGGCAGCGGTCGCTGGCATAGAGCAGGCAGCCCGTCACCAGCAGCGCGCCGCCGATGAACCACATGTTGTTGTACAGGCCCTCCACCCGGTCCTTGATGGGCAGGATAAGGCACAGCGGCAGCGTGCCCAGTATGATGAGCAGCACCAGCCGACGGGCCGGCGGCACCGGGGTGGGGGTGCTGTGCCGCGCCAGGTCCCGGACGCCCAGGAAAAACTCCCGCACCATGTCCACCACGTCCTGCCAGTAGGCCACGAACACCGCCACCAGCGTGCCGAGATGCAGCAGCACGTCGAACAGCACCCCGTCGTCCACCGGCAGCCCCAGCAGGTTCTGGGCGATGGCCAGATGGCCGGAGCTGGAGATGGGCAGGAATTCCGCCACGCCCTGCACCAGACCCAGCAGAAAGGATTCAAAAACAGACATATGTTCTCCTTTTTTATACGCGCGGAGCCTTCTCCGCGGCAGCTATATACCTAACTGTGTAATTATAGCATATGAGACGCTTTTCCGTCAAATGCGGGAAAGAAAACACGTGGGACGGCGCTCCGCCGTCCCACCCGCTTCATTCTTTCTCTTCCAGGACCTCCAGCGCGGCCTTCGCCGCCATCTGCTCGGCCTCTTTTTTGCTGCGGCCCTCTCCGGTGCTGACGGCCGCGCCGTCCACCAGCGCCTCCGCCACGAAGGTCTTGCAGTGGTCCGGGCCGTACTCCCGCACCATGCGGTAGTGCAGCTCGCCGTTGGCGCTGCGCTGCACCAGCTCCTGCAGCGCCGTCTTATAGTCCCGGCGCTTCTCCTCCACCACTTCTTCCCTCTGGCAGTCCAGCAGCACCCGGTGGATCAGCGCCGAGGCGGCGGCCATGCCGCCGTCGAGATACACCGCCGCGAACACCGCCTCCGTGGCGTCCGCCAGGATGGAGGGCCGCCGCCGTCCTCCGCCCTGCTCCTCGCCCCGGCCGAGACGGAGATACTCCCCCAGCCCCAGGCGCAGCGCCGCCTCGTGCAGGCTCTCCTCACAGACGAGGGCCGCCCGGATGCGGGTCAGGTCTCCCTCCGGCAGGTCGGGATGGCGTGCGAACAGGTACTCCGCCGTGATGAAGCCCAGCACGCTGTCGCCCAGGAATTCCAGGCGCTCATTGCTCTCCGCTCCCTCGCCGCGGTGCTCGTTGGCGTAAGAGCTGTGGTTCAGCGCCGCCGAAAGCAGCGCGGCGTTGTGAAACGTATAGCCCAGCTTCCGCTCCAGCTCTTCCATTCCGCTTCATCTCCTCCGTCCGCCGGAGCCGTTCCGGCGCAAATAAAGGAAACGCCCGCAGTCTGACGGGCGTTCCTTATCGACTCATTTCGTCTTGCTGCAGATATAACGGACGGTGTCGCCCACCGTTTTCATACCGGTCAGGTCCTCCTCGGGGATCTGGCCCACGTCGAACTCCTCCTCCAGAGCCATCACCAGCTCCACCAGGTCCACGGAATCCGCGCCCAGATCGTCCTCGAAACTGGTCTCCATAGTCACATCCTCTGCTTCGACGGCAAACTGCTCCGCGATCATCGTCTGCAACGTTTTCAGAATTTCTTCCATGCTGAGACTCCTTTCATATGCTGCAAATCGCTTTACAAATCATACGACATCCCATTTTTGCTGTCAATACTTAATCTTCGTTTTGGGCGTGCAGCAGCTGAATATTTTTCGCCATTTCTCCCGCCACATCGGCCTCCGCCGTCTCCGCCGCCTGGCGGATGGCGTTGCAGATGGCCTCCGCGTTGGAGGAGCCGTGGGCCTTGATGACGGGCTTGGCGATGCCGAGGATGGCGGTGCCGCCGATCTTGTTGGGGTCCAGCACCTCCTTGAAGGCCGTCAGCTCCTTTTTCACCAGCAGCCCCGCCAGCATGGTCAGGGCGTTTTTCTTGAACATGCCCTTCAGCTTCCTGCCCATGAAGCCGCCCACGCCCTCGATGCTTTTCAGCATCACGTTGCCGGCGAAGCCGTCCGCCACGATGACGTCCGCGCCGCCGTACATGGCCTCCTTGGGCTCCACGTTGCCGATGAAGCGGATCGCGCCGCTCTCGCCCAGGGCCAGGAGCTTCTCATAGGTCTCCCGCCGCAGGGCGTCGCCCTTGCTGGGCTCCGCGCCGATATTCAGAAGTCCCACCCGGGGGCTCTCCAGCCCCAGGGCCTTCTTCGCATAGAAGCTGCCGAGCAGGGCGAACTGGGTCAGGTACTCCACGCTGCACTCGGCGTTGGCGCCGCAGTCGCAGAGCACCGCCCGCCCCTCCGCCGTGGGGATCACGGGAGCCAGGGCCGCCCGGCGGACGCCCCGGATGCGCTTGACCACCAGCGTCGCCCCCGCCAGGAGCGCTCCGGTGCTGCCGGCGGAGACGAAGCCGTCCCCCTCCCCATCCCGAAGCATGGTCAGGCCCACGGTGAGGGAGGAGTCCTTTTTCGTCTTGAAGGCCGTGGAGGGCTCGTCGCAGATCTCCACCACCTCGCTGGCGTGGCGGATCTCCACGCCCTGGGGAACATCCTGCTCCCCCGCCTCATGCAGGGCCTGCAGCACTTCCTCCTGCCTGCCCACCAGCACGATGTCATAGCCGTAGGCGCGCCGGGCCTGCAGCGCCCCCTTCACGATCTCCTGCGGCGCGTGGTCGCCGCCCATGGCGTCAACGATGATCTTCATTTGAGGATCTCCTCCTTCCGCCGCTCCACCAGCTCCAGCGAGCGGGCGGAAAGCGCCGCGTTTTTATTCCTCTTTCCCTTCACCCGGTGGTCAAGGGGCGGCATGATGCCGAAATTCACATTCATGGGCTGGAAGGCGGCGCAGCCCCCCTCCGCCACATACAGCGCCAGCGCCCCGATGGCGGTCTCCCGCGGCAGGTCCAGCGGCTCCAGCCCCCGAAGGCGGCGGCTCAGCTCCACCCCCGCGAGGAAGCCGCTGGCGGCGGACTCCACATAGCCCTCCACCCCGGTCATCTGCCCGGCAAAGCAGATGCGCGGATCGCTTTTCAGCCGGTAATACCGGTCCAGCAGCTTCGGCGAATCCAGGAAGGTGTTGCGGTGCATCACGCCGTAGCGCAGAAACTCCGCGTCGTGCAGCGCCGGGATCAGGGAAAACACTCTTCTTTGCTCCGGGAACTTCAGATGGGTCTGGAAGCCCACCAGATTGTACACCGTCCCCTCCGCGTTGTCCCGCCGCAGCTGCACCACCGCGAAGGGCTCCTTCCCCGTCCTCGGGTCCTTCAGCCCCCGGGGCTTCAGCGGGCCGTAGCAGAGGGTGTCCCGCCCCCGGCGGGCCATGACCTCCACCGGCATGCAGCCCTCGAACACCATCCGGTCCTCAAATCCGTGGACCTCCGCCTCCTGGGCGGTGGTGAGAGCCTGCCAGAAGACGTCGTACTCCTCCTCGCTCATGGCGCAGTTGACATAATCTGGTGTTCCCTTGTCGTAGCGGGAAGCAAACCAGGCCTTGTCCATGTCCACGCTCCCGGCGCTGACCAATGGGGCGGCGGCGTCATAGAAATGCAGGGGCGCGGCATCGCCGAAAAGCCGCAGGAGCTCCTCCGCCAGCGCGTCCGAAGTCAGCGGGCCGCTGGCCACCACCACGTTCCCCTCCGGGATGGCGGTGACCTCCTCCGCGCGCACGGTGATGCGGGGGTGACTGCGGACCCGCTCCGTCACCAGGCGGGAAAAACCGTGCCTGTCCACCGCGAGGGCGCCGCCGGCCTCCACCCGCGTCTCATCCGCGCAGGCGAGGATCAGCGACTGAAGCCGCCGCAGCTCCTCCTTCAGCAGGCCCACCGCGTTTTCCAGTTGGTCGCTGCGCAGGGAGTTGGAGCAGCAAAGCTCCGCGAAATCGTCCGTATGATGGGCGGGCGTGCGGCGCAGGGGCTTCATCTCCAGCAGCGTCACGTCGATCCCCCGCTGCGCCAGCTGCCACGCGCACTCCGAGCCGGCCAGGCCCGCGCCGATGACAGTAACGTTCATATGATATCCTTTTTCTGCATTATATGGGATTATTCTTCCTTTTTCGCGGCAGTCTTTTTGGCCGCGGGTTTCTTCGCGGCGGGCTTCTTCTCCGCCGCCTTGGCGGCCGTCTTCTTCGCGGCAGGCTTTTTCTCCGCCGCCTTGGCGGCCGCCTTCTTCGCGGCGGGCTTCTTCTCCGCCGCCTTGGATTCCGCCGGCGCTTCCGCGGTCTCCCCGGCGGCTTCGCCATCGGCGGTCTTTTTCTTGTAGTAGCCCCGCTTATCCTCCGGCAGGAAGCGCTCGCAGGCGGGGTTCACGCAGAAGGGCTTCTTGAAGCCCCGGCCGGAGCGCTTGAACATGGTCTTGCCGCAGGAGGGGCACTCGTCCTTCACCGGCACGTCCCAGGTCATGAAGTCGCACTCGGGATACTTTTCGCAGCCGTAGTAGGTGTAGCCGTTGCGGGAGGTCTTTTTCAGGATGCGGCTGTCGCATTTGGGGCAGCGGCCCGGCATCTCCACCACGATGGGCTTGGTAAACTTGCAGTCGGGATAGCCCGGGCAGGCCAGGAAGCGGCCGAAACGGCTGGTGCGGACCACCAGGTTCCTCCCGCAGATGTCGCACGTCTCCTCGCTGACCTCGTCGGGGACCTTGAAGCGCTTGCCCTCCAGCGCCTGCTCCGCCTGCTCCAGGTTCTGGGAGAAGCCGTCGTAGAACTCGCCGATGAGCGCGCGCCACTCCTTCTCGCCCTCTTCCACCTCGTCCAGGCCCTTTTCCATGTTGGCGGTGAATTTGGTGTCCACGATGTCGGGGAAATACTCCTCCATCATCTGCTCCGTCACCACGCTGCCGAGGGGGGTGATCTTCAGATACTTCCCGTCCTTCACCACGTATTCCCGGTCCAGGATGGTGGAGACGGTGGTGGCGTAGGTGGAGGGCCGGCCGATGCCCTGCTCCTCCATGGCGCGGATGAGGGTGGCGTCGGTGTAGCGGCTGGGGGGCTGGGTGAAGTGCTGCTCGGGCTTGCACTCCTTCAACTCCACCACCTCGCCCTCCGTCAGGGCGGGCAGGGGGCTCTCCTTCTCCTCCTTGCCCTCCTCGTCCCGGCTCTCCTCGTACACGGCGGTATAGCCCGCGAACTTCAGGCTGGAGGCCCCGGCGCGGAACTCATGCTCCCCCGCCGCCACCTCCACGCTGACGCTGTCATAGACGGCGTTGGCCATCTGGGAGGCCACAAAGCGGCTCCACACCAGGCGGTACAGCCGGTACTGCTCCGGCGTCAGGTCGGATTTCACCTGCTCCGGCGTCAGCCCCACGTTGCTGGGGCGAATGGCCTCATGGGCGTCCTGGGCGCCGTTCTTCGCCTTGAAGCGGCGGCTCTGGGCGGGATAGTAGGCCGCGCCGTAGCGGCCGAGAATGAACTGCTTCGCCGCGGCGATGGCCTCCTCGGAAATGCGGAGGCTGTCGGTACGCATATAGGTGATGAGGCCCACGGTGCCCTCGCCGGCGATGTCCACGCCCTCATACAGCTGCTGGGCGATGGCCATGGTACGGCGGGGAGTCATGTTCAGCTTGCGGCTGGCCTCCTGCTGCATGGTGGAGGTGGTGAAGGGCGGCGAGGGGCTGCGCTGCTTGTCGCTGCGCTTGACGCTCTTCACACAGAAGACCTGGTCCTTCACCGCCTCGATCACCGCGGACACGGCCTCGGCGGAGGGCAGCTCCTGCTTCTTCCCCTGCACGCCGTGGTAGTGGGCGGTGAAGGGGGTGCGGCCGTCGTGCAGCAGCACTGCGTCCAGGGACCAGTACTCCTCCGGCTGGAAGCCCTCGATCTCCTTCTCCCGGTCGTCCACCATGCGGGTGGCCACGGACTGGACGCGTCCGGCGGAGAGGCCCCGCCGCACCTTTTTCCAGAGCAGGGGCGAGAGCTGATAGCCCACGATGCGGTCCAGCACCCGCCGGGCCTGCTGGGCGTCCACCAGGCTCTGGTCGATCTCCCGCGGCTCGCGGATGCTCTCCTCCACCACCTTCTTCGTGATCTCGTTGAAGGTGACGCGCCGGGCCTTTTCGTCGCTGAGCCCCAGCAGCTCCTTCAGATGCCAGCTGATGGCCTCGCCCTCCCGGTCTGGGTCGGTGGCGAGATAGACGATATCGGCGGCGTCGGCGGCCTTTTTCAGCTCGCTGATCAGCTCCTCCTTGCCGCGGATGGGTTTGTAGCTGGGCTCAAAACCGTGCTCGATGTCCACACCCAGCACGCTCTTGGGCAGATCGCGGAGGTGGCCCATGCAGGCCTTGACTTCATAGTCCCGGCCCAGGTACTTGCCGATGGTCTTGGCCTTGGCCGGGGACTCCACGATGACGAGATGCTTTTTTGCCATAGTTTCCTCCGAGTGAGCGTTTGATTTGCTGTATCGCAGGCGGAAAGCGGCGGGGCCGCTTTCCGCTTTATTTTCCCTGTAAGGCGGCTTTCTTCATAAAAGGGCTGCTTTCATAAATCAGCCGCGTCAGTCTTTGAGCTCCACGGCGCGGCGGAAGCGCTTGCCGCTCTCCTCCTCCGCGAGGCCCTCCATCACCAGCACCGTCAGCGCCGAGAGGACCCGGCGGGCCGTCAGGCCCGTGGCCTCCACCACGTCGTCCGCCTGTAAAGCCTCTCCGCCTGGCAGGGCGCGCAGCACGGCGATCTGGTCGTCGCTGAGGCTCAGCTCCGGCGAGGAGAGGGACACGGCGCGGAGCGCCCGCTCCGCCTTCTCCGCTTCCTCCCGCTTTTCCTCCCGGGCCTCCGCCCGCTTCTGCCGGGCCTGATGGCCCAGCTCCCGGGGCGTCTCGAATTCCCTCGCCGTCACTTTGTCCGGATAGGCCGCCTGGTATTCCCTGAGAATGTCCCAGGCCTCCGTCACCAGCGCCGCGCCCTCCTTGATGAGCCCGTTGCAGCCCCGGCTCATCTCCGCGTCGATGCCGCCGGGCACGGCGAACACGTCCCGCCCCTGCTCCAGGGCGGTGTGGGCGGTGTTCAGCGCGCCGCTGCGCTTCTCCGGCGCCTCCACCACCACAGTACCCAGGGCGAGGCCGGAGATGATGCGGTTGCGGACGGGGAAATGCTCGCCCCTGGGCTCCGTCCCCGGGGCGTATTCCGAGAGGATGGCGCCGGCGGCGGCCACGTCCTCGTAAAGATAGCGGTTCTCCGCCGGGTACACCACGTCGATGCCGCAGCCGAGGACGGAAATGGTGCGCCCTCCCGCCCGGAGCGCGCCCCGCAGCGCGGCGGCGTCGATGCCCTGGGCCATGCCGGAGACCACCACCGCGCCCTGTTTGGCGAGGCCATAGCCCAGTTCCTCCGCCGAGCGCACGCCGTAGGGCGTGGCGGCGCGGGTGCCCACCATGGCTACGGTGACCTCCTCGTCCACCGCCGGGAGCCTGCCCTTCAGGTAGAGCAGCGCCGGCGGGTCAAAAATGTTTTTCAGCCTCCCGGGATACGCCGCGTCCTGCAGCGTCAGCACCCGCAGGCCCAGCCGCTCGCACTCGCCCAGGACCCGGTCCGCCTCTTTGAGGCTCTTATCCTCCAGCAGCCTCGCCTGTCCCCGGGACAGGCCCTCCACCCGGGAGAGCTCCCCGCTGTCGGCGTAGTAGACCCCCTCCGGCGTGCCGAACTGCGCCAGCAGCCGCAGCCGGGAGAGGTTGGTCAGTCCTGTCAATGTGTTGAGCCAGAGCCAGTACTTCAAAGACGACATGGCGCTTCCCGCCCTTTCTCCCCGTGTGCCGGGGTCTTTCTCTCAAAGCTGCCGGTACATCTCCCAGAGCAGCACCGCGGCGGCGGCCGCCGCGTTCAGCGACTCGCAGCGCGGCGACATGGGGATCTTCACCGTGCGGCCGCAGCGCCGCAGGACCTCGTCGCTGAGGCCCCGGCCCTCGCTCCCCACGGCCACCGCGGCCCGGGAAAGGTCCAGCTCCCGCACGTCCGCCGTATCCTCCCGCAGGGCCGCGCCGTAAAGGGGAATGTCCGCCCGCTCCAGCAGCGCCGACAGCTCCGCAAGGCCGCAGCGCCAGACGCTGCGGCGGAACAGCACGCCCATGGCGGAGCGGAGGGTCTTGGGGTTATACACGTCCGCGCAGCCGGGGAGCAGGAACAGCCCGTCGCAGTCAAAGGCGTCCGCCGTGCGGAGGATGGTGCCCACGTTCCCCGGGTCCTGCACGCCGTCCAGCACGAGATAGTGCCGGCCCGTCAGCTCCTTCGGCGGCGCGCTCTCCCGCATGCGGCAGGAGAACACCACGCCCTGGGGCGTTTCCATGGGGCTGACGGAGCGCATGACGCTCTCCGTCACCTCCGCCGTCCGCACGGTGTCCGGCAAGGACGGCAGCTCCGTCCCCTCCGTATACAGCACGGCCAGCACCTCCGCCCCCCACTGTGCCGCCTCCCGCAGGAGCTTGGGGCTGTCGCAGAAAAACTCCCGCGTCTGTTCCCGGTAGCTCCGGGACGCGGCGAGACGCCGCAAATGGACGCAGAGGGGGTTCTGCCGGCTGGTGATCCGCTCCATAGGGCGCCTCCTTTCTTTTTCACGGGGTAAGGCGCCGCCCCCTCCCAGCCCCCGGCGGGAGTGGGAAAGCGGCGGCGCGGCGTTATATCAGTCCAAAGGTTTCATGGTGGGGAACAGGATCACGTCGCGGATGGAGTCCGCGCCGGTGAGCAGCATGACGCAGCGGTCGATGCCGATGCCGAGGCCGCCCGTGGGGGGCATGCCGTATTCCAGTGCGTTGATGAAATCCTCGTCCATCATCTCCGCCTCGTCGTCGCCCTTGGCCCGCAGCTC